>JAFGPK010000025.1 GCA_016936235.1 Candidatus Fermentibacteraceae bacterium | reverse complement strand
GGCTACCACGTGATCTTCCCTCCCTACCAGGTGGCCTCATACGTAATGGGCTGCGTGGACGTTTACGTGCCGCCCGAACTGGGCCCGCAGGAGTACTGATAACAGGAGAATGAACTCGGAGGAGTATGGACTCACTGCCGGCGGCTTTGCAGTCGGAGCGGGGAAGCAGGTGGGGTAGACAGCATCCAGAGAGTCCTGCAAGACCGATTCGCAGTCTGCCAGCGGCGGATACTGGAAACCAGGGCCGGTCTGGCACGCCCGGTATCGGACAGCGCCTATTCGAGTACGATCACCGACCTGGAACAGTCTACGGTTCCTCCCGTCGGCCTGAGGAAGTAGGCACCCTCCTGCAGTGAGGCAGGATCGAAGAACATGTCATACTCTCCCTCATCAAGATGGCCTCGGAAAAGCACCCGATTCCGTCTGCCCGCCATGTCGAAAACGGACAGTTCATACTCTCCTGCCTGAGGGATCATCAGCCTCACTTCGGAGGACGAGCGGACCGGATTACCTGAGACTGCGATGATGGTCTCCCCATGTCCAGGATCCGGTCCCGGGTCCGGTCCCTCCCCGATGGAGAGACTGTCGGACCCCCACCACACTATCTCCGAGCTGCTGCTCCTGGAGTGGAAGATGTGGGGATTGTCCGAAAAGACCAGGTACATGCTGGGCGACCAGCCGCGGCTTCCGCTCCAGCTCACCACCTCGATGTACCACCCCGAGGAATCCTTCCCGGCGTAGTAGAGGTCTCTGTAGAACCAGTCGTCGTGGGCTATGTGAACCGTTCCGCCAACCCCCACCTCCATGTCGCCTTCGAATCCGTCGCTGTCGTCCACCGTCTCTGTCTCCCAGCCCGATTGTTTCCGCAGGCAATGATACAGGTGATCCTCGTGCACGGCGGCGTGCAGCGCTCCGTCCGGTCCGAAGACCAGGTTGATCGCGTCAGCGTCGCCTGGCCTGTCTCCACGAAGGTCCATCCGGATGAATCCCTGCAGCCGTAGTAGACGAGGTTCTCCGAAAAGGTTTTCGAGAAACACACATGCAGACCGCCCGAGTCATCCACGGCGGCGTCCAGTCCGTTCCCGGCTTCTGTCCAGAAGGTCTCGATGTTCCATGTCATGCCGTCGAACCAGGCGTATTTGAATTCGTCAGGGTCGGAATCCCCGTATACGATCATGGGGGTAACCTTCTGGGGATAGGCGCAACTGGCAGAGATTGCCCGTCATGAAGCCGGGATCGATACCGGTCTCTGTCCAGACCGAACCGTCGTACTCGGCATACCTCAGTCCTTCAGCAGGGCTGTTGGCCGCCTTGTAGCACAGGACGGGGAAGCCCATGGCGTTCATCTGAATGTCGGCGCTCATGGTCGTATAGTCGAGGTCCGCGTACATGTAGTGCCAGGTGTCCGCAAGGTCGCTGCAGAAAGCTTCCATTTCCGACGGACAGCCTGAAGCCGCTCCGGAATCCAGGAAAAGGGGAAGAACCGCGTTCAGGAGATGAATGACCTCTGGTCGCCCTTTCTTCTTCATGTTTGAAATGCCTCCCGGTTCCGGTCTCAGGCCCCCGTTGTCCATTACGCTAAGTACATTGTCAATAATGGTCTGTCTCTTCGGGGCTGTCCGGACCGGCTGCCCGGAGCTCCAGGTGCGGCACAGGCCAGGGAAGCGCAACGGGACTGTTCCTTGACCCGGCGGCCCTCCGGAGATTATTCTCATTTCCATGAAGGAAGACGGGCTGGAAAGAGAAAAGAGACCGCTCCCGGAAGGGAGCCACAGGCACAGGCTCCTGGACCCCAAGTTCTGGCGATACGCATGGAACTACGTCTTCCAGTGCTTCCTGGCCACGGCCACCGTGTTCGCTGTGCTCCTGATACTTGACTACACCGATCAGGCGGCCATAGTGGCCTCCATCGGCGCCTCGGCATTCATAGTCTTCACCTCACCGGGCTCTCAGCCCGCGCAGTTCCGCTCCCTCCTTGGAGGATATTCGGTTGGCATGGCATCGGGTATCGCCTGCACCTTCCTGGGCAGGGCGATAGATCCGCTTTCCTCCTGGGGCTGGGCCGGAAGCCCCATAGTGATGGGGGGAATCGCCGTGGGCCTCTCCGTATTCCTGATGGTCCTCACGGACACGGAGCATCCACCTGCGGCCGCCGTCGCCCTGGCCCTTGTCATCAACAGGTGGAACGCCGCCTCCCTGATGGTTATCCTGGTAGCCATAGGAATGCTCGTAATGGTCCGGTACTTCTTCCGAGACCAGCTGAGGGACCTGATATAGGATTGCCGGACGGCGCGGGACCGGTTTCCCGTTCCGACGGACGCTTTCAGCCGTCCTTTTTACTCAGTTGCCCGAGATGACCAGGAACTGCCTGACTGACATCTCCCCGCCCGTTTCAAGCCTTGCGAAGTAAAGACCGGAGCATAACCCATCCACGGTATGCTGGTACGAGCCTGCCTGCATTGTCTGATCGAAGGGGGTCTCCACTCTTCTTCCGGAAAGGTCGTAGACGGCCAGTTTCACAGCTGCTGCTTCACTCATCGCCAGGAATATCACCGGAGATGAAGATGGATTGGAGCGGATCTGGAACAGCGCGCCTCCTTCGGAAGGCAGCGATTAACCCGCCGTGATAGTCCCGGCATAGGGATGGTGGTCCTGCGCCCATGCCGTAACAGCTATCTCTCCCGGAGTCTGGGGATCGACGGAGAACGAGACGTTCCCGCCCGCATCGGTGTACTCGACCTCGTAGACAGCCCCCGTTCTCCAGTCCCCCTGCTGGACGCAGACCCTGGCGTTTTCCAGCAGGGTAGGGCACCGAGAGACTGTAGATGTCTCCATCCGGTTCGGGTTCCGACACAGCGACTTCAATTCCGCATGCCTGCCGGACAACGGGAACGACCCTGTCAACTGAAGGCAGCTCCCGGTACCGGCGGTTCCATCTGAGTCCCGCGGGCGAGGTCACCGAAGACAGGATAGGGAGTACGACCTGGTACGACATGTTCGAGAAGCCGGTCTAGACTGATCGAGATGGCGCTCGGCTGTAGCCGCCGGTCCGATACTCGGCGCACCAGCCCCTTTACTCCATGCGTTCGTGCCTGTCCACCGGTCCGAAGACGCTAATACCCTCTATCGCAATAACGTCCCCGTCCCGGTCGAACTCGAACCTGAAGCGCCAGTCGGTGGATCCGCCCAGGACGAAGACGGCGGAGGTCAGCGGCATCAGCATTCTCTCGGGCTGATCCAATCCCTCCCTGGAATAGTACAGGATTCCATCTCTGAGTTTCACCCGGCGCGGTCCGTAGACCCCTTCGAACCTCATCAGGTCGTTATCATTCAGCGAAGGAGGGTTCTCCATCGCATCCACTTCCAGCTGAAGCCAGTATATCCTGGCTCTGGCGTTCTCGTTGCTCACGTCAAGCAGAAGCGCCTTCTGGTAGCATTGCAGCGCCTCCGCAGGCTGTCAGGCCGTCATGTACCATTCACCCAGGCTGTCCCACACATTGGAGGATTCTGGGTATTCATCGGCGTTCAGCAGGAAGAAAGCCAGCGCGTCATCCATGCGTCCCGCCTCCATGAAGGAGTAGCCCAGGGCGTTTATCTGAGGTTCTCCGATGAGGTCGCTCTGTTCCTCTTCCTGAAATGGGCCGGAGCTTCTCGGGGGATTCCTCTCTCGATCCCTCGGAGTACGTAATCGTCTCAGCAGGGACGTATCGTTGACGTGCATGTTCCGGACAGAGTATTCTCATCCAGGATGAGAATACTTCGAGCTGCGGGAACCATGTGCCACGAATGAGTGTACATCTCACGGAGGTGATAGATATGACAAGATTCTGGCTTGTTCTCATGATCGCGCTGCCCATGGCTCTGCTTGCCTTCGACCATTACCCATATCCGTACTGGGGAGGGATGGAGTATCCGCGCTACGTCGAGAGGGATGAAGGCGACATTACCGTTATCGTAATCACCGGCGACAACGAACCCGACGACTGGGGTTACGGAGTCCCCTACGGCCGAATGACAATGAGCGAGATGTGGGACGTCATGTACGACCAGGACGCGCGTTTCACCGTCAGGGCCGGTGAAGAATTCCTCATCTACGGCGAACACGCCCTGGTCTATACAAGCGGCGACCGGCGGAGCAACGTGATGATCTACCCCGAGGAACTCTGGTACATCATCAACCACTGCTGCAGACCCTTCTTCACGCCTGCCACGGGGGAGGTGTCCATGGAGGCCTGGTTCCCCGTGATGGATGAACCGCTGCAAACGTTCATCACCATTAACGACCCTGCCATGTCCGTTATCCAGGTCCTGCTTCAGAGGGGCAGGGAAGCCGCCGAGTAGGACAGGGCGCAGGGCTCTCCGCCGCTCAGTCGCGCAGCGGAGCCGATCCGGTTTCCATAGCTCCGGAATACCAGTTCCCGGTGTCCGGCATCTCGGTATCTTGACACCTGAGAAGTATATTAGTAGATACTTATATACTGAAAGGCAGGGCGATGGAAGAGGATAGGCTGAGCAGTCTGGCGGAGTTCCTGAACATCCTGGGTGTGGAGAGCAGGCTTCGGATAGTGAAGCTGCTCATGGAATACGATTCCATCTGCGTGAACGGTCTGGCCAAACGCCTGGGCATATCCCAGAGCGCCGTCTCGCAGCATCTGCGCATACTCAGCCTCATGGGGCTGGTCGCCTCCGAGAGAATAGGGTACTTCACACATTACAGCCTCGACTGCGGGAAACTCGCACATATGACAGACCTCTTCCAGGAGTTCTGCTCGGAAATCGGATCGGAGAAAAGGTCAAGGTGTCTGCAGGAGGGAGGTGAAAAATGTGCGGAGGAGGAAACAGGTGCACAAGGCCTGACAGGCTGAAGGGAAAACCCGAAGACTGCTCACCTGAGCAGATAAAGGAATGCCACGGCGAAGAGAAACATCATACCTGCTGCGACAAGGAGAAGAAGAACAAGTGAGAAAACTGTCACTGATACTGCTTGCCATTGCTCTGACCGGAATATTCGTGCTCGCCAGCGCCGGCGATGAGACCGCTCCGGCCGATCCCGCGTCTGAAGATGACT
Source organism: Candidatus Fermentibacteraceae bacterium (assembly GCA_016936235.1). GTDB lineage: Bacteria > Fermentibacterota > Fermentibacteria > Fermentibacterales > JCC-6 > Aegiribacteria. Next base: position 4,127 of record JAFGPK010000025.1, on the reverse strand, counting down.
GCTGCTGCGATAGAGAGGCGGACGGCTGTTCGGGAGACTGCACCGACTGCGACGCATCGGAATGCGACGAAATCCACTCGGATTGCACCTGCTGCCACGCGGACGATGGCGGTTGCTGCTGCGGCGGCGAAACCGACGGCTGCACCGGGGACTGCGATGACTGCAACACCTCAGGCTGCGACGATACCAGCCCCGACTGCGGATGCGGCCGTCACGGGGATGGACCCATGGAGGACGCAGGCCACTGCGGCGGCTGCAACTGATGTGATCGCTCTGGTCAGATAATGCGTGCCCGGGTCAGTCCTGCTGGTCCGGGCTCATTCTTTCCAGGAAATTCCTGACCTTGAGTTCGATCTCGTCGCGCACACGCCTGAAACAGTCGAGTTTCTCCTCTTCGGTCCCCCTGAAGGCAGCGGGGTCCTCGATATCCCAGAATTCCCTCACTCCTGCCCAGGGGTAGATGGGGCAGTTGCTCTCGGCCTGCCTGCATACCGTGATGAGATACCCTATATGGACCTGTTTCCTGAAGAACTCCTCCACCAGCCCCTTGGACCTGTGACCTTCCTCCTCCAGTTCCACACCCTTCTCTCTCATCACCTGGATGGTGAGAGGATGTATCGGAACCGGCTGAAGCCCCGCGCTGACCGGTTCGAAGCTGTCGCCTCCTTGTTTCCTCAGGAATGCCTCGGCCATCTGACTCCTTGCTGAGTTGCCGGTGCAGAGGAACAGAACACGTGCTTTACTCATGGTGGCTCTCCTTGTCTATCGGGTCTGACCGTGGAAGATTCACAAGAGATGTTAAGTCCGTGTGAAGACTCATGGGACATTCCATTCCACGGAGGAAAACGACTTGCGCATGCAGACCGGACGGGTTATCAATGTTGAGGTGAGCATGGGCATAAGGCAGCAGGACGAATCGACGAAGTATGATGAAGCACGGGGAGTTGCAGAATATGAAAACGAAGACGCTGTCCGCCTTTTTGATCGTTCTCGGTGCATTCTCATCGGCCTCTGACGCCGCCGCGGTGAGCTGGATGCCCGACCATCCCATGGCGGATGTAATGGGTATGGTGCTGGCTGATGAGAACTCCACCGGACTCACAATCGAGTCTTATTCGGACAGCCCCCTCAATCCTCCGTACCAGGCCGGCTGGCCCGTTGATATAGCCGGTTACTCGGGTGACGAGGGCGGTCTGCTGGTGAACGCCGACGGAGATTCCGAGCTGGAGATCCTCTTCCGGACTCACAAGACGCTTCATTTGCTTGACTCCGATGGCACCTATCTCCCGGGATGGCCGGTCACAATGCCCGGCGGTACCCATTCCACCGGCCAGCCCGCCTTCGGCGACCTGGACGGAGACGGCGAAGGGGAAATCGTTGCGATATCCGACAACTATCCCAACGGAAGCACAGGATGGACCTGGGCCTACCATACCGACGGGACCCTGCTTCCGGGCTTCCCCGCCATGACCGCCGGTGACCATACCAAGAGTCCCACCGTGGTCGACCTCTTTGATGACGGTACCTGCGAGATAATAGTCAGCGACAGGGACTACCCCATCGGCCGCGTGTACCTCTTCAGCGGCATCGGGCAGATTCAGGCCGGCTGGCCCATTCCCATCGATCACGTCCCTGCGGCGTCGGCCGGAGCGGCGGACCTGAACAATGACGGAGTAAGGGAGATAGTCTTCCAGTCCTACAGCACCATCTACGCCTGGGATCCGTACGGGACGCTTCTCACGGGTTTCCCCTACACTCCCTCTACCGGTGACGTGTTCTCCTACTCGGCTCCCACTTTCGCCGATATAGACAATGACGGCTATCTGGAGATTGCCTCCGGAGGCCATAATATGAGCGGCAGCAGCCACATGCTCCTGCTCAACCACGACGGCACCGATGTAGCCGGATGGCCCAAGGCCGTGTCCTACTGGATATATGCACCAGCGACTTTTGCCGACATGGACGGGGACGGCGACCTTGAGGTGCTGGTGGGGGACCAGGTACTCTCCACCACGCTTACCGATCATCTCTACGCCTGGCACCATGACGGCACGGCAGTTGCAGGCTGGCCCGTGGGACCCGTGGAGGCCATCAATTCGCAGGTGGCGGTGGCGGACATCGACGGCGACGGCGACCCGGAGTTCATCTGGGATACCAACATCACGCCGGGCAAGCTCCTCGGCTACCATCACACGGGTGTTCCAATCTCCGGATGGCCCATAACGACGGACGGGGCATCCTTCTTCAATACCGCAGCCCTGGGGGACGTAGACTGTGACGGAGACATCGAGCTTCTCCTGCCCACAAATCTGGATACGCCACTGTGCACCGCCCACCTCTGGGATTTCCCGGACCAGGTGGACCCCATGGACGTTCAGATGCCCATGTTCCAGTACGGTCCCGGTCGCGACGGCCTGATATTCTGTCCGGAACAGCAGGGGATAGGGGAGACGGAAGCGCCGGGACAAATGGTCCTGACCGCCGCCCCCAATCCGTTCTCGTCTTCGGTGGAGATCTCAATGGAAGGAATCGGGGGAGATCCCGGCACTCTTTGTATACTGGATCTTAGCGGCAGGAAGGTGGCCGAGCTGGAGCCTCGACCGTCGCGGGACAGGATACTGTACACCTGGAGCCCCGCAGCGGCCTTTCCCACCGGCGTCTATACCGTCCTGTCCGGCAATGACGGGGAGCGTTCCGCCATGAGACTTCTCAGGCTCTGAAGGGTGCGTCAAAGAGAATTCCGAATCCGCCGCTGTTCATGTCCCCATTGCTTATTTGGGTCCACCGATGCAGAATTGCAATAATCACAATTACGAGGGGGGGTGAATGAGAAGGACATGAAGTTGCTAAACTGGCTCGCAGTGATCATCGCCGCCATCGGCGCAATCAACTGGGGTATCCTGGGGATACTGCAGAAGGACCTTATCGCCGGCTATCTGAACCTGGGATGGGATGTAACCAGGATCGTCTACATCGTTGTCGGCGTGGCAGGCCTCTGGACCCTTCTGTTCGTAAGACCTAAAAAAGGTGTGTAGTTGACCGGGGCGGCCTGAAGGCTGCCCCTTCCCTCCCGCGCTCAAGAAAGCCGCAGCCTCTTTCTGCTGATCGCTTGAATTGACCCGTCAGTAGGCCACCGCGGCGAAGGCCAGCAGACCCACGAAGAAGAAGATGAGAACCGTGCGGAGCTGCGGCGCCAGAGCCCTGATCCAGACTGAAACCGACCTTCCGGGGCTGGAAAGCACCAGTCTCCACGCGAGGATACCGAGCAGAATCGGAGGCAGCGTCTTCAGCAGGTCCCCGGCCGTGAACAGTGAAGGGACCGTTCCCAGCGGCCGGTTGTAGAGCATTTCGTGAAGGAACCCGGCCACAGGAACTCCGAAGACCCCCGTGACGAGACACATCAGTCCGAGGACTACAACCACCGCCTTCTCCAGGGCTCCCGGGAGCGGTCCGGAAACCTGTGCGATCCTTCCATCGCCTGAGCCAGGCAGGAAGATCCTCCCCAGCTTCATGAAGCTTGCGATGGTGAGGAAGCCGGTTACGAAGAGCAGGGGGTAGGCATCGGTTCCCTTCATGCCCAACGTTATGAAGGCCTTGCTGGCATATCCGTTGAACGGCGGGACGCCTGAGATGGACAGTGCCCCGGCGAAGAAGGCCCCGGCCACTACCGGCATCCTGCTTCCCATGCCCGAGATGCGGTTCAGATCCCGCTCTCCCGTATGGCTAACGGCTGCGCCCACGGTGAGGAACAGCAGGCTCTTGAACAGGGCATGGTTCAGGGCGTGGAGGAAGGAGGCGGTGAGGGCTACCGCCGAACCCGCGCCGAACACTGCCAGGATGTATCCCAGCTGTGATATGGAATGGTAGGCGAGGAGTCTTTTCACGTCGGTCTGGGCCAGCGCGCTCATCACCGCCGCCAGGGCCGTGACCGCCCCTATCCACATCAGCAGCTCCAGCAGGTATTCCCCTCCGAACTGAAGCAATACCCTGACCATTGCGAAGAACGATATCTTGATCATCGCCCCTGACAGAATGGCCGAGATGGGATGGGGGGCGTAGGCGTGAGCCTCCGGCAGCCATGTATGGAAGGGTATGAAGGCCGTCCGGACTCCGATACCGACGCACAG
>JAFGPK010000096.1 GCA_016936235.1 Candidatus Fermentibacteraceae bacterium | reverse complement strand
GAGGAGAGATCCGGAAACGATATCAGTTCACTCCTTCTCGGTGAGAAGGGACTGCAGGATATCATAAGGACCACTTCGGTCGATGGCCTGAGGCTGATACCGGGGTCCCGTGGACTATCAGGTCTTGAGATAGAGCTGGCAACTGCTGAATTCAGGGAATTCCTTCTTCGGGAAGCCCTTGAGGACTGCCTGGACAGGTTCGATTTCGTCCTGATAGACTGTCCTCCTTCACTGGGATTGCTGACCATCAACGCCCTGGTTGCCGCCTCGGAGGTTCTGGTCACGCTGCAGAGCGAGTACTACGCGCTTGAAGGCCTTTCTCACCTGATGGATACCATCAGGAACGTGAACAGACTCTGGAACCCCGGGCTGCAGATAAGCGGCGTCGTTCTCACCATGTTCGATCAGAGGCTTATCCTCAGCAGGGACGTGGAGGAGGAAGTCAGGGGATTCCTTGGAGCAAAACTCTGCAAAACATATATACCTCGAAACGTAAAATTAAGCGAAGCACCAAGTTACGGTATGCCAGTATTGCTCTATGACGCTAAATCCAGAGGGGCGATAAGTTACCTTAGCCTGGCTCGGGAGGTGATGAACAGATGACAAAGCGCAAGAGAAAGGCTCTTGGCAAAGGACTGGACGAGATATTTCCCGGAATTTCGGAAGATGAAGGACAGGGAGCCATGGAAGTCTCCGTGGGAAGAATAGGGGCCAACCCGTTCCAGCCCAGAAAGGAATGGAACAGGGATGAGATAGCTTCTCTTGCAAGGTCCATAGCATCACAGGGCATACTTCAGCCCCTTGTGGTCAGAAGATCCGGCGGGGATTTTCAGCTGATAGCAGGCGAAAGAAGACTCAGGGCTGCCATTGAAGCCGGTCTGAGTTCCGTTCCCGTGATCGTGAGGGAAGCGGACGATCAGCAGATGCTGGCCCTTGCCCTCGTAGAGAACATACAGCGGAAGGACCTGGGTCCCGTGGAAAAGGCGGAAGCCTTCAGCCGACTCTCTTCCGAGTTCGGCCTTACTCAGGAACAGATGGGAGAAAGAGTGGGGATGAGCCGCTCAGCCGTTGCGAATTTCCAGCGGCTCCTTGACCTTCCCGGTAAGGTACTCGATCTCCTGCGGGGTGGAGAACTCAGTATGGGTCATGGAAGGGCTCTTCTGGGGCTTTCGGATAACACCAGGATAATGAGGGTGGCTGTCAACGCGGTCAAAAGAGAGCTTTCCGTGAGACAGCTGGAGGAAAGGGTCAGGGAACTCAATACGACAGGTACGGGGACCGAGCGAAGAAAGACCGTGGAGGAGAGCGCCGAGACCCGTAAACTGCAGGATTCACTTCAGAGGATACTGAAGACAAGAGTCAGGATAAGGGGAAAGGCTGGAGCCGGCAGGATAGAGATCAGCTACCACAGCCTTGAGGAGCTTGATCGCCTCCTGGAGCTCATAAGGGCCGGCGGAAACTCCGCCGGGAAAACCGCGGGGAAGTAAGTTGACCACTGTTACTCCAGCGCATATACTCCCTGAAATGCCAATATCGATACATTTCAAATACTGTGACGAAAGGAGTGCGAATGGCACACAAGATCAATGATGAATGCATTGCTTGCGGGGCATGTCAGTCCGAGTGTCCTGTAGACGCCATAAGTGAGGGAGATATCTATTCAATAGACCCGGACACCTGCATAGACTGTGGCGCCTGCGTGTCAGCCTGTCCCGTTGGAGCGATCGAGGGTCCTTAGCGATCGCCTGTCCTGAACGGGCCGTCCGGAGAATGCTCCGGGCGGCCTTTCCCTTTATAGACTGAATTCGGTGAGGTTCCCCGGATCGGTATTATCAGCAAGTTCCCGTAAAGCTATACCCCTGTATTTTCGGAGTATCCTTCTGAGCTTGAAGATGGTGTTGCTTCCCGAGTTGTGATGCTGCCGGATTTTCTGGAACATGCTCATGCTGCTGGAAATGTTCATGGAATCTATTTCCCACGGATGGAAGTACAGGACCGGCGTATTGCCGGATCTGAATACCAGGCCGAGCATCAACCTGTGAAGAAAGCCCGGATAGAAACGCATGTAGGCTCCGCCGGCCACGGGGATTTTCATACCCGCAAGTTTAAGGGAGGCAAGGGGAAGCTCGAGTATGGAACTCTCCAGACCGCGAAGAAGGAAAGGCTTCTGGGGAGCCCTGGGTGTCCCGTAACGGATCTTGAACATGGGGTACACGCTGCTGTCGTACTGGAAACCGCGGGAGATTATCTCATCGACCGCCCACAGAGTGTTTGCCTTCATGGAGAAACTCGGCGCCCTGAACCCGACCGGCATGGGTATGGAGACCGATTCGATTATTTTCTCGAAGCGGTCGAGGTTACGATGAAACTCATCCCTGGAGAGAGAGTTCAGCTCAATGTGGTTGTACCCGTGGTAACCCACTTCGTGGCCGGCGTCCACAACCTTCATCAAGAGTTCCGGATGATGTTCCGCTATCCAGCCCAGAAAGAAGAAAGTGCCTTTTGATCTATGGTTGGACAGTATTTCGAGGATAGTGTCAAGTATCGTGTTGACCCTCTTGTTCATTCCCGTCCAGGCTTCGTACGGGTACCATTTCCTTGCGGCGTACGTCTGGAACCACTCCTCGACGTCGAAGGAGATGGCGATCAAGGGCCTTTCTGTAGCACTTCCGGCAATCCTGCCGCCGGATTCAATGAATCTCTTGACATCGGTCCTGCACGGGAAAGAGTTTTCGGAGCCCTTCTCCACTGGATTCGGCTGCAGCCGGTAGGCGCCTGTCCTGATGAGTTCGAGTCCCTCTGCGGCGATATCGGCCGCCATGTCCTTTGTCAGGTCGAGAAGCTGGTGCAGAGAGGAGTTATCGATCGTCCGTTCGATCTTCCTCTGGATCAGTATCTCACCCGCATCCAGCTCCGGGACCATTCGATGCATTGTGACCCCCGGCTGGTCACCATTGTACAGCGACCAGAAAGTCGGGAGCATGCCCCGGTTCTTCGGAAGCATGGAAGAATGAATGTTCCACGCGCCCTTTCGAGGGATGGAGAGAGTTCCCTTCCTGAGTATCTGCGGACATGCGATGGAGATGAATACGTCGGGATCCAGGGAGTTGAGATAACTCCGCGACTCTCCGCTGTTGACACTGTCAAGGGATGCGTAGTCCGCGTGTTCCCTTTTTGCCGTCTGCCTGAGCGAGTGGGAGTCCCGAGTGGGCAGGCGAAGAGTGGCAGAGAGTTTGAGAACGGCGAATCTGGCCAGCTGCAGGAAGAATCCCGTTAGTCCGTAGAGACCCATGTAACGGCGAATGTTCTTCAAGGGTCTCCTGAGGGAGCCGTGTCCGCTGAGAGACACGACAGTATACCTGTTGAAAGGCTGTTTCCTTATCACCTTCGCAACTGTCCTGGGAATATTGAACGGTTCGTCATCACAGAGAAAGACTACGTTCATCCCGGGTTCCGCGATCCTGGTATACAGCTCGTAAAGATCTTTCACCATTGTCTCGGCCGAGAACGGTTCGATATCTATGTCGACGTCGGTCATTATCGATGAACGGAGTCCGGGATCGTCAAGAAGCCTGCAGACACCTTCCGACAGAGCCCCGACGTCACCCTCACCACAGAGAATGCCGTTCCTTCCGCACTTCAGCAGCTCATGGATACCTCCCACGTCGGTGGATACCACCGGAACCCCGGCGGCCAGCGATTCCAGAAGCGCCCGCGGCAGACCTTCCGTACGGGATGTGATCAGGAACACATCGAAGGCCGGAAGTATTTCCACTACGTCATCCCGGCTTCCCGTGAGAAGAAAGCTGTCCGCGAGCTTCCGTGTCCTGATGAGATGCCGGGTCTGTTCGAAGAGGGGCCCGTCACCCACCAGAACGAATTTAGTCCCGGGTCTTTCGTCCAGTATCCTGGTGGCGGCAGCCACAAACACGTCAGGAGCCTTCTCCGGGCAGAACCTCATCACGGAGCCGACCACTTCAGCATTCCTGTCTATTCCCAGCAAGTCCCTCGCCCTGTTCCGGCCTCCCCTTGCAGCCCTGAAGTCATCGAATTCGACCCCGCTCCTGATGATCCTGAAATCGTCGAAATGACCGATACCGTAACTGAGAGCCTTGTCCCGGTCCCTCGGGCTGACACAGATATTGAAGTGCGCAAGATCGAAGCCGATCTTTTCGAGGGTGATGTATACGTATTTCTTCAAAGGATTCATGGATTCGTAGAACGGCCACCCATGAGCTGTCTGAACGATCCTGACCCGCGGGAAGGATGCGGCCGCGATCCTTCCCAGGAACCTGGCCTTGGACCCGTGCGTGTGTACTATATCGTAATCACCGTCACGTATCGTCCTTCGTATCTCGAGAAGGGCGAGAAGGTCACGAACGGGAGAGATGTCCCTCTTCAGATGGGGAGCCGTGATTATATTGAGTCCCCACCGGTTCCCTAGATCGAATAGCTCTCCCTCCGGTGGTTTCTCCGGTCCAGTCAGGATATCGGAGTGGAGACCCATTCCGGACACGTCCCTGGTGGATATCAGGGTATTCAGCTGAGCGCCCCCGACGGCGAGCTTGGTGATGATGTGCAGGATACGGATGTTCCCTCCGGGCATCAGTCCTTCTTACCTGATGGCGCAGTCTCTGCCACTTTTCTGCAGGACAGGGCGAAAAGGTAGAAAAGCGCCAGGATAACCGTAAGACCGGAATAGAAAAGCGGACTGATGAACACTACGCCAAGAGCCCAGAAAACAGCGAAGGGAACGGACATGCGGCGAAAATGACTTGATATCGTCCACAGATCTTTCGTTCCGGGCATGGAGGGGAACTCACGGAACATATCCTCCGCAATACTGAAAAGGATTATCGATACAGCCACCAGAACAAGGTGAAGGACCATGCCTCCAAAAAGGTACTGGTTGTTTATTACAGCCAGTAAGGACGTAAATGCAGGAAGAAACATGAGCCCTGCGAGCAGGAAGAGAAAGGCGGTATACAGAGCCATGTCAGGGCTCAGGGTTCCGTAACGAACCTGGATATGCTTGAGCATACTGTTCATTACCAGTCTGGACAATCTGAACAGCCCGAAGACAACCAGAATCACAAAGGCCACAAGGGCGTAATCAGTCAGTCTCTGGCCCAAAGGTTTCCTCCTTGAATTTGATCAGTATCAGCCAAGAGGCGAATATACACCCATGCGGCAGGAACTTCAAGAACCGAAGGACCTTGCCTGGAACTTGTAACCCGTGACCGAGAAGATGAGGAGCAGCACTACAGCCAGCACGGGGCCTGGATTAGCAGAGTCGGTGAAGCTGGCAACGGCTCGTATGAAGCCAATCCCCTCCAGCATTATCATGGCCGAGCCCACCGCTATGTATGCCCCTGAAACAGCGGTCAGCAGCGATACTATCGGATCTTTATAGAGGTGGACAAGTATTCCGGCGGCCAGGGCGATGGCTGCATGGACAATACCGCTTACTGACGGAAGAAGCCCCCGGGCAGCGAACAGACCTATTACTGCTCCGACGAAGAACATTGAAACTTTCCAGGCAACAAGGCCAAGGGCGGCCCCGGCTACGCCGGAGACCCATGGCATCCAGGGAGATGAAGCGATCGAAGTCCCCGTGATATCCGCCAGCAGTGAGGCGAGCCAGGTGTAGCCGATGAAGAATCCGAAGAGAATCACAATGAACCCAAGCAGTCTGCGCCCTAGAAAACAGAAAAGCAGCCCCACAATAAAACTGACCATTGGGATCGTGAATATCTCAGCATCGAGTATAATGTCCATTTCAACCTCCCCTGAACCCGTTCCAGTTCCTCGACAGGTGTTTCAGAAGCGGGTCAAGCCCCGAAATACGGAACTCGCCCCCTATATCAAGATCTCTATTATACCGATTGATAACCAGCAGGCTCCTGAAGCCCCCTCGTCCGGCGGCCGTGATCCCCTTCCACGAATCCTCAAGCACCACGGTCTCCGATGGTCTGATTCCCAGTATAGACGCTGCTTTCATGAAGATCGCCGGCGAAGGTTTCTTCTCGAGACCGTCTCCACCCACCACTTCAGGGACCGGGGCACCGGCGTTCTTCAGCACATGCCTTATCTGCGACGCAGGAGTGTTCGAAGCTATGCAGTAAGGCCTTCCTCCCCAGAACGGACCCGATTCCAGCTCCTCCAGCAGCAACGATGCCCCGGGGAAAAGAGGGATTGCTCCTGAGAGAACGAACTCAGCATAGATCTCCTCCTGTCTGCGGGAGACAAGGTTCCGGTCTATGGAATCAAGCCCGCTCCTTCTTATCTCGCCTTCAAGACCCTCTCCCCGGGAGGACCAGTAATTCCAGTAGTCCCGCTCTCCTATGGAATGCCCCCATGGTTCCAGGGCTGCGTTCCAGGACCTTCGGAAGAAAGGCTCGCTGTCGGCCAAGACTCCATCAAAATCAAGAAGCATACCGCCGGCCCGGAGAAGCAACCGGTGGATACCATCTGAAGCTTCACTCACGCTTTCCCCCTGACACCCGGTTCTTCTGTCACCTTGGCCGCGCTCTTTTCTGGCCACATAATACTAAATCACTGTGGTGACGGTCCACTGTGGCGGAAGTCGGACAAGACCGTCCCGATGAGCTTCTCATGGGTCTGGGAAGGCGCCGGATTGGATTTCAAAGAGGGAGGTTTTCTTGTACAGGAATTTTGTTGAAATAAGAGAGGCGGCAAAAGGGGTATCCAACGCCAGGGTCGCCATACCGATGGGACACGATGTCTCATCCGTCGAAGCCCTTCTGCAGGCATCGGAGGAGGGTCTGGCATCCTCCGTGATCGTAGGGCCCGAGGCCGGGCTGAGGGAAACCCTCTCACAGCTCGGCAGGAAACTTCCCGGGAATATAGAGGTGATCGACTCGCAGGATCCCGAGGAGGCGGCACTCAGGTCCGTCAGCCTTGTCAGTTCGGGCGAGGCCTCCATTCTCATGAAAGGGCTGATAAAGACTTCCATATTCCAGAAAGCCATACTCGACAAGAACGAAGGTCTGCGTACGGGAAGGGTACTGAGCCATGTGGCGGTGGTCCATGTTCCCAGGCAGGACAGGCTTGTGGCGATCTCCGACGGCGGGATGAACATAAGGCCGGATGAAGCAACCATCAGACAGATAGCCGTCAACGCGGCGGGGGTCATAATGGCCCTTGGGGCTCAAAAGCCTCTGGTTGCCCTTCTGGCGGCCATAGAGACGCCCAGCGAGAAGATGCCCGAGACGATAATGTTCGCCGGGATCGCCGAAGAGGGAATACCGGGACTGGAGGTGGCCGGTCCCATTGCCGTTGACGGCGCAATGGACCCCGAGGCTGCGGCCATAAAGAACATGAAGGGAGAGGTTCCGGGCAAGGCAAACGTACTGATCACGCCGGACATAACCAGCGGCAACATCTTCGCGAAGGCCTTCATGTTCATGACCGACGCCGAGGTAGGGGGTCTGATAGCCGGGGCGGCTGCCCCGGTTGTAATGCTGTCCAGGTCCGATAACGCTCTGACCAAGCTGAATTCCCTCGCGCTTGGAGTTGTCGTGGCGGGAGGCTCCGATGGCTTGTGACGGAAGGCTTGTGCTCACGGTCAATCCGGGAGGAACGTCAACCAAACTGGGGCTCTTCAGGGAGACCGAGCTGATCTTCCAGAAGAGCATAAGGCACCTTCCCGAAGAACTCGAGCAGTTCGACTCCACCCTGGGGCAGCTCGATTACAGGAGGGATATGATCCTGGCAGCCCTGGAGGAGGAAGGGTACGGCCTGGAGGAGCTTACCGCCGTGGTCGGCAGGGGAGGAGCATTCAAGCCTCTGGAGAGCGGTACTTACGAAGTGAATTCATCTCTCGTGGAGGACATCCGGGAAGGTTCCACCCTTCAGGCCGATCACCCGTCGAACCTGGGGGCCCTTCTTGCCTGGGAGATAGCCCTTGAAGCCGGGTGCAGACCGTACATAGTCGATCCTGTCTGTGTTGACGAGATGATCCCCGAAGCAAGGCTTTCCGGCCTGCCCCAGCTGGAGAGGATCAGCCTGAGCCATGCCCTGAACATAAGAATGGTGGCGTACAAGGCCGCAGAGAAGCTCGGAAGAAAGCTCCAGGATCTGAACATGGTCGTCCTTCACCTGGGCAGCGGCATATCGGTGAACGCCATCAGAAAAGGGAGAATGATAGACACCAGTCAGGCGAACGACGGCGGCCCCTTCAGTCCCCAGAGGGTAGGGGCCCTGCCCACCACCGGGCTGGCGAAGATGTGCCTCTCCGGTCGATACACCTGGCCCGAAATGAAAGTGATGCTGCTGAAACGTGGAGGACTGTTCGCCTATACGGGCACCGACCATGTGGGAGAAGCCCTTGAAAGGGCCAGGGAGGGAGACGAGATCTGCGACCTCGCTCTTCGCGCCATGGCCTACCAGATAATCAAGGAGGCCGGCGCAATGGCGGCGGCCCTCGCGGGAGATATCGACGCCGTGGTGATAACGGGGGGCATCGCTATCAACGAATGGATGACAGAGCGGATCAGCAGGAACCTGAAGCACCTGGCGGAGATCATCGTCTTCCCCGGCGAGGAGGAGCTTGAAGCTCTCATGAGAGGAGTGTTCAGGGTCCTGGATTCAGTGGAGGACGTCAAGATATACCGATAGTGTCCATCGAAACCGAAGCGAACAAGGAGCTGCGGACAGGGAAATCGAAGAAAGGCGGGGAATGAGGAAGAAACTGAATACCGTTGTGGAGGGCACGCTCCTTCTGTCGGGCAACGAAGCCGTGGCTCGAGGAGCCTGGGAATCAGGCGTCCATTTCGCCTCGGCATACCCAGGGACACCATCCACTGAAATACTCGAGACAATAGGAGAAGAATACGATGAGATAGACGCCCAGTGGGCGCCCAACGAGAAGGTGGGCCTTGAAGTGGTAGCGGGCGCGTCCTTCGCGGGGGCCAGGGTCCTTTCGGCAATGAAGCACGTGGGACTCAACGTCGCGGCAGATCCGCTATTCACCCTGAGCTACATAGGCGCCACCGGAGGCATCGTCATAGTATCGGCGGACGATCCTGGAATGCACTCAAGCCAGAATGAGCAGGACAACAGGCTCATGGGCAGGGCCGCTAAGGTAGTGGTGCTGGAGCCATCCGACAGCCAGGAGGCAAAGGACATGGTTGGGGAGGGCCTCCGAATATCGGAGGAGTTCGATACCCCGGTACTCCTGAGAATGACCACGAGGGTATGCCATTCCAAGAGCCTTGTAGGGGTGGGACCCCGGAAGGAAATAGCGGTGCAGGGCTACAAGGGTGACATCAGGAAGAGAGTCCCAATCCCGGCTCACGCCAGGGCCATGCACGGCAGGGTCGAGAAGAGGTTGAGGGAGCTGTCAGAGTGGGGATCGGGGAGCATGCTGAACAGGATTGAGGAGGGGGATCCCTCCATCGGTGTGATAACCAGCGGAATATCCTACCAGTACGTGAAGGACGTGTGCCCCGAGGCCAGCGTCCTGAAGATAGGAATGTCCAATCCCCTGCCCTGGAAGCTGATAGAGAGATTCATAAACATGGTAGACAGGGTGGTCTTCGTAGAGGAGAACGAGCCGTTCCTGGAAGACGCCGTAAGGGCCAGGTTCCTCATTGAGGCCGACGGCAAGAACATCATACCCGTTGAAGGAGAACTGAATCCGGAGATAGTGAGAAACGCCCTGAAACCGGGATCGGTGAAGGCGCTTACATGGCGGCCGGTAGATCTTCCCGCAAGACCCCCGTCGCTCTGCCCCGGATGCCCGCACAGGGGAGCCTTCTACTGCCTCAGCAAGATCAAGGGCAGCTCCACCGGTGACATCGGCTGCTACACACTGGGCCTGATGCCGCCCTACAATGCTCTGGAGACCACTGTATGTATGGGGGCGTCCATCGGAGTCCTCAGCGGCATAGAGAAAGCCGTGGGCAGGGAAGGAATGGGCAGACTTGTAGCGGCCATAGGTGAATCCACCTTCGTGCACTCGGGAATAACGGGACTGATAGACATGGTCTACAACGGCAATACCGGCACCGTGATGATCATGGACAACAGCCTTACGGCCATGACCGGGGGTCAGCAGAACCCGACCACGGGAAAGAACCTCAAGGGTGGGGATGCTCCAGTCCTGGACCTCGAGGGACTGGTCAGGGCCTGCGGCGTGGAGTACGTGAGAGTGGTGGATCCCCATGACCTCAAGGAGATGGAGAGGGTCCTGAAGGAGGAGATCGAAAGAGAGGCCCTCTCGGTGATAATCACCAGAAGGCCATGCATAATGAGCTACAGACCGAAGAAGCGGGTCGTGGCCACGGTGGACCTGGAGAAGTGCATAGGCTGCAGACAATGCATGAAACTCGGCTGTCCCGCAATCAGCTGGGATGAGGACCATCCGGACATCAGCGGTCTGCTGTGCTGGCCCAATTGCAACATGTGCGTCCAGGTATGTCCTGCAGGCGCCATCTCCAAGGATCTGGGAGGACTGGAATGACACCCGTGACCAATGTCATCATTTGCGGTACCGGCGGCCAGGGGATTCTCCTTGCGAGCGAGATCCTATGCTCGGCGGCGAGATCGGCCGGCAACGACGTCAAGAAGAGCGAGGTCCACGGAATGGCCCAGAGAGGGGGGAGCGTCTCCAGCCATGTCAGGTTCGGCGATAAGATATACAGCCCCCTGGTGGAAAAGGGGTGCGCCGACCTGATACTCGCCATGGAAAAGATGGAAGGACTCAGATGGGCTTCCTATCTGGCTCCGAGTGGCAGGCTGGTGGCCTGCGACCTGAGGATCAACCCCATGACGGTCAACACCGGCCTGGCCGAATATCCTGACATCGATGCAATAATGATAGAGAAGAAGCTCCCGGTCAGCCTGGTGCCCGCCGTGGAGATAGCCGGTGAACTGGGCAACATGAAGGTCGTGAATGTGGTCCTGATAGGGGCGGTATCGACCCATCTGCCCATAGGCCTTGAGCACTGGCACAACGCGGTAAGAGAAAGGGTGCCGTCGAAATTCCTCGAGATCAATCTGGAGGCGTTTCGCAGGGGCAGGGAGCTCTTCGGCCAGGCCGAAACGCGGAGGACCTCCCGGCAGGTCAACCGTTGACGGGAGCGTCCTTTCTGAGAACAGCCAGTACGGATGTGCCCCAGGGAAACCTCAGGTGTCGGATCATGGCTGTCTCGAGGAAGAATATCCATGAAAGAAGGGCGTTCAACGGTCGGGGAGGGACCCTGTGGGTCCTCTCCAGAAGAGCTCTTTCATCCTCCCGCGTGGCTGAACCGGGAAGACGGGAGAACATCCTGGTCAGAAACAGCAAAGGGCTGAGGAGGAACATGAAGTAGGACGTTCTCACCGGCTTCAGACCCGCACTCACTCCAAGGGTCTCGATATCCTTCCTGGAGTAGCGCCGCCGGTGTCCCGCGATCCTGTCATTGCATGTCCAGAATTGCTTCAGGGCCGGCGCGGTGATGAATACGAGACCACCCGGCCTCAGTATCTCCGCCGTCTTCTTGAGTGCGCCCAGATCATCAGGAACGTGTTCAAGAACATCGAGAAGGAACACCACGTCCCATTCCCCGGTCCAGGGCAGTGCCATCAGGTCAAGCAGGTACCTGGAGGCGAATTCTCCGACGACATCGCCGGCCATTGCCAGGGCCTTTTCCGAGCTGTCACCCATGGCCAGCTCACTGAACAATGCCGGCGACCTTTCATGGAGATACTCGAGCCAGCCTCCGCAACCCCCCCCGATGTCGATGGCACTTGGACAGGCCGACTTCGGGGGGAACTTGCCCAGCTCCCTCCTGAGCGAGTCAAGGATCAGTCTGTGGCGCCCCCTGTACCAGAAATGGTCCCGCTGCATTCCGAGCAGAGTCTCAAAAGCCGCCTCATCGTACTCGTCTCCACGATGAACGGGTCTTATGCGCGGGACCAGGATACCGTCCGCTTCACTGAAGCCGGATCGTGCCATTCAGGGCTGAATTCGATGAAGAACGATGAGGGACCGCGCTCCCCTGAGAGTCAATACGTCCAGACGTTCCGTCAAAGACCGATCTCCCCGGCTATCCCCTTCATCGCATCAAGTGACAGCCTGACGAAAACGTCCAGGTCGTAGCCGGCCTTTTCGCATTCCATGATAGTCTCCCTGGGGACGGACCTCGCAAAAGCCGTCATCCTCATCCTCTTGGTGACGGATCCGGACCTGACCGGCTCCAGTTTCTGTTCGGGATACACCAGGGCCACCGCCACTATCAGACCCGTTATGGATTCACCGGCAGCCAGAAGGTGTTCCAGGTCTGAAATGCGCTCTACGCCGTTGTTCTCACCGTTGTGCGCCTTGATGGCCCTAAGGTACTCCTCCGGCAGCCTGCCCTCCAGCATCTCGCCGGCCACCAGACCGTGCCTGTCATGGCTGTCCGCCGTTCTCTCATAGTCCAGGTCGTGCAACAAGCCGGTCAGTCCCCATAGATCCTGATCCTCTCCCCTGTCCCGGGCAAGAGTCCTCATCACGGCCTCGGTTGCCAGGCAGTGGCGTATCAGGTTCTCGTTGCCCAGGTTTTCCCGCAGAAGTAGAAGCGCCTCGTCTCGATCAATCGGTCCAGTCACTGTTCCATCTACCTCCGGAAGTAAGGAGTTCGCTGTCCCTGTTCTTTTCTATGACCCTGAACGCCCTGCCCAGCCATCCGGCGATATCCGAGGCTATGAGAGATCTTTCCGACGAGTTCTCGATTGCCATGTCGCCGGCCAGGCCATGGACGAACGCCCCGAGCACGCCTGCTTCGAAGGGTTCCAGTCCCTGGGCCATCAACGAGGTGACGATGCCGGTCAGAATGTCCCCGCTGCCGCCTGTGGCCATGCCGCTGTTCCCCGTCGGTATGAGGCAGGAGCCCTTGTCGTGGGAGATCACCATTGACGGCTTCCCCTTGAGAAGTATACACGCGCCGCTGGCCTCGGCCAGCCTGGCGGCGGCGCTGGAGCGGCTGGCAATGCTCGAGGGGTCGCACCTGGCCAGCCTGGCCATCTCCCCCGGATGCGGCGTTATGAGAAGAGGACCGCGATAACCCTTGAGCTGCTCCAGAGGTTTATCGATGACGTTCAGCGCATCCGCGTCAAGAACAAGGGGCACGTTCCAGTTGCCGAGTATGTAATTGATCACTTTTCTTGTTGCGGAGCTGTTTCCAAGTCCCGGCCCCGCGGCAACCGCTGTGAACTCCGACTGATCAGGCATGCTGCTGGGGTCCCCGGGCAGGAAGTACGCCGTAAGCGCTTCCGGTACGCGCCCTGCGACCAGCTGGTGCGTGGACAGCGGTACCGCCAGCGTGACCAGTCCCACACCCGACCTCAGGGCGCCCATGGCCATGAGTTGAGGTGCCCCGGGCATATTCTCAGAGCCACCTATGAGCAGAACCCTGCCGAAGGTGCCCTTGTGACCGTCGGCCGGTCTCCGCGGAAGCAATCCAGCCGCTTCACTGATGCCGGGAACCATCCTGTCATCGTTATCGTCCACGTGTATGCCGATGTCGGTAACGAAGAGCGTTCCGGTATAAGCGCATCCCGGAGGGAAGAGCAGCCCCGCCTTGGGCGCGGCGAAGGTCACGGTCACATCTGCCCGAAGAGTGTGAGGGTCGACCTCACCGGTCCTGCCGTTGATGCCGGAAGGAGTGTCCACGGCGAGGACCATGCAATTGTACTCCCTGATCCTGTCGAGACACTGGGCGAATACCCCGTCTATCCTTCCACGGAAACCGGTCCCAAGAAGAGCGTCCACTACCAGCGACGGAGAGTCAGGAAGCTCCTTCAGCTTCCCCGGGGGGACTACGATGCCCCCATCCTGGACGAATCTTCCAAGGTTGTTCTGGCAGTCGTGGGAAAGGCTCCTGCCGGGAGCCGTTGCAAGGACCACATGAGCGTAGTAGGACCTTTCCCTGAGTCTTCTCGCTACCACGAGCCCGTCCCCGCCGTTGTTGCCCGGACCTGCGAAGACGATTACAGGACCGTCGTCCGGAGACACCATCCGCATTACCCGTGCTGCCGCGGACTCACCGGCCCTCTCCATCAGGACATCGCCGGGAGTGCCTTCTCCGATGGCCCTCCTGTCGTATTCGGACATCTCCTCAGGTATCACCCAGTATTTCATTCGCGATCCCCCGATCCTTCCAGGAAAACAACAGCCACAGCTATCTCAGATGTTCGGGAAACACTTGCAAGGACGATTCTCCCGTCAAGGTAGTCGGCCGACCTTCCGCCAACGACCGGACAGGATATGCCGTCACGATCCGGGGGCAGAACGAAATCGCGCCATCTGACACCCCCGGAGACACCTGTACCCAGAGCCTTGAAAAAAGCCTCCTTTGCCGCGAACCTGGTCGCGAGGAAACCGGGATCATCCGCGAAGGCCAGCTCATCCCCTGCGAAAATTCTCCGTACGAATCGCTCTCCACTCCTGTCCAGGGCTTTCCTCATCCTGGCTATGCTCACAATATCCACACCGTACGCGAAATCAGCGCACATATAGTCCTCTTCCAGGCTAACGGAGTCATGCAGGAGTTATATAGTACTAAAAGAGAGAGGTCAGTGACAACACAGCGGTGTCAGCGATGATCCTGACCACCGTGCGAAGGCGTTGCAGGACAGCGGGGATGTTGCGGACGGGTCGGAATCCAGTACGGCGGCGGCGGCCCTGCCGACCATGAGCGCGTTATCCATGGCGTGTTCACTGTCGGGTATGAAGAGCCTGACGCCGTGTTTGATCGACTCCTCTTCCAGGACCCTTCTCAGCAGTCTGTTGGCCGTGACCCCGCCTGCGGCAAGCACGCTTCGCGCACCGAGAACCTCACACTGGTAGAACAGTTTCGACACCAGCAGGTCAACGACGGTCCTTCTGAATGATGCCGCTAGGTCGTTAAGATCGGCCCCCCTCTCCCAGGCCAGTTTCGCCGCGGTCTTGAGCCCGCTGAAACTGAAGTCCGGAACAGCGGGATCAGACATAGGCGAAGGAAGGGAAACAGCGTCTGGATCCCCCCTGTCCGCAGCGCTGTCCAGCAGGGCTCCGCCGGGGTAGCCCAGTCCCGTCAGCTTGGCGGTCTTGTCAAAGGACTCTCCCGCCGCGTCGTCCCTGGTGGAGCCGATGAGGGTGATCTCGTCCCATGACCCCATTCGGAAGAGACAGGTATGGCCGCCCGAGACCAGCAGGGCGACTGCCGGGAACTGAACGGTGCGGGAGGCCCCGTAATGGACGAAGAGGTGTGCCGCCAGGTGGTTGATGCCGAGAAAAGGCTTCCCCAGTGCCCATGCGGCGGCCTTGGTCCACGAAAGGCCGACAAGGAGGGAGCCCACAAGACCGGGGCCTGCCGTGGCGGCGAATACGTCGATTCCGCCGGCATCCGTCATCCCGCCTGCGGCCAGCACATCGTCAACCATCGCTGGAAGGACTTTCATATGGCTTCGGGAAGCCAGTTCAGGCACAACCCCGCCGTGTTCCCCATGCACCGTCTGGCTGTAGACCCTCTCCGCGATCGCGCTGCATCCTTCAAGCAGCGCGACCGCGGTGTCGTCGCACGATGTCTCCACGGCCAGTATCCTCAAGGTTACTACTCCTGCTCCTCGGGAAGTATCCTCACCGTGACATCGGTCCTGATGTCACCGTAGATCTTGACGGGAACAGGGAATTCACCCGTGGTCTTGAGGTGCTCGCCCAGGAGTACCTGCTCTATCTCTATCTCGAAACCCGCATCCTTGAGTGACTGCGATATGTTTCTTTCGTTGACGCTGCCGTAGAGATGTCCGGTATCGTCCGCCGCTGCTTTTATCTCGACTATGTGCTTCCTCAGCCTGTCTGCCAGTTCCTGGGATTCGGCCGATATCCTCGCCTGCTCCCTGAGGGCCTTCGAGCGGTAAACGGCTGCCGAGTTGACGGCGGCGGGGGTTGCCTTGACGGCCAGGTTCCTGGGGAACAGGAAGTTCCTGGCGTAGCCGTCGGCCACGTCCACCACTTCTCCTCCGAGTCCCAGGTCTTCAACACTCTTAATCAGAAGTACTTTCATTACTGGTTTTTCCTTTCTTTTGATCTTTCGATTCGGGTCCTCAGGTCAAGCCATGTGTCAAGTATGCCTGCAACTGCCAGCGCGCCGATAGCAAGAGGCGGGAAGATTATCCCGAGCAGGAGCACGAGGAATACCTGAGGGTAAAGCAGCAGAAGTTTCCTGCATATTGAAAGGCCCACTGCGGTGTAGGGCACTATCATGAAAATGGATACGTTCACCGCCGCCTGTCTGATCACCGGTGGCACGGTCCCGGCAAGGTTCACGGCCAGAGCCGCGATAAGTATCCATGCCGGAAGGAGACCGAGCCTTATCGGATCTCCTTCAGCAATATCGGGCCATGTCCCCCCCCTTCTGCATATCAGTCTTGCGGCCGCCACGGAAGCCAGGGTGCCGGCAACCGCCCAGACGGCGAGGAGCGCAGGCAGGATGTAATCCAGAAGCTCCATCATGAACAGTATCTCCGAGGAACTCATCCCGGCGGTGGAGTAGAGCTGGACAAGAGCCTGTACGTTCTCAGGAGAGAGGAGCGAGTGCCCTGGCAGAATGACGGTTCCCAGGATAGAACCAACGGCTGCGGCAGACGCCGCAGCTGCAGCAGACATTCTGAAGCCCCTTCCCGTGAGAACCGACCCGGCCAGCACGCCGGAACCCGCCGCCGCTATGAGAGCGCCGGAGAAATCCGAGATCAGGTACACCACCACAAGGATGCCCAGCGCCAGGGGCAGCCCCTGACCCAGCTTCCTCCCCACCATCATGGAGGCCATGACCGCCATGCCTACGAAGGGGACCCCCATGAGGACCAGGATGATCCCGAGGGCGATTATTCCTATAAGACCGTTGCCGGCCCCTGCCGTCCTCTCTGCCATATCACCGGCTGAAGCGGCCTACCTGTAGTGCTCTCTGACGTAAGGCACGAGGGCCAGGAACCTTGCGACCTTGACCGCTTTGGCCACCAGCCTCTGGTGCTTGGCGCAGTTGCCGGTCACCCGTCTCGCTACGATCTTGCCCCTGTCGGAAACGTATCTCTGAAGCAGTCTCTCGTTCTTGTAGGAGATATCCATCTGCGGGTTTGCGCAGAAGCGGCATTTTTTCTTCCGCCCGAACTTACTGCTCTTCTTCTTCATTCTCTTCTTGGCCACCAAGTCAGTTCCTCCCGATCTATGCTCTTTTTCAGGTGCTCAGAGCCGTTATTTCAGACGCCTTGACCACCATTCTGTATTGAGTTCTCTTCATCTTGTCTATGTAGGACCTGCTGACCAGACTGCCCTCAAGAAGCACGAACATTCCGTTCCTGATGTCTCTGTCGACCATCTCGGCAAGACTTCCCCATGCCTCGACATCCAGGACGTAGTCCTTCCTGCCTTCACCGGGCCCTTCCACGGAGGGGGTGATGCAATTCTCCAGCCTGAATCTTATATGGAAGATCTCCAGGCTGGTTGTCCTCAGCTCACCCTTTTCCATCACCTTTCCGGTGAGGATGATGTAGTTGAGCTCCGGCGGTTCGTGAGGGACGGTCATGGCCGTCAGAACGGGATATCGTCGTCCGGCATGCCCGGATCCGAGTCATCGGGTTCCGGTTCTCCGCCGGGTCCGCCGTCAGCGTAGTCTCCGTAGGAGGTGTCCTGCCCTTTCTTCTCAAGGAATTGTATCCTTCGGGCGTTTACTTCCAGGCGGCTTCTCTTCGAGCCGTCCCTGTCCTCCCAGGTAGTGTAAACAAGCTCACCCTCCACGAGGACCGGCGAGCCTTTCCGGCAGTATTCACTTACCAGCTCCGCCGTCTTTCTCCAGGCGACGATGTTAACGTAGCAGGTCTTCTCCTGCCACTCACCGCTGCGGTCGCGGTATCTCTGGTTGTTGGCGATGGACATCTTTGCCAGATGGGTCCCGTTCTCCAGTATCCTGGTGTCGGGGTCTCGAACCAGGTTCCCCGTTATGATCACCTTGTTGATGCTGGGCATTCTAAGGTCCATTACTGATCCTCGCTCTCCAACTCATCCTCATCGTCGTCTTCTTCTTCCTCGTATTCCTCTTCCTCGTCCTCGAAATCGCTGTCCGCAGACATGGTTCCTTCTCCCTCCTCATCCTGGAGGGTCAGGAAACGGAGACAGCTGTCGTTGATCCTAAGGTACTTGTCGATGGCTTCTATCACACCGCTCTCGCCATTCCACTTGAGGAAATGGTAGATGCCCTCTGTCTGCTTTTTTATGGGATAGGCCAGGATGCGCCGGCTCCACTTGTCGGAGCTGCTGTACGCGCCGCCCTCGCCCTTGATGATATCGACGATCTTGTCGTGCTCTCTGTCGATCTCATTCTCGGGGATGCTGGCGCTCCAGATTATAACGGTTTCGTAGTCTCGCAAACCAGTAACTCCTTCCAGTACGGGTAATTACGCATCTGCCCGACCGGAAGGAGCCAGCTTGAACTGGGTTATTGAAGTCGTTTCCGGTCCGGTGAGCCGCGTCACTTCGGGCTGCGCGACCATTCGCGCAGCAAACGACGGGACAATCATCTGTAATAACAGACGAAAGGTCAAGGCCCCTGCACTATTTCCGAAGGCTGTGCAGGGGCCGCTACACGGTCGCACGAACAGAAGTCCCGGGATGGGAGCTACCGGTCGCTGGTAGCCCGGACCCTTTCCTCCTGGCTCATGGAGGCGAGTTCACCGATGCGGCGGACATCAAGGCCAAGTCCATCCGCCACTCTTCTGCCGTACTCCTCGTCCGCTTTCCAGAACAGGGCCGTCTGCCGCAGCTGAATACGCTTCTGCGCGTTTCCAAGATGACCCACAATGTTCCTTACGAGATTCTCTCTAGCGCTGTCATCCATGACTTTGCGGTAGAGGTCCCCTGCCTGGACGAAGTCTTCGTCGGAAAGTTTCACCTCATGTCTCCATGCGGTGCCGGTAACGTCCAGCGGAGGCACCGCTCTCGATCCGTCCGGATCGACTCCTCCGAAGGAATTCGGCCAGTAGTTCGGACCGGGACCACCGTTGCCGTCGACCCGCATGGAGCCGTCCCTCTGGTAATTGCTCACCTTAAGTCCCCTTGGCTGGTTCACCGGAATGAGGTGATAGTTGGCCCCGAGCCGGTGACGGTGCGTGTCCGGATATGCGAATATCCTGGCCTGGAACATCCTGTCGAAGGAAGGACCCATGCCGGGGACCAGATTCCCCGGAGAGAATGCCGCCTGCTCCACATCAGCGAAGTAGTTCTCGGGGTTCCTGTCAAGGACCATCCTTCCAAGCTTGATCATCGGATACTCTCCGTGGGGCCAGACCTTGGTCACATCGAAAGGATCGAACCTGAATCCCTCCGCCTGTTTCGGGGTCATGATCTGGACCTCGACGGACCAGGACGGGAAGTTCCCTCCCGCGATGGACTCGAAGAGGTCCCGGGTTGAGAAGTCGGGATCGATGCCCCGCATCATGCCGGCGTCTTCGCCGGTGAAGTTCACGATACCCTGCTCGGTCTTGAAGTGGAGCTTGACCCAGTTGTAATCGCCCTTCTCGTTGTACCACATGTAGGCATGGCCTCCGTAGCCGTTCATGTGCCTGTGCCCCTTCGGGGTGCCCCTGTCTGAGAAGAGTATTGTGACCTGGTGTATCGACTCCGGTGTGAGGGACAGGAAATCCCAGAACATGTCCGGGTCCTTGAGGTTCGTCTCCGGGTCTCTCTTCTGCGTGTGTATGAAGTCGGGGAACTTCATGGCGTCGCGTATGAAGAACACGGGGGTGTTGTTCCCCACCATGTCGAAATTGCCCTCCTCGGTGTAGAACTTTACCGCGAATCCCCTGGGGTCACGCTCGGTATCGGCAGAGCCCTTCTCTCCGCCCACGGTGGAGAATCGGGCGAAGACCTCCGTCCTCTTCCCCACTTCGGAGAGGAATGAGGCGCAGGTGTAACGAGAGAGGTCGTCCGTGACCTCGAAGTACCCGAATGCCCCCGCCCCCTTTGCGTGGACCACCCTCTCCGGTATCCTCTCACGGGTGAAGTGCGCCAGTTTTTCCAGCAGATGGACATCCTGCAGGAGTACCGGGCCCTTATTCCCGGCGGTAATGGAGGAGAGGTCGTTCTCCACCGGTATCCCCGAGCTAGTCGTGAACTTCTTGTCCTTCTTCATCTCTTTTCTCCTTTCGTTTTCCCTGAATGGTCGGCTTCAGTAAGTGTTTTCTTCGAGCATGCACTGCATATGCCCCGGACCTCCATGTGAGCGTCCCACACCTGCCCCAGGTCGGACGCGGCTCTCGGGATGGGTATCTCATCCAGCGCTCCGCTGTGGAAATCAAAGGTCCTGCTGCATTTCGCGCATGTGAAATGGTGATGGTGCTCTATCCTGGGATCGAAGCGGACACCGCCTCCCGATGATGTAAGCGGGCTTATCAGTCCCAGCTCCGACAGCTTCCACAGAGTCCTGTACACGGTATCAAGGGTAATGCTTGGAAGCTTTTTCCTGATCTCCTGAAATATCTCCGCCACGCTGGGATGACCGCTGGAGCGCACAACCTCCAGGTAGACCTCGATCCTCTGCTGGGTCATCCTGATGTCCGCTGAGCGCAGGGCCCGTCTAAGCGGGTCGAGCTCTTTCCTGGTATCCATCATGCCTCTGTTTCCTAAAAATTAGTATTTAATAAATATTCTTATTTAAGGGGATGTCAAGAGCCGTCCATCGGTCGTTTTTCAGTGGTTGCTCAGTCCCCGGACAGCCGCACGCTGCTGAAAAGTGGATCGGAAGTTACATTGATGCCCAGTGTCCGAAGACCGCTTTCGTCGCCGGATGAGGGCATGTGGGTCAGGTGCGCCTCGCAGTTGCGCAGCTGCGGCAGCATGTTCATTCCCTCATTGGCGGGTCGGAAAGAGGCGGCATTGACACTGAGGGCCACCAGCATCTCTTCCAGGTCGAGCTGGAGGGGGTTGTTGCCGACGGCGCTCTTCAGCTTCCTTATGGAGTCTATGGTGGCGGGGGATAGCAGATGTGTGCCGTCGCTGATACCCGCAAGGCTCTTTATACCGTTCAGCACGGCGGCGGCGGGGGCGCGCATGAGCTCGGAGCTCATACCCGTGACGATCTCCCCCGTCCTCAGCATGAGTGACGCGGCGGTGGTGTTATCGCCCTGGTCTTCCCTTGATACATTCTTCAGGCGGTTCCTTGCCGGAGCGACGACGGGCCGGTCCTCCGGCCTCAGCCCGAAGTCGTTCATGAGAAGCTCCACCCTCAGGACGGTCTCCCTCTCCGAAAGGCCCATTACATACTCGCAGCCGTGCCTGAAATACCTTCTGATGATCTCCTGCTCAGCGGCCTTTCTGACCAAACGGTCATCGGTTATTGCGAAACCGGCCCTGTTCACGCCCATATCCGTTGGAGAGGCGTAGGGAGATCTGTCGCCCGTTATCTTTTCCAGTATCCTTCGCAGCAGGGGAAAGGCATCCACGTCCCTGTTGTAGTTGATGGCCGTTTCTCCGTATGCCTCGAGGTGGAAGGGATCAACGAGGTTGAAGTCCTGAAGATCGGCGGTGGCGGCCTCGTAGGCTGAGTTCACGGGATGGGAAAGTGGCAGGTTCCATATGGGGAAGGTCTCGAATTTCGCGTAACCCGCGCGCTCCCCCCTCCTGAAGTCGTGGTAGAGCTGGGATAGACAGGTCGCAAGCTTGCCGCTGCCGGGACCGGGACCGGTTACAACCACAAGAGGCTTCGTCGGCTTGATGTAGTCGTTCCTTCCGTAACCTTCCTCGCTAACGATGAGGTCAACGTCCGTGGGGTAACCTCTGGTGAAGTAATGCCTGAAGACATCGACGCCCCTTCTTTTCAGCCTGTTCTCGAAACTGACGGCTGATGGCTGGTCTTCGAAGCGCGTTATGACCACACCCCTGAGTTCTATGCCCCTGGAGCGGAAACCGTCTATGAGCATGAGGGCGTCGGCATCGTAGGTTATACCGAAGTCGCCCCTAATCTTTCTCTTCTCTATGTCGCCGGCGTAGATGCAGAGAATCATCTCCGCCCGGTCCCGGAGTCGCTCGAGAAGCCTGACCTTCACATTGGGATCGTAACCGGGCAGGACCCGCGCAGCGTGATGGTCGTACATGAGTTTGCCACCGAACTCGAGGTAGAGCCTTCCCTTGCTCTCATCAACCCTCCTGAGTATCTCCCCCGATTGCTCCTCAAGGTAAGCGTCGTTGTCGAATCCCTCTATACCTGTCACAAAGCCTCCCTCTTAACCAGCACTATGGTCATATCGTCATCCTGCAGGGTCCCTCCGGCATGGGAGACCACGGCGCCGTGTATCTCCTTCACCAGATCGTCCATCGAGCGGTCTCCGTGCCCGTTAATGACCTCCAGCGTTCTTTCAACGCCAAACTGATCTCCGTTCCTGTCCGCCTGTTCGAAGATGCCGTCGGATATCAGAGCGAAAATATCTCCGGGCTCCATGATAATGGGACCGGGCTCCTCCAGAGGCATGTCCGGGAGTATCCCGAAGGGCAGGGAGGAAGCCGTCAGCACATCCGCCCTGCCGGTTGCGGCCCGGTAATGCAGCAGAGGCGCCTGACCGCAGGCGTGATATCTTATGAGGTTCTCGCGGGAATCCAGCAGCCCTATGAAAGCGGTTATGAAGCGTTCCGAACTCAGGTCTTCGACCAGCTGATTGTTCGCATGGCTGTGAAGATCGAAAAGGTCGCTGCCAAGTCTGGAAGCCATCCTTATCATTGCCCGGAACTGAGTAACGGAGAGAGCGGGGCCGATGCCGTGTCCGCACGCGTCCGCCAGTATGATCAGAACGGCATCCCCTTCCAGACCGATGGCATCGAAGATATCGCCTCCCGTGTGATCCGCGGGCAGATTCCAGCCGGCCAGGTCGTAACCTCCCACCACCGGCATCCTGGCAGGAAGAAGTTCCCTCTGGATCTCCCTTGCTATACTGAGGTCGTGTTCGATCTTCTGCTTGGCGACGTACTCCTCGAGCAGCCGCGCTCTCTGAAGCGCCACCGCGCACTGGGACCCGAGCACCTCGGCCACTCTCTCGTCCTGCCGGTTGAAAGCACCGTCCTTCTTGTTGATCAGCTGAAGGACTCCCACCAGGTCTCCATGAAGGCCAACAAGGGGAACGGAGAGTATGCACCTGGTGGTGTAACCCATCATGCTGTCGATCCGCCTGTTGAAGCCGTCGTGGGAGTAGGCGTCAGCGACGTTGACTATCTTCAGGGTCCTGGCGCAGATACCCGCGATACCATCATCCGCAGAGAACCTGATCTCCTCCACGTCCAGGCTCGTACCGACCCTTGCGAAGAGCTCGTGTCTGCCGTCATCGTAAAGGAAAACGGTGCCCCGTTCGGCCGCCATGACTTCCCTTGCCACATCCACCACTTCCGCAAGCATGTCGTCCAGTTCGATGGGCGTGCTGAGCTGGCGGGTGACATCCAGTATCCTCCACAGAATGTCCTCTGAGAAACCTCGGTCCTCAGTCAAAGCCCCCTCCTCATTGCGGGTGGTGAACGCTCTTCGGGGTAGTATATCCTTCACCAGCGCCCGTCGCAAATGCGTGCCGGGGCCTTCCGGGAGCCGGTCCGGGGTAAAAGGAAGCAGGCGGGAAACGATCCCATACACTTTCGCTACACAATCGCTATAAATATATGCACATTTTGATCTTATCCTATGAGCGAATTCTCTCCGGATTACACATTCACTACACTTCCATGACACCTTCTGAACACTGTTTTGCACTGAAAGTGTGCCATATATGTGCCACAGATTTCAGGGTGAAAGTCCCGGCAGGAGGGGATTTCTGATCAGGCCTTACGACAGAATTGACAGAACTGACGGAAGGAATGACTATCTATTGTACCAGGCAGTCTGGAGGAGCTGATCGAGACAGTTTCTTCAGAATTCTACTAATACGCCAGGTGGTCCAGTCTCGGGGAGCACTCCACACAATCAACTTGGGAAAGGCGTCTTCTTAGGAGCCAAAGACAAGTGGAATCATAGAGTGATACTGAAGATCATGAAGAACAGGGAATTCATGAATATGGCTCCGAGAACTCTTGCGATGGGAGTCCTTCATACTGCCCAAGTGTGGAATGATAGTATTGACGGGGTCCGTTTAATGCTCCATATACGTTCAGTGTATTAAAATAGACATGTAGCCAGAAGACGACTGCAACCCCCTTCAGGTTTTGCATGCAGGTTACAGCCACCTGCTGACTACGTGGTTGAAGGGTGGACAATGCATGATATCTCGGTTGCTGCATCGATGACCCTTTTCTCCATGAAGGTGCCGTATCCCGCCCCGGGCGAGTGCTTCGCCGTCCATTATCGATTCGCGAATTCAGAAAGAGCATTTACTAGAATTGTTGGATCGGTAAAGCTACCAACCGGTCTTCAGGGAGCTATCTGGTCAGGTTTCAGGGCGTTTATCAGACAGCGACAGCCAGGATGGTGCTTGTAAGGTAGTTAATCTCTGAGAGGTGAAACTCATGAAAAAGCGCTTCAGTGCAGTGTTCGCGCTTGTTCCAATGCTTCTTATGGCTGCAGCGGGGACCGGGCTGGCGCAGGTTAGCTGTGAGATCCTGGCGTGGGGGTATAACTTGTACGGCCAGTGCGATGTGCCTGTACCCAACGAGGATTTCGTTGCGACTGCAGCGGGATTCTTTCACAGCCTCGGCCTGAAGGAAGACAGCTCCGTCGTGGCGTGGGGGAACAACCTAGAAGGCGCGTGCAATGTTCCTGCACCCAACGAGGGGTTCGTGGCGGTATCGGGAGGAGGCTGTCACAGCCTCGGCCTGAAAGAAGACGGCTCCATCTGGGCGTGGGGGGATAACGTCTACGGTCAGTGCGATGTGCCTGACAGTGGTCCTTTCATGGCGGTAGCGGCAGGAAGCATGCACAGCCTGGGGCTGAGGGCGGACGGCTCCATCGCAGCGTGGGGGGATAATTACTACGGTCAATGCGATGTGCCTGCACCCAACGAGGGTTTCGTGGCGATAGAGGCAGGAAGCATGCACAGTCTGGGGCTGAGGGCAGACAGCTCCATCGCAGCGTGGGGGAAAAATGACGACGGTCAGTGCGATGTGCCCCTACCGAACAGCGATTATCTGGCGATTTCGGCAGGAGGGATGCACAGTCTCGGGCTGAAAGAAGACGGCTCCATCGTAGCGTGGGGGAATAATGGCTACGGTCAGTGCGATGTGCCTTCTCCCAACAGTGATTTCGTAGCGGTTTCGGGGGGACATGGCCACAGCCTCGGGCTGAAGGAGGATGGCTCCATAGTCGCGTGGGGGGACAACAGCTGGAGCCAGTGCGATGTGCCTGAACCCAACGAGAATTTCGTGGCCCTTTCGGCGGGGATCAATCACAGCCTCGGGCTGAGGGAGATAAGCACGTCGATTGAAGAAGAGGGTCTTTCAGCCACCGCTCTTATAATAAACTCCGTTTTCCCAAATCCATTCGGCCTGAGTTCTTCAATTGTGTTCCAGTCACCGGGGATATATCAGGTAACTCTGGAGGTCTACGATACCGCCGGACATCTCGTAAGTACACATGACCTGGGAAGTTCTCCCGCAGGTCAGCACACAGTCTCCTGGGACGGAAGGAGTTCTCAAGGAGCAGAGCTGGACTCAGGTGTCTACTTCATCCGGCTCGTAACTGCTGATGAGGAAGTTTCCGCCAGGGTCGTGATAATGAGATAGACGATTCCTGAATCCAGTACATCTTGCTGCGCAGTGTCATCCCAGTGATGCTGCGCAGTTCTCATTGACAAGATAAAACCATCCCAGTCAAAGACTATCAGTAAGCTGACTCACCAGTTCAGACCTTACACAATGACTGAATCCTGTTCTATACCGGTCCCCGTACAAAACCGGTCACATCATTTCACATCATTACAGCACAGAATCCAAGGTTCGGAAATTCATCAGCCTTTAAGCTCAGAGAGCAAGGATAGAAGCATGGGCAACTGCGCATGACCATGAACTTATCTGCATCGAAGAGGACGCTGGGATCTCCGGAAAGTTAATAAGGAACAGAGAGGGCCTCCAGAAGTGACGAAGCAGGCGGGAAACGACCCCGCCTGCCCTGTCCTATGCTGTCCCTTTTCGGTCTACCTTATCACCATTGCCCTGGTGGCGGCGGAACCTTCCGGGGAGTCAAGCTTGAGGAAGTACATCCCGCTGGAGATCGAGGAACCGGGTGTCCACTGTACGGAGTGGGACCCTGCTTCCACATGGCCCTGGAAGACCGTATCAACCATCCTCCCGGAAACATCGTAGACCGACAGGTTCACGGCTCCGGCACCGGGTACCGAGAATCCAACCGAGCATGCTCCGGTGACCGGATTGGGATACGGGCTGCCAACGCTGAGGATGCCGCCCGTTCCGGTACTGCCTTCCAGACCAGTGCCGATGAGGACCCACTTGATATCGTACCTGTAATCGTGCTTCCAGGCGCCGATGTAGACGGTCCCGCTTGAAGGGGCATCTATATTGATGGTGACCTGGCCCGATCCGTCGGTGGTGCCCTCTTCGTAGAAGGTCATCCCGTCGCCGTAGTTATCGACGCCGTCGGTAAGAGTGACGTTCACTCCCGAAACTGGCGTGCCGCCGTCGGTGACCGTTATCAGGATATCCTGGTTTCCCGGCAGGATGTTTGCGGGATGGGATATCTCCAGTTCACCGGGAAGACCGGCGGTGTCGAAGGTCCATATCTCCATGGCCGGATCACCGAACCACAGGTACATCCTGGAATTGGTTATTCCAAGGCTTCCGTGGGCGTTGATAGTGTATATCGTGGCAGCGTTTATGGCCTCCACAACGCGGAAGAGCCCGGTGTCGTAGAGAGCTATGTATATCTGCTTCATGTAATCATGATTCGGGACCGTGTAGGAGCTGGTGTTGGCCCCGAGGTTACCGCTGGCGCCGCATTCCGACCACTGCCATGCCTCGCTGATGCACCTGTTGGCGGTCTGGTACATTCCGTTGAGGCAGGCGATGTTGAACACCGGCATCATGAAGGAGTTGCTCAGGGTCATGATGTCGTTGCCGACCCATCCCGGAGCCCACTGCCAGCAGTAGTACTGTCCGTGCCCCCTGTAGCCCACCGTACCTATATTGCCGTTTATGGCATCCTTCAGGTCGTCCTTCGTGGCGCCTTCGGGAGGGAAGAGCAGGGTGAAGGTTATATCGGACAGACCGTAGCTGTACGAAGCTATCTGGTTGCAGCAGAGTGTGTACTTGCCTGGATATTCCTCCTCGTGGGCTGCCAGCACCGTCTCGCTGGGGATTATCCCGGGAGTGTTCCCCGCGCTGAAATCGTAGTCCATATAGCCGCTCAGTATCTTGTCCACCTGGATGGCGACTTCCGCCGAGTCGCCCGTTATCCTTCCGACGGCAACATCGGCGTAAAGGTCGGAGTCCATGAGCGAGTAGTAGTAGTCCCCCACGAAGGAACTGTAATTGTAGGAGGGGAGTTCGTCATAGGTCCCCACTATGCACGCGAACCTTGTGACGCCGCTCAGGTAGTTGTTGTAGATGGCGTTCCTGATCTGCGTGATGGTGGCCGGGGCCGCAAGGGTCTCCACTTTTGTATGAAGTCCCAGGTAGTGATGGGTCTCGAAGAGTTCCGATACCCAGTCCACATTATCGGGGGTGCAAACGAACACGTACTCGACGCCGTCGTCCCTGAGCCCGTCAGGCGGTACGGCGAAGGCCTGGAAATCACTCCAGTTAAGAACCATGTCCTCCATTGCCGGCACCATGGCAGGATTAACGAATTCGGATACCGAGGATAGGGCTCCCTGGAAATCGAGACTGACCGTGATGCTGCTGACCGCCTCCAGGATTCCGGTTGAAGGATCGTACCTCAGAGGGTTCACCACCAGTCTTGAGACGTTGAGCCCCGACCAGGATCCAGGCTGATCCACGTAAGCCAGGGAAGAGGGGTAGATGCTGCCCTCGTGGTAGTATTCATCGTCGATAACGAAGGGGTAGGGGACATGGGGCATGTCTATCTCGGGGGTCTGCCTTGGGAGAAGCTCAATGTTCTCGTACTCGGTGGAACGGACCTCCAGGACCTCTATCTCCGGCAAGGTGCCGTAAGGCAGGGCGAAAAGCCTGGTCACTGAAGGAAGTTCCGGAAGACCAACCTCACCCTGCGGATAGCATTCAGGCATCTCGACCCTGTTCCAGGCCCTGCCTCCCGCCGGCTGGTCGTAAAGGTAGAAGCCGGGGACATCGATCCGTACCACTATGTGACCGATATCGGATTCGAGGACCGTGACCTCGGGCTCCTCACCCGCAACCCCGCCGAATGACTGCCAGCTGGCGACGCTGCCCGCTCCCGAGGCGAAAGCTGTTGCTGCAAGGACCATTGCGCATAGAATCAATTTCATGATAAAACAACTCCCCGTCTTGATGGAAACAGATTAACCCGTATCAGCAACACAGACAGGAGTCTAACCGTTCCCTGGTATTCCGGTCAAGTACTAGCGCGGTTAGGGCCATATGAAGGAAGGCGGGCCCGAAAGCCCGTTTCGTCGTTTTTCTCATTGTCGACAGAACCCGTACACTTTCAACATACGATCGCTACAAATCCATGCATATCATATTTTTAACCTATGAGCAAAGCACCTCTGAATTACACATTCGCTACACTTTCACTACACGTTCCAGACACTGTTTTGCACCAAAAGTGTGCCATATATGTGCCACAGAAATCACGGTGAAAGTCCCTGCGGGAGCTGATTTCAGATTAAGTCAGACGACAGAATTGGCAGTGGTATTCTAGACTATGTAGCTTCAGTAAGAGATGCTCAGGGACAACCTAACACTAAAGCAGCTTGCAGAAAGACATGATGTTTCGTCGGTTAGGATAACTCAGTGGCTGTGCCTGCTGAAGCTGCCTGAGGAGAGGTTGAAGGAGACAGAGGAGATGGGGTTTGTTGGGACAGGCAGGTGTTTACGAAGCGGCAAATTAGAAAATAAAGGGGTATTTACCTCTACATCACCTCACTGCTACCTAACTAACACTATCATTACAGTTTCCTGCTGGATGCCGCTCTGAAGTCTTACCATGTACACTCCAGGGATCAGGCCTGAACCGTCGATTTCAAGGGTATGAGGTCCGGATGCCATTTCTCCATCAGCAAGATTTTCGACGATCCTGCCGGAAACATCGTAGACATCCAATCTTACATGACCAGCATTACTAAGCTCGAAAGAGAGCATGCTGGACATCGAAAATGGATTCGGAT
>JAFGPK010000024.1 GCA_016936235.1 Candidatus Fermentibacteraceae bacterium | reverse complement strand
GGCCGGAAGTTACGTACGACCCCGGAGGAGTTTCAGTATCGTTGAGGGAGAGGAAAGGGGGAGGATTCCACCGTTCACAGCCAGGTCGACTGATTCGATCATCCGATGTGGTAGCTGCTGAAAATCCAGGCAGGTACCTCTTCCGGATAGATTGGCGCTGGTCGAGACGAGGGGAATGCGGCATTCTTCAAGCAGCTTTTCGCTAAGACTGTCCGCAGGATGACGAAGGGCAACCGTCCCGTCAGAACCGGTCACCTGCGGCGGACATCCACTAAGGGCCGGAAGTACCAGAGTCAGTTTCCCGGGCCACCGAAGCCTGATGATCTCCCTCACTTCCGGATCACGGCAGTCCGCAAGCGTTTCCGCCATCGGAAGCCCGTTCACCAGAAGAATGAACGGTCTCGGTTCACCGATGCCCTTCATAAGGTGCACCCTGTCAATGGCATCAGGGTCATCCGCCCTGCATAGAATTCCGTAGACAGTGTCCGATGGGTAGAGGACCACGCCCCCTGCCAGTATTGTGGTCGATATCTCCGTGATCATCTCCGGGGCTGCAGAATCGTCAGAAAAGGAGAGGATCCTCGGGCTCACCAGCCGCGTATCTCTCTGAGCCTGGAGGCTACATCTCCGTTCTCCAGGGCGATTATCTGGGCCGCGAGATAGGCAGCGTTCCTGGCGCCGTGGGATCCTATCGCCACAGTGGCCACAGGTACGCCCTTGGGCATCTGAACAGTCGAGAGAAGAGAATCAAGGCCGTTCAGCGGACCCGCCTCCATGGGGACGCCTATCACGGGGAGGATGGTATGGGCCGCCACGGCTCCGGCGAGATGTGCCGCCAGACCTGCTCCGGCGATGAGTACCTTGATGCCCCTGTCAGAGGCGGTTGAAGCGTACCTGGCAACGTCTGCAGGTGTTCTGTGGGCGGACATGACGTTCATCTCGTAGGGGATCCCGAGTTCCTCCAGAACCTCCGCCGTCTTCTCCATGGTCTCTCTGTCGCTCTCGCTGCCCATCAGTATTCCCACCAGCATTGCTTCACCTTCCGATGTCAGTTCTGAAGTAGCAGTCCCTGAACCTTATCTTCCCCAGTTCGAGGTAGGCTTTCTCAATTGAACTCCCGAGGTCATCCGATACGGCCGCCACGCTCAGGACCCTTCCTCCGGCAGTGACCAGTCCTCCATCCGAAGCGGTGGTGCCCGCGTGAAAGACAAATGCGCCTTCAACGTCATCGGTACCGCTTACCGGATATCCCTTGCCGTAGGATGATGGATAGCCCCCCGAGGCCAGAACCACACATGTGCAGGCGCCGTCGATCACGTCCACCCGAGCGGGCAGAGGCTGGCCGAGAGCGGCCATTGCGCAGAGTTCCGACAGGTCCGACCCGAGCAGCGGCAGGACCGCCTGGGTCTCGGGATCGCCGAACCTGACATTGAACTCCAGGACCCTTGGCCCATCCCCGGTAACCATGAGTCCGGCGTAGAGTACACCTCGGTAATCGATACCCCTTCCGGCAAGCTCCTGAAGAACAGGCAGGATGATCGTGTCTCCGGCAGCTGCAGCGAAATCCTCACCCAGTTCCGGCGGTGGGCAGACAGCGCCCATTCCGCCTGTATTCGGCCCGGTGTCTTTGTCTCCCAGTCTCTTGTGGTCCCTGCTCGGGGGCAGAACGACGCATCCGGTCCCGCTGCATATGGCGAGTATGCTCACCTCACGGCCTATAAGGCGCCTTTCCACGACGACTTTTTGACCGGAGTCCCCGCCTTTGCCGGAGAACAGTCCATTCAGGATCTCTGCAGCCTCCGACGGTTCGGAAGGAAGGAACACGCCCTTTCCCGAGGCGAGACCGTCGGCCTTTATCACGAACTGTCCTGCATCCTCACCGATGTAGTCCATTGCCGATCCGGCATCGGCGAACACTTCACCTTCTGCGGTGGGGACTCCGGCAGCCTGCATTATTTCTTTGGCGAACCATTTGCTGCCTTCCATGCGGGAAGCTTCTCGTCCAGGACCGAAACATGGAATGCCGGCGGCTCTCAGGGTATCGGCAAGCCCCGCCACCAGCGGAGCCTCCGGACCCACCACCACCAGATCGACGTCCTTCTCTCCAGCAAGTCCGGTCATGCCCCTGATATCCGACGCTTCCACCGGATACAGCCTTGCCAGTTTCCCGATTCCCGGGTTTCCAGGGGCACATATGATATCGTTCCCGCCTGACCTCGAAAGAGCCCAGACTAAAGCATGTTCCCTTCCTCCGCCTCCGACTACGAGGATCCTCACTTATCCTCCCTGGCATGGTACACATGCTCTTCCAGGGGGAACAGCCCCCCCCGCACTTCTTCCGCATATTCACTCAATGCCCGGGAGATCTCGGAACCCAGATTCGCATAGACTTTGAGGAATTTCGGCCTGAACGCGCCGGACATGCCCAGCATGTCGCTCACTACGAGTATCTGGCCGTCGGTGAACCTTCCGGCTCCGATCCCGATCGTGGGCACCGCGAGTTCTTCCGTCAGCTGACCTGCAAGTTTCTCCTCCACACCCTCGATGACCATGGCGAAGACGCCGGCTTCCTGCAGTGCCAGAGCCTCCCTGAAGAGACTCTCCTTCATATCGCTGTAGATGACTTTGTAGCCGCCGGTCCTTCGTATGGACTGCGGGAGCAGCCCGACATGACCCATCACCGGTATGCCCGAATCGATTATGGCCCTGACCCTGGAAACGATGCGGCTGTTGCCCCCCTCCAGCTTGACAGCATCGGCTCCTCCCTCCGACAGGAATCTTGCAGCGTTCATGACCGCCTGGGGGTCGGAGCACTCGTAGGAACCGAAGGGCATGTCCCCGATCACCAGAGTTCCAGGGGCACCACGCCTGACTGCCCTTGTATGTGCTATCATCACATCCATATCAGCCGTGAGGGTTGTCTCCTCGCCGAATACGGCCATTGCAATGGAATCACCTACAAGGATGAAATCGATACCGGCGTCCTCCTCCAGCCTGGCCGTCGGACAGTCGTAGGCAGTCAGGGATACTATCCTCTCCCCCTTTTTCTTCTTCTGTAGAAGGGAATTGATCCCTTTGCTCATAACATCAGCCCCCAGTCCCCCCTTCGGAACAGTCACCGAGACGGCTGTCCGGAATGAGTATCCTGAAAACGATCATATATGCCAATATAGCATAGATGAAACCCGCCACCACATCCACCAGGTAATGCTCGGCGCCGTATACTATCTCGAAGCAGATACCCGCCACCACTATGGTGAACCACCAGGCTCTCCACCCGAACTCCCTGAAGGCCATCATGAGAACCAGCAGAGGGACACCGGCGTGCAGCGAAGGCATCGCACCCCTCGGGCTCGGACTGAAAGCCGAAATGATGCCGCCGGGGGCCATTTCACCCAGGGCTCTAATAGTGATCCGCTCCACATGGGGTATCATGTTCTCCAGAGATGCCATCCAGGGAGGTGTCAGGGGAAACAGCACATAGGTCGCATAGCCCGCCAGGGAGATCAGGGTCAGGGCCACGGTCACCCTCTTCATCCTCTCGACCCCTTTTCTCAGCTGCATTATCAGCGGGAAAGCTATCGGTATGAAGAAGAGGGATGCGTGGAAAAGGGCGAATATGTACTCGAACCAGGAGCGGCAGCCATTGTAGAGGTGTTCCTGAAGCCAGATGGTGGGAAGGCAGCCGAAGACATTCTTCTCGAATGAGATTATCCCGGCTCCATGGAACTCCTGAAATTGCGTCGATACGACGAACTGAAGCTGCCAGTACGAGAGCACCAGCAGAAGATAGAATATCCAGGGTCTGAGGTGTCCCGGGATCTTCTTCCACCTGTAGAGCATGTAACACAGGACGAAAGTGCCAAGGGGCACCGGGAGCCTGGGAACAAGCCTTGCCAGAGGCACTACCAGCAGTATCGCCGTGTAAACGGTGAAGAACAGAAGTATCAGGCGGTAGTTCCTGTCCTCTATAGAAGGAAAGATGTTTGCAGGTGACAACAACCCCGTTCCCTCCATACAGATTTGCATGCAAGATAGAATGTGGGGGCCATATCCCTGAAGAATGTATTCAAAACAGGGTTAAAGGTCTTACTACGGCCCGGTGTCGCCTCTGTCTACCTGATCAAAGCAGGTCACGCATCCGCGAGACATCAGGGCGCGGCCTTCATCGGTTCCTTTTGCCACTCTCAGCAATTGGCCCCCTACATGAGAGAAGTTAACACCACTGCCCGAGGGTGTCAAATCCACTCTTGGAGTATGGCTCGTTCGTCGTTAGTTTTGCCCCATGCAGATTCCATTGACAACTCGAACAGGAAGTGCTGATACATGGCCAAGAACATTACCAGTCCGGCGGAAGACTTCTCCAGATGGTACCAGGATGTCATCCGCGAAGCGGAGCTTTCTGACGCGGCTCCGGTAAGGGGATGCATGATCATACGTCCCTATGGCTACGCCATCTGGGAGAGAATACAAGCCAGTCTCGACGCCAGTTTCAAGGAAACCGGCCACAAGAATGCCTATTTCCCGCTTCTGATCCCAGAGAGCTTCATAACCAGGGAAGCCCAGCATGTAGAGGGCTTTGCACCGGAGCTGGCGGTCGTCACGCATGGTGGAGGCAAGAAGCTGGATGAACCCCTGGTTGTGAGACCCACTTCGGAGACGATCATCAACTACATGTTCTCGAAATGGATCAACAGCTACAGGGACCTTCCCATGCTGCTGAACCAGTGGGCCAACGTCGTGCGATGGGAGATGCGGCCAAGGGCATTCCTGAGAACGACGGAGTTCCTGTGGCAGGAAGGCCACACGGCACATGCCAGCGAGGAAGAGGCCAGGGAGGAAACCCTTCGCATGCTCAGGATATATGCCGATTTCGCAGAGAATGTGGCTGCCATTCCCGTCATCCCCGGACGGAAAACAGAGAGAGAGAAGTTCGCCGGCGCAGTGGACAGCTACACCATCGAGGCCATGATGGGCAACGGGTGGGCGCTTCAGAGCGGCACCAGCCACTACCTCGGCACCAATTTCGCCAGGGTGTTCGATACTACCTACCTGGACAGCAATAACGAGCAGCAGTACGTCCACCAGACCAGCTGGGGCGTCTCCACCAGGCTCGTTGGCGGCGTGATAATGGTCCACGGAGACGAGAACGGGCTCCGACTTCCACCGAAGCTCGCTCCGGTCCAGGTGGTCATAGTCCCAATCGCCAGGAACGAATCGGACAGGACCCGCGTCATGGAGGTGGTGGACAGGCTGAAAGTCGGCCTCAAGCAGAAGGGCGTAAGGCTGGAGGTGGATGACAGCGAAGGATCGAGCCCGGGTTTCAAATTCAATTACTGGGAGGTGCGAGGAGTGCCCCTGAGGCTCGAGATAGGCCAGCGGGACCTGGAAGAGGGACGCGTGATGGCAAGCCCGAGGAACGCCCCTGGCAGGGAGGGCAAATTCACCATACCTCTTGATTCGCTGGAGAAGGAAATCCCCGATATACTCGAGAGGATCCAGGACGAGATGCTGGAGGAAGCTAAGGAAAGGATGAGGTCCAGGACATATTCAGTGGATACGCTGGAGGAGTTCCGTGAAGCCATCACAGAAAGACCGGGCTTCTACAGTGTCTGGTGGGATGGCGGCCCCGAGGAGGAAATCGCTCTTCAGCAGGATACGAAAGCGACTGTGAGATGCATTCCACTGGAGCAGCCGGAACAGACCGGAAAATGCATCATGACCGGGAGGAAGACGGGCAACAGGGTCATACTCGCCCGGGCATACTGAGCGTCATGCTCACGGATGGAGCAGAGGGCGATTCCACTCGAAACAGGATCGGAAACCTCTCATGAAAGCACTCTGGGGGAGAAGAGACCCGGCATCCTGTTGATAGTGATCGATACCCCGGCTGCGGATAATAAGAGCTGCTGCGGATATCACGAAGATACACAGGCCGCCCGCGACCCGGGATAGATCCAGGGGTTCCGACATGAACGCAGCCGGGGGACCGGGTCCCGGTCCCCGGCTGCAACCTTGAGAACCGGTTATCGAATCTGGACCGTGGAGTTCGGCACTTCCTGGTACATCTGACACTCCACTCCCGAGACATGGTTGTAGAGGAACTCCTCCACCCTTCCGGCGAACTCAAGCCTGTTCGCTTCGATGGCGAAGCCGTGCCCCTCGTTCCCGTAAACCAGGTAATAGACCTCGTTCCCGTTCTCCCTCAACGCCTGCACCATCTGATCGGACTCAGCCTGCACCACCCTGGGGTCGTTGGCACCCTGCACGATCAGCATCGGAACGGTGATGTTCTCGACGTAGTTCAGTGGCGATCTTTCCTCAAGCATGAGGGAATCTTCCTCCAGGTCACCCACCCTTATGTCCATCAGGGCGCCCATGGGCCTCCAGTAGGGGGGAACGGTCTCCCTGAAGGTTATCAGGTTGGAAGGTCCGAAGAAATCCACTCCCGCGCAGTACAGTTCAGGAGTGAAGGCGACACCGGCCAGTGTGGCGTAACCACCGTAGGACCCGCCCATGATGACGATCCTCCCGGGATCTGCGATCCCTTCGCTGATGGTCCACCTGACCGCATCGGTGAGGTCGTTCTGCATCAGGCCTCCCCAGGCCTTGTTACCGGCGTTCAGATGATCCTTGCCGAACCCTGCCGACGCACGGAAGTTGACCTGCAGAACCGCGAATCCACGGTCGGCCAGCATCTGGGCGAAGGGGTCGTAGCCGTAATAGTCCCTTGCCCAGGGTCCGCCGTGAACGAAGAGGACCATGGGAAAAGGCCCGTTCTCCGAGGTTTTCGGAAGGGTGAGGTAACTCGGCAGCTCCCATCCGTCCCTTGCTGTGATGATCAGAGGTTCAACTTCCGCCAGCTGGTAAGCATCAAGTGCCGGAATGGCGTTGAAAAGGAAGGACATCTCCCGGGTCGTGCGGTCGTAGAGGTAATAGACCGCCGGGCTCTGCGGTGTGAAATAGGCCACTATCCATGTGCTGTCCGCAAGGTCGGAGGAGACCACTGCGAAATCACCGGGATTGAACCCTCCGAGGAACTCGTAATCTTCCCCGATGGAGGGGTCCAGCACTTCGACGTTGCGCCTGAGGTAGTGGAAGCTTACCGCCCTGGGCCTGCCGGTGAAGGGATCGAAGGATACCCCGCCAATGTCCGCAAGGGTATCGTGCGCGATCTCTGTGACCTCTCCGGTCTCAAGGTCCTGATATAGAAGCTTGGTCGTATTGGATTCCAGGTTGGACTGGTAGTATATGCCTGTTCCGTCCTCGCTGAAGCGCTCAGGCTCCACCGCATCAAGGGCGGAGAAGCTGATGAATTCCATCCACTCGCCACCCCCGGAATCGCGGATGAAGAATGATATCGTGCCATCATTGGGATTGATGGTCGCCATTCCACGGATGTTCAAATCCTGGTCCGTCATGTAGCCGAGGACCATATCACCGTTGTCAAGTGTGCCCGGGTTCTCCTGCAGAAGGGTCAGCTCACCGGTCTCAAGGTCGCATGAATAGACGTCGAAGAACATGGGGTTGTTCCTGTTCATGTCTATTATGACCGTGTTGGGGTGGTCCCTGTCGGTATCGCTCACGTAGGCCTTGACACCTTCGAAGGGCGTGAGGTCAGTGACCTCCCCGGTCTCCACGTTCAACCTGTAGACGTGGGTGTTCTCCTCTCCTGCCTGGTCCTGCATGTAGAGTATATCTGCGTTGTTCTTGGCCCAGAAGTAGTCGGTCACACCTCTGTTCGTGTCGTAGGTGAGCTGCCTCGGCCGGGAGCCGTCAGCATCCATCACCCAGAGGTTCAGAACGCTGTCAACTGGAGCGATATATGCGATACGTTCACCGTCAGGCGAGAGCTGCGGACCTATCCTTTCGGGATTGCCGAAGAGGACGGTCCTGGGAATCAGATTCCCGGCACCCTCGGATTCCACGTGCTGTACCGTGTCCCGCTGCCCGTTACCGTCCTCGGGAACAGCCGGAGTTCCCTCCTCGCCGCAGGCCATCACTGCCAGAAGAACGGCGATGGTAAAGACCGGACCTGATCTGATCAAATTCCACATTTTGGTTTTCCTTCCTCCGAACGAGAGTAAAAATAGCAGGTGCGACAAGCCTGACATCCTTCCAGGAAGCGCCACCATTTGAGACCGGGGCACTTTCCCTTCATCGACTTTATACCTAT
Source organism: Candidatus Fermentibacteraceae bacterium (assembly GCA_016936235.1). GTDB lineage: Bacteria > Fermentibacterota > Fermentibacteria > Fermentibacterales > JCC-6 > Aegiribacteria. The sequence continues at coordinate 44,945 of JAFGPK010000024.1, read as the reverse complement.
CATATGGCAGAAATGGCCAGATTCCAAGAAATCCACGGGAAATGAAGGAGTAAATATATGCCAGGCAACATGTTCAATGACAAAGGCAGACTCAATATACCTGAAGTCAGACATGGCGACAGCAGTACCATTAAGGCTGAGGTTGTCGTAAACGCGGTCTACTGTCCGGTGGGGCATAACCTGATCTCCGTGAATCATGAGGTTTCGGGATTCCCCGGCATCACCGTCAGGTTCAGCGGAAAGAAGAGCGGAGAAGGTCTTATTTCCCTTTCAGCAGTGTTCGGGGACACTTCCTACTGCGTCATCGAGGGAGATGTGGACCCGGACGAAGCCCTTTCCCTGTCATGCCCTCACTGCGGAACCGAGCTTGATGTTCTTGCCAGCTGTCCCTGCAGAGCGGAGGCAGTGACAGTCCTGGGATATCTCTACCCCAGGAAGGACCCTCATCAGGCCATTGCCTTCTGCAATGTTCTCTCCTGCCCGAACTCAGCCGTGATAAGGTCCGGGGAAGCCATCAGGATGCTGTCTGAATCGGGTTTCTGAAGTCTTCATGAGGGGACAGTACAGGAGGAGCGCCAGGGTAGTAGCGGGCTATATCGGGGCGCTCGTTCTGATACTGGGTCTGATAATGCTGATCCCTCTGCTTTTTGTGCTGGTATTCAGAGGTGAGGGGGAATCCGCCAGAACACTCCGGGCTTTCCTGATCCCTGCGCTCATCTGCATCTCTGCAGGATACTCGATCCGGAGGACCATAGGCGACAGTGAGCCGAATACGACCCAGGCCATGCTGATCTGCGCCCTGGGATGGCTCGTGCTCTCCGCGGCGGGAGCCCTCCCTTACGTGCTGGGGATAGGTGCCGGATACATCGACGCCTATTTCGAGACGATGAGCGGATTCACCACAACCGGGATAACCATGTTCACGGGCCTGGACACCATGCCGCACAGCATCATCTTCTGGAGAAGCCTTACCCAGTGGGTGGGGGGACTTGGCATACTGACCTTCTTTCTGGCAGTCTCCAGCAGGATACCGGGAGCGCATCTCCTCTTCGGTGCGGAGAGCCACAAGATAACCTCGGGAAGACCGGTCCCCGGGATGGCCAATACCGTCAAGATACTGTGGACCGTCTACACCGGTTTCACGGTGCTGATAATCGCTCTGCTGAAGATGGGCGGGATGTCCATCTTCGACGGCCTCAACCACAGTTTCACAGCCCTGTCCACTGGAGGATTCTCTCCCTACGATGCAAGCATCGCTCACTTCTCCGCCCTTCCCGGGGTCAACGGCGTGATGCTGGAGTACGTTCTCATACTGGGAATGATACTGGGAGGCACCAGCTTCCTGGTCCATTACAGGGTACTTTCAGGAAGCGTCAGATCTCTCTGGGACAATTCCGAAATGAAGCTGTGGTGGACGCTGATAGCTGTCCTAACATCCCTGGTGCTGCTGGATCACCTTGTCCTCTCCGGCGAGACCTGGGTCCGTGGCGAGGAGGCTTTTAGAACATCCCTGTTCCAGACCGTAAGCATATTGACGACAACGGGCTTCGGAACCAGAGACCTTACCAGCCCCTTCTTCGGTCCGCTGGCGGGGCAGCTCTTTCTGGTGATGATGATCATCGGTGGATGCGTGGGCTCCACCGCCGGAGGCATCAAGGTCCAGAGAGTGGTGATACTCTTCAGGGTGGCGGGTCAGCAGCTCAGAAAGCTCGTGGTCCCCAGGAATGCCAGCAACCGGATATTACTTGACGGCAAGTACCTGGACGAAATGGAAGTGAACAGGGTATCGGCCATATTCTTCATCTGGATCGGTCTTCTGGTTTTCGGGGGCGCTGTCACCGCTCTGCTTTCCAACCTGGACGGATACTCTTCCTTCTCGGGTATGTTCAGTGCAATGGGCAACATAGGGCCGTGTTTCATATCCACCCCCCAGATCGGGGACCTGAATCCGGTCATCAAGATCATCTACATATTCGGCATGCTCGCGGGAAGGCTGGAGATACTCCCCCTGCTCCTCCTCTTCAGCCCTCGGGCATGGCGCATCTGGTAATATCGGGAGGTAACGAGATGAACATTGTCGTTGCGGGAGCCGGACTTGTGGGAAGGGAGCTTACCAGGAAACTACTGGACCACAGGCACGATGTGGTAGTGATCGATATCGACCATGAAGTCTGCGACAGCCTCTACGCAGAGACCGGCGCCCTTACGGTCAACGGCAGTGCAACGAACCTGACGGTCCTGAAGGACGCCGGCGTCCACAGGTCGGACATACTGCTCTGCCTGATGAGAAACGACGTGGACAACATCGCCTGCTCGATCCTTGCCAAGAGCCTGGGAGTACCGAGGATCCTGGCCAGAATGCGTGATCCCGGTTACGAACATGCCTACGGTATGTCAGGCGTAACAGGGATAGTAAGGGTTGCCGACCTGCTGATCGACCAGCTGATAATGGAGGTCGAACAGCCCCCTGTCAAACGGATAATGTCGCTGGGCGGCGGCGATGCATATGTGTACGCGGTGCGGGTCCCTGAAGACGCCGGCTGCGTCGGGAAATCGGTGAAAGATGTGGCCGCTGCCAGCGGTTTTCCCAGGGAGAGCCTGCTCATGGGCATCTACCGGGAGGAAGACGAAAGATTCCAGATACCAAGGGGAGACTATATACTGGCCGCAAAGGACACTGTATTCGTAATTGCACATGCAGGGGACATCCAGATCATCGCCGATGCACTGGGGGCTGCGGATTGAAAGGATCCGGCGGATCGGGTCCTGACGAAGCTTCCAGTCTCAGAACCGCCCTGGAAACACTGGAGAACAACAGACCGGCACTGGGGGACGAGACCGTGGACACGGCTATCCGGCTCCTCAGGGAAAGACTGAGGGTCCTGGAGGGTCCCGGGGCAAGGCAGTTGAGGAAGTATGTCACGGTGGTCTTCGCGGATGTCACTGGATTCACGGCGATCTGTGAGGCCCACGACGCGGAATATGTCACCGGACTCATAAACACCCTCTGGAACCAACTGGACTCGGTCATTGTCAGATACGGCGGAGTAATAGACAAGCATATAGGAGATGCTGTCATGGCGATCTGGGGTTCGGAGAAGGTCAGGGAGGATGACACCCTAAGGGCAATCAGGGCGGCGCTTGCGATGCAGGAGAGCGCGCAGGGGATGACGTTCGACGACAGAAAGGGTATCAGTGGTTTCAGGATGCGTGTGGGCGTTCACTCCGGCCCGGTCTTCCTCGGAAGCATCGGGCTCAAGGGTGAATACACGGCGATGGGAGACACGGTGAACATAGCCTCCAGGCTCCAGTCCACGGCTCCGGAGGGAAGCGTCATAGTATCGCATGACGCCTACCGGCATGTACGGGGTGCATTCACCTTCGAACCCAGAGAGCCCGTCATGCTGAAAGGACTGGATTCGCCCCTTCGTACATGGGTAGTGGTATCCTCCGCTCCCCGGCGTTCTCAACAGGCGGGGCCCTCCGTGATGGGAACAGAGACCCGGATGGTGGGCAGGGACCTGGAACTAGAGGCTCTCACTTCCGTCATGAAGGAGGTGATGGAGACAAGGAAACCCTTCATGGTAACCGTAAGCGGCGAGGCGGGAATAGGAAAATCCAGGCTTCTGCATGAGTTCCGGAGGAAAGTCGAGAACCAGGATGAGGATGCGGTCTTCTTCAATGCGAGGTGTACCCCTGAAATGAAGAACGTGCCATGCTCGGTCTTCAGGGACATCCTGAGGTTCAGGATGAACGTTATGGAGGATGACACCGCGGAGTCCGCACTGGGAAAGTTCCGGAACGGTATGGGAAGGTACCTGTCGGAGGATGAGATATGCCTTGGCTGTCATTATGCCGGTTTCGACCTCTCAAGGTTCGAACCCGTAAAAAAACTGATGGGTACACCTTCCCTGGGTGCCGAGGGTATTTCCGCCCTGATAAGGTACTTCGGAGGGACATGCAGGGACAACAGGACACTGATGTACCTGGAAGACCTGCACTGGGCCGATTCCACCTCCCTCGACCTGATATGCGGTATCATGAGCCACGTCGTCGATGGAAGTCTTCTTCTGCTTGCCCTGACAAGGCCGCCTCTGTTCGAATCCCGCCCGGACTGGGGAACCGGTCTTCCGGGATTACGAATGGAACTGAGACCTCTTACTGCGAGTGAAAGCTCCGAACTGGTCGGCGAGATCCTGGAAAGGGTCACGGGATTGCCTGAGAAACTTGCAGGTCTGATAACCGACACGGCTGAAGGCAATCCTTTCTATATGGAGGAACTTGTGGCAATGCTAGTGGACAAGGGTGTGATAGCGGGCACCTCAGATGGTTTGTGCTTCCTCCCGGGTTCGCTGCAGGACTGGAAGGTGCCCTCCACCCTCACCGGCGTGCTCCAGGCAAGGCTGGACAGCCTTCCGGATCCCGAAAAGCACGTTCTTCAGAAGGCGGCTGTCATAGGCAGGATCTTCTGGGACAAAGCTGTTGCGGAGCTCTCCGAGCACCGTGAGGAGAGGGAGCTGGACGGACACCTTTGCTCTGTCCAGTCCAGGGACCTGGTGCATGAGAACGATGATTCAACATTCATGCGCTCGAGGGAGTACCTTTTCAAGCACGCCATACTCAGGGATGTGACCTACGATACAGTCCTTCTTGATTCCAGGAAGGACTACCACAGGAGGACGGCCGACTGGCTTCTCTCGCAGAGCGGCGACAGGACGTCGGAAGTCTCAGGGCTGATAGCCGAACACTACTACAGGGGCGAAGACTGGGAGCGAGCTGCGCAGTGGCTGATAAGATCCGGCAGATCAGCTTTTTCAACGAGCTCCTACACCGAATCCCTCTTCGCCTTCCAGAGAGCCCTGGACATAATGCCGGATAATTCCTCCGCTGAGGAAAGAGCCGGGCTGCACCTCATGACCGGCAAGGTCCTTGACAAGCTGACCAGATATGACGAAGCCATGCATCACCTTGAAACAGCAAGGGAGATCGCTTCAGGCAATGACATTCCCGCGATAACGGCCGATGCCCTCCTGGGTCTGGCCTGGCTTGCAACGGTAAGGGGAAACCGTGAGCTGGCCAGGGAAATGGGCACAGGTGCGCATCTTGAGGCTGAGAGATCCGGTGACAGGGCGATCCTCGCCAGGGCCATCATGCGGATGGCGGACTTCGACGAGGAGAACAGCTACGAATCGAAACTGGGATACTACCATGAATCCTACAATATCTACAGCGAACTGGACGATCTGCCCGGCCTTGCCATAACTGCACTCAACATGGGTAACCACGCAATGGTATACGACAGGATCGACGAAGGGGAGACGTACTACTCGGAGAGCCTTCAGTATTACGAGAAACTGGGGAACAAATGGGGTATCGCCAATTGCCTGGGGAACCTGGGTAACGTAGCCTTCTACAGGGAAGACTTCCAGAGTTCCAGGGACCTTCACATCAAGAGCAGGAACATCTCGACGATGATAGGCGACCTGGAGGGGGTGGTGATCTGCAGTCTTAACCTTGGCAGGGACGAGCTCAATCTGGGCAATCCGGAGAAGGGTTTCGGTCACTTCTGTGAAGCCCTCAGGCTTGCCGTAGATCTCGGAATAACCCCTCTGGCCCTGGGAGCCCTCTACGAGATGTCAAGAAGGATGAGAGCGGAGGGGGATTATGAGGACGCGGCAATCGCTCTGCTCTGCATCATGAACAACCGCGGGTCCTTTCTGGAAAAAGGCCCCGAGATCGATCCCGATTCAGATCTCGAGGAAGTCCGGTCCGGACTCCTGCCCGGGACGATGGCTGAACTTGCCGATTTCGTCTCCGCTTCCTCTCTCTCCGACATAGCCAACCGGCTCCTACGGGGACGCACCTGATCCGGGGAAGCGCCGGGGCATCCCGACAGCGAAAAGAATAATGATACTCCGGGATACAGGTGAGCCTGATCAGACAGGCTGCGTTCCAACCTCTTCATCTATCTGCCGCTGAACCCTGTCGAAGAGGTATTCACCTTCGAATCCCGATGCCGATAGGAGAGCCCGGGCAAGGTCCTGGGTGGTTGTCTCGAGCCTGTCCATGAACTGGTCCTGAGCGAATGCCCTTCGTCCATGTTCCAGGTCTTCACCGAACAGAGCGTTGAGAACTCCCTCCAGCATCTGATCCAGACCCCACAGTTTGATGTGCAGGAGCTCATGTACGACTACCTGTTCGAGGAAAGCGGGATCCAGGTCCGACCTCACCATCACGGCTGCCATCCTGTTGCTCTCGTCGATCTTGACGTCCCCTGACTTTCGCCAGGGAGGGTTGACCACGACCGGTCTGATATCCCAGTCGCTGAGGCTGAGATTCCCTTTCCACTTCTCTATGTAGGATTGGATACTTCTCTCATCGATTACCTGCATAAATCCCCTCATTCAGAAGCGGAACAATCGGCAGCGTCCCTCTAGTTGATAACGGCAACGGGAGCGTCATGGGCAAGGGAGTAATGGCCGGATGTTATCACCTGCTCGCCCTGTTCAACACCTTCCTCCACGGCGACGATACCTCTGCCCTCCGGCCCCAGGGTCACGTAGCGCCAGTCGGCATGACCATCGGTAACGACGAAGACCATGTCCCTGTTGTCCCTTATCAGGACAGCTTCCTGGGGTATGACCAGCTGGTCCGGATACACGGCGGTCACGATCTCGACCCTGGCCGTGGAACCTGACCTGAGGTTGACCACAGCCGGAAGATCCACGAGTACTTCACCCGCCCTCATGGAGGGGTCGACCACGGGGGATACCGAGGCGACCGAACCGACCAGGGTAGTGTCGTTAAGTGAGGGGATGGTGACGTACACCCTCTGACCGGCGGCGCATTCGGCCAGTTCTCGTTCGTCGAGGCTCACTTCGGCCTGAAGGCTCCATGGGTCGATGAGCTGTCCCAGGACGGTGCCCGGATACACTACCATTCCCTCACGGGCATTGATGTCGGAAACGACTCCGTTGAAACCTGCCGTGATGGCCGAGTTGCCGTACTGGGTCTGGGCTGACGCAAGGGTGGTCTGGGCGTCGGCGAGACCCGTTGTCTGGCGCAGCATGCTCCGTACTTCCTCTGTCAGCTCGCCTCTGTAGTTCTCGCACTCGAATTCGTAGAGAGCCTGTGCGTTCCTGTACGAGCTGGATGCGGAAGACAGCCTCGAGGCGCTCTCACCGGATGCTATCCTGAAGACCACCTCACCGTCGCTTACCGCCATTCCTACATGATCGGGAGCCTGGACGACCTCGCCCTGGAGCTGGGCGGTAAGGGACTGTGTCCTGGCGGAAGAAACCCTGCCTGTGGCGCTGACCACTGCAAAGAGGGTATCGACGGAGGCTGTCTCGGCAGTTACGGGAAGGGGTGAGGGCTCCAGCTCCTCCATCTCCGCCTCCTCCTCCTCGGCCCCGCAGGCCCCGGTCAGCAGCAATGCCGCTGCGAACAATGCAAGGAGAACTCTTCTAATCACTTTTCTTCCTCCCTTTCCGGGAAGTCAACTGTATAAGAGCAGGCAGGGATATAAGGACCAGTGGAGTCGAGATCACCATACCGCAGACCACCGTGAAGGAGAGGTTCTCCCAGAGATCGTTGGTCTGCTGCATGGGCCAGAGCACCAGGGGCAGCAGCCCCAGGATGGTGGTGGCGCTGGTCTGGAGTATGGGTCTGAGCCTTTCGGCCACGACCACATCCGCGGCTCTCCTTATATCCATCCCCGCTTTCTTCTTCTTCTCGAAACTGTCAACCAGCAGTATCGAATTGTTCACCGCAATGCCGACGAGGAAAACGCTTCCGACGTAGGCCTGCGGTGAGAATATCTTGTCGAACAGCCAGAAACCGGCCACGACCCCCACCAGGGCCATGGGTATCACAGCCAGGATATAGAGGGGCGCGGTGAAGGACTCGAATATTATGGCAGTGACGGCGAAGACGGCCAGTATGGCCAGGATAACGATAAGGTCGAGGTTGGTATCCTCATCCTGAAGCCAGAAGGGGATGTACTCCTCTTCGTATACCCTGTAACCCGGAGGAAGCTCAAGGTTGTCCAGAAGCGATACCCTGAACCTGGCGGCCATCCTCTCCGCTCCCATGAAAGAGTAGGCCACCGTCCTTATGTACTCGCCGTTCTCCCTCTCCACAGAGCCCTGCACATCAAGGGTGTCTATCTCGACTATATCCCCCAGTTCCATGGTGCCCCCGGCGGTGAGTATCCGGCTTTCAAGAACGCTGGACAGTTCGGGATTCTCCATTCCGTCCAGCCTGAAGGTCATATCCATGCTCTCTTCGCCTATCTGCACTTCGGCCCCGTATCCGCCCGACAGGTTGTACCTGAAGGCCTGGAATATCTGATACGGATTGACTCCCAGATCGGCCAGCTCCTGTCTGTCGAATACTACTGCGAGCTGGTTCCGTTCAGGTCTTCTCGGATCCCAGTTGATGTTGACCTCGCCGACCCTGGGGTGCTTCCCGAGGAGTGTCTGCAGGGCGAGGGCGATATCCTTCAGTCCCTGGTAATCGTATCCCCGCAGCTCGATGGTCTGCATCATGCCGGCGCTCTGGTTGCTTCTCCAGTAGGGTTCCGGATTCATGCCCCGGACATAGACGCTCCTCGTGCCGCCTATGGTGGGGGCAAGGGCCCTGGCTTCGGCCTCGATCTGAAGACCGTAACCTGACTCCACAGCCTCGTCGGTAAGCACAGCGTAAACATTGGCGGATTCACCATATACTGAAGTCCTGGTTGATTCGATGCCTTCCCTGTTGCACAGGATCGCCTCGAAACTCCGGGCTGTATTGTCAACCACATCCTGAGGCGTTCCGGGAGGGTACTGCAGCCATACGATTATGTAATCCGCTTCGAAATTGAAACCCCATTCCTGACCCTTCTCCACCTTGGCGATGAATACGTAGACCGCGCCTCCGATCAGGATTATGGCCAGTATCACAGCGATGAGGGGGCGGTGATGAAGCGCCGAGATCATCTTTGCCAGCTGCCGGTCCCACTTCTTCTCACGGTACCACTTGTCGGATTTCCATCTGCCCGCTATGGATGGAACGAGGGTCAGGCAGATTATGTAAGAGGCAGTGAGCGTGGCGGCGATGGTGAAGGTGAAGGGCTTGTAGTAAAGCTTGAGGATACCTTCGCTCGACAGTATCGGCACCAGGGCGATTATCGTTGTGAGTATCCCTCCGAGTATGGGCAGTGCGACTTCCCTGGCCCCGGTCCCGGCGGCCTGCAGCGGAGCCATGCCGTGTCTCCTCTGATATCCTATGGATTCCAGCACCACCACGGCGCCGTCCACCAGAAGGCCGAAAGCTATGGCAAGGGCACTCAGCGTAAGAACATTGATGCTGTAACCTGCAAGGTAGACGGCTGTAACTGCCATGGCGGCGGAGAACAGGATGGAGCTTATGATGAGGGGAGTCGAAAGAGGGCTGTGGTTCAGCATGAGCAGGATGAGGACGATGGCTCCCAGGGAGATCAGGGCACGCCACGAAAGGCTCTTCAGATCCTCAGTGATACCTTCCGTACCATCTTCAGTGAGGTTCAGCTCTATTCCCTGCGGAAGCTCCCGCTGAAGCCTCTCTATCTCTTCCTTCACATTCCCCGCAACCCTCACGGCGTTGCTGGAAGCATTCCGGTCGATCTGGAGGCTCACCTGGTCCATGCCATCGTAGCGGAAGATGTAATCGCTTCCCGTGTCGTAATCCACGAGGATACGGGTGGCCACGTCCGAAAGCTTTATGAACCGCCCGCCCCGATTCGCTACAACCAGGTCCTTAAGCTCGGATACACTCCCGGGCACAGTGGAGAGACGTATCACGGCCTCCAGCCCGGAGGAGTCGACGGCGACACCGGCGTTCCTGTCAACGATACCGTTCCGCACCGCTCCGGCTACCTGGGTGAGCGTGAGGTCCAGCGACCTCAGGGCGTCAAGATCGACGTCGACGACTATCTCCTGCTGCCCCAGACCCTCCACGATGACCGAACTCACCCCCTCGATGCGCTCAAGCCTGGGCACCACGATATCGTCGGCTATCTGCTTCAGTATCGAGGGCTCAGCACCGGTAATGGCGTATATGAGGAAACCCTCGCTGGTCAGCTCCCGCGGCACCGCCTGGGTGACACTGCCTATGAAGACAGCCTCAGGGAGCTGGTCCTTCAGGAATGACACCCTCTCCGTCAACTCCATAGCGGCCACGTCCATGTCCGTGCCCTTCTCGAAGGAGACGCTTACGCTGGAACTGCCGGACCTGGATGTGGATGAGACTTCCACGACGCCTTCCACCTCGCGGGCCACATCTTCGATGGGCCTGGTGACCTGCTCGCACACGGCCTCCGGGTCGGCTCCGGACCAGGAGGCGGATACATTGAGAGTGGGAAGTGTGGCATCCGGGGTGCCCTCGATGGGAACCCTGTTGAAAGAGACTATCGCCAGGAACAGCAGGGCCGCGAAGATAACGGCAGTTCCCCGGGGTCTGCGGAGAACCAGATCAACCATCGACAACAGTGTCCTTCTTTCCGGAGAGCACCTTGTAGAGTATGGGGACCAGCACAAGCGTCAGTGCGGTGGCGATGGTGATGCCTCCGATGACGGCAATGGCCAGGGGCTGGCGGAGGCTGGCGCCGGAACCGAAGCCGATGGCCATGGGAAGAAGGCCCAGAACGGTGGTCACCGTGGTCATCAGAACAGGCCTGAATCGGTCCCGGCCTGCCTGAATGATTGCGTCATGCCTTTCCATACCCTCCCTGCGCAGCTGCCCTATTCTCTCCACCAGGAGTATGCCGTCGTTCACCACGATTCCCGAAAGCACTACCAGACCTATCCCCGAAAGGGCATTCCAGCTCTGACCGAAGAGGGCCAGAGCAATCACGACCCCGATTATCCCCATGGGAACGGTGAACATTATGACGAACGGCTCCCTGAACGACTCGAACTGGGTCGCAAGAAGCACGTAGACAAGACCAATGGCAAGAAGCGCTGCGAGAACGAGGCTTGCCGTGGTCCGGTTCATCTCCTCTATCTCGTCACCCTGCCTGAGCTGCACAGGAACTTCCCGAAGCAGTGTGTCCGCAGCGAATGCGACTTCCCTAGATATCCTGGCAAGGTTGCTTCCGGAGCCCTGGACGCTGATGCCTACCGATCTGTTGCCCTGGTTGTGCTCGATATAACCCGGGGTCTGCTGCCTGTAAGGCCGGGCCACCCTGCTCAGAGGCAGAAGCCCGTTGGAAGTGGGAATGGACCTCTGCAGAAGGGAATCCATGGGTATTCCCTCACCCCGGCCCGCCAGCAGTATGACATCCACTCTTTCGTCCTGCCTGTAATAGGTGGTGGCCGTCACTCCTCTGGACAGGCTCTCAACGAAGTCCGCAACATCATTGGCCGACAGTCCGTAGAGATTGAGCAGCTCCTGGTCGAGGTCCAGCACCATTTCGGGCTTGCCAGGAAGGAACTGGATGTCGGCGGATTCCACTCCCTCGTAACCCGAAAGGATAGCCGCCAGAGCCACCGCCGCCTGCCTGTCCACTTCGATGTTCTCGCCCTCGAGGTATACGGTAAACGAACTTCCGCCTCCCAGTATCTCACCCAGCAGCGATTCGCGCTTCTCCACGGCCATGGGAAAGCTGAACATGGAGTTCCAGGCGTTCCTCAGAGGCTGCATTGCCGCTGTTGCCTCTCCAGGAGAGGGATATGACGCCGTCAGGACCGCGTCAACGCCTTCCTCCGAGCGCACGCCGCTCCGGCCGGAGACCCACTGCGCCCCCGACTCTGCCGCCAGCCCCGTGACTTCCGCCGATAGATCTATGATCTGCTGCATGGAGGCTCCCATGGGAGCGGAGTAGGATAGCTCCAGCTGGTCCACCGGTGTGCTGGGAAGAAGCTGCATGGGAAGCTCCAGTCCTATTACAAGGGACAGAAGGAAGACAACGGTGGTACCGGCAAGGATTGTGAAGGGACGTTTCAGAAGCCTCTCCAGAAAACTTGCGTAGCGCTCCCTGAATCGAGTGGTCACATCAGTGCCCAGCTTTATCCGTCTGATCCTGGCTGTGAGCGCTGGAATTATGGTCACGGCGACCAACAGACTGGCAAGAAGGGCGAATCCCACCGCCAGCGCCTGGTCCTTGAACAGCTGGCTCGTGATGCCCTCCATATAGACCACAGGGAAAAAGACTATCAGTGTCGTCAGGGTGCTTGCGGTGATCGCCTTGCCCACTTCGGAAGTTCCGGCATCGGCACCTTCCATGGCCTTCTCCCCGCTCTCTCTCCGCCTGTAGATTGCTTCCAGCACCACCACGGCGTTGTCAACGAGAAGACCGGTGCCCAGGGCGAGACCTCCCAGGGACATGATATTCAGAGTGACTCCAAAAATGTACAGGAAAAAGAGGGCGATGGCTATGCTGAGCGGAAGCGAGAGACCGAGGATGAGAGGACTTCTCCAGTCCCTCAGGAAGAAGAAGAGCACTCCGAAAGCCAGGATGCCCCCGAGGACAAGGGCCTGGATGACCTCTCCAATGGAATCCTCGATGAACTCCGCATCATTCTGGATGATACTGAGGCTGAGAGACTGGTACTCGTTGTTCAGTTCTCCAATCAGCTCTTCCACTTCCCGGGCCACCTCGACGGTGTTGGCTTCCGCCATCTTCCGCACCCGGATTATCAGGCACCGGTCGCCGTTGAAGCTTGCCCACTCGGTCACCGGCTTTTCACCCAGGGACACCTCGGCGACATCGCTCAGAAGTACCGGGGTCGTACCCCTGATCCCGATCACGGTGTTCTCCACGTCCTCCAGGGTCGAGAACTCCCCCTCCAGGGAGAGGAAGAACTCCCTCTGACCATCCCTCACAAGCCCTCCGGACATTGATACGTTCGCTCCCTGCAATGCCTGGGCAACAAAGCTGGGGTCAAGCTCAAGCTCCTCGACGGCACCCTCTCTGAGACGAACGAAGACAGCCGGTTCAGCCTCGCCCTGTATCTCGCAGCCTGCCACCCCTTCGGCCTGATCGATCCTTGTGGTGACTATGCGCCTGGCAAAATCCGTCACCTCCGTCCAGTCGCCGGACTCCATGGTCATGAGTATCTCCATGAAAGGCCTTCGGGATGGATCGTAGTCGACAATGGTGGGTCTTCCAGCCTCATCCGGAAGCGACCAGCCCGCTACATCCAGCTTCTCCCTGACTTCAAGGCGGGTGAAATCCATTCGGGCGCCCCAGTCGAACTCCAGTGTGATCCTGCTCCTGTCGCCGTAGGATCTGGATGTATAGCTTCGCAGTCCCCTCACCCCGGCCACCGCATTCTCCAGGGGATCGGTCACGAGACGTTCGACCTCGTAGGGGCTGGATGAGGGGTAAGTGGTCTCTATCGTGAGCCTGGGATACTCAACGGAAGGCAGAAGGTCCACCGGCATCTTCAGAACCGCCACCGCGCCGAGTAGAGCTGCGACTATTGAGAGCACCGTAACTGCGACCGGCCTTGTAATGGCACTGCTGGTAAGCTTCACCGGGAAAACCCCCGTTCTCTCTGATGATTGATACCATTCAACAATACTTCAGAAACTGGAATTTCGCAAAAAATTCCACAAAAATGGCACTCAGTATATTGTATATCAATAATATAGCGTCAGTCGAATCCCATGCTCGGGATATGCTCACGGGGAACCGGAGATCCTGGAACGGTTCCCTGTCCGGTTCCCCCGGGAGCTTCAAACGAATAGTCCGAATTAATTCTTGATAGCTCATCGAAATGGTCATACAGGTGCATGAAGCAAGGTGCGCCCCTGTTTACTCCGGGTTTTTGAAGGAGTATTCTATGGGTCTGACAGGAGCGGACATATGGAAATCAGGCTGTTCGGGCTTGCTGAAAGATCACCGGAAGGGTTCCAGGAGATCGATCCCTCCTTCACGGAGCTTCCCTCCTCACCCATAATCCTTTACGCTGATTCACAGGAGCAGGCTCTGGCCTGCCTCGGCAGGAACTCTTCGGATACCCGCGGCGTGGTGGTGGTCCAGGGAGATTATTTCAACTCCTCCCCCCTGAACGGAAGGTTCTGGCTACTTGAGATCCCCTCAGGTCTGAACTCCGAAATACAGGAGATCGCGTCCTGTTTCCTTGATACTTTCGGCTGCGATTACATCTCCATGGCGGACAGCTACGAATCTCTCCAGGACCGTATCCTGAATCTCCTGATGCATGCAGTCGAAAGCGGTAGGAACGAAGAGAACCTGAGAAAGAGCGAGGCACAGCTCAGGCAGATACACTCGCTGGCCAACATCGGCAGCTGGAAATGGCACCCCGTAACGGGGAGATTCACACTTTCTCCTGAACTCAGGGGGATCTACGCTATCCAGCCGGACAGGAGATACCCGAACATAGAAGGTTTCGTCACCGAATTCACTCATCCAGACGATATCGACTGTCTGAAGGAAACTCTGAGCAGTGTCTCGCAGGGCAAAGAGGCGAGGCCAGTCACCTTCAGGATCATCCGACCCACGGGTGAGATCAGGTGGATTGCCGCACCGAGGCCGGAGGTGATAAGCTCCGGCGAAGACGGGAGACCTCTGGAGATACTGGGAATACAGCAGGACATCACTGACAGGAAGAGGGCTGAAGAGGACCTGATGCACAGCGAGATGAAGCTGCAGGAGGCTGCCAGGAACATGCCCGGGGCCATCTTCCAGTTCTACATCCGCAAATCCGGGGATTACGGCATTGATTTCGTGAGCGGAGACCTGGAAAAGGTTTTCGGAAAACTGGATGGATCCGGGAACCTCTTCGACAGTCTCGTCGGCGGGATACCGTACAGCGAGGACCGGGACCGGTTCTACGCCTCGATTGACAGGGCAGTGAGCAACGTTGCCGACTGGAGCTTCGAGACCCGGTTCCGCAAATCCACGGGGGATATCATCTACCTCAGGGGCCTGTCCAGACCGATACTCCTGGATGATGAGCTTCTCTATAACGGAGTCCTGCTGGACGTGACCGACCAGAGAAGAGCTGTGGAGAGGATCGAACACCTGAATTCGCTCCTGCTTGCCATCAGGAACGTGAACCAGCTGATCGTGCAGGAGCAGAGCATCGACGACCTGATGCGCAAGGCCTGTAATACACTGATCGAGACACGGTCCTATCAGGATTGCACGGTGGCTCTACTTGACGGTGAGGCCGGCATAGGAAAGCTCTTCCAGGCTGGAGAGAGAAGCTACCCCAAGATGGAGATGCTCTCCGACAAGCTTCCAAAATGCATAGCCAGGGTTCTCAAGACAGGCGAATACGTCGTCAGGGAAAAACGGGAACAGTGTTCCGGGTGCCGATTCCTCGGCAGTCACGGAGAGGATTTCCATCCTACCTTCGTGGCCCCGATAAGGTCCGAAAGCGGTACGGCGGGAGTGCTGTTCGTCGCTCTTACAAGCGGCGCAGCCATCGACGAGGAGGAATGCGGGTTGCTGCAGGAGGTGGCCATGGACCTGGCCTACGCCATGGAGAAGCTGCGCTCCGAGGAGCAGCTGGTTCGATCCGAGCTCAGATACAGGACCCTGTTCGATTCGTCCAAGGATGCCATCATGACCCTGGAACCCCCGTCGTGGAAGTTCACATCCGGGAACCCGGCCATAAGGGACCTGTTCGGAGTCTCCTCGGAAGAAGAATTCACGTCCATGGAACCCTGGAGGCTCTCGCCCGAGTTCCAGCCCGATGGATCTTCTTCGGAGACAAAGGCCCGCGAGATGATAGATAAGGCCATGGAGGAGGGCTCGAACTACTTCCAGTGGACCCACAGACGAGTCACGGGGGAGGATTTCCAGGCGACGGTCCTCCTGGCCAGGGTCGAGATGAAGGACCATACCTTCCTGCAGGCCACTGTCAGGGATATCACCGGACAGAAGGCTATGGAGGAGGAGCTGCAGCGGAACGAGCAGAAGATAAGGGACATGGCCAACAGTGTCCCGGGAGTCCTGTACCAGTTCTACGCCGATGCACAGGGCCGCTACGGGCTATACTTCGTTAGCGGGAGAGCCTCGGACATTCTCGGTATATCACCGGAGACGGAAGGATTCTTCGACAGGTTCGTGGATAGGGTACCGCCGGGCGACCGCGGCGCATTCCTTGAATCGGTGGAAACAGCCGTCAGGGAGAAGAAGAGATGGGAACACACGACTCCATTCCTGAGACCATCCGGAGAACTGATCTGGCTCAAGGGTATATCCAGGCCCACAGTATTCGATGAAGAGACAGTCTTCAACGGTGTCTTCATAGACATAACCGAACTCATCGATGCGGAGAATGCGCTGAGAGAGGAAAGGGACTACTCCGCCAGCATCATAAGGGGTACGCCGGCGATCGTATGCGGCATCTCGCCGGAAGGCATCACGAATTTCATCAATCCGTCAGGTGAAATGGTCACGGGTTACAGAAGCGGCGAGATAGTGGGTAGAAGCTGGTGGAAGGTCTTCTATCCGGGTGAAGAGTACCGGCAGGTGGAGAGACTTTTCAGAAGATTCAGCGATGAAGGTGACGTGCGTGACTACGAGATGACCCTCACTACCAGGACCGGAGAGAAGCGCATCATTTCCTGGAACTCGATAAACCGTCTGGACGAGAACAACAGCATTGCGGAGATCATAGGATTCGGCTTCGATGTGACCGAGAAAAAGAAGGCGGAATCGGACCTGAGGGAGAGCGAGAAGCTCTTCAGGTCAGTTGTGGAGAATGCTCCAGCCGGGATATTCCTTGTGGACACCGATTACAGGATCATCTATTCGAATGATCAGCTCTGCAGGATCTCGGGCTACACGATCGATGAGATCATGGGCATGGATTTCAGGGATGTCCTCGACGAGGAGAGCAGGGATAAGGTCATTGACAGGTACAGAAGAAGACAGCAGGGCGAGGAGATAGAGGATCACTACGAGATCGGCGTCTATCGCAAGGACGGCGAGAGAAGACACGTAATGATCTACGTGGACCATTTCAGGGATGCCGACGGCAATCCAAGGACCCTGGGCGAGATAATAGACGTCACCGAACGCAGGGAAGCGGAGATGGAACTGAGCCGCCTTCGGAACTACATGGCCAACATCATCGATTCCATGCCCAGTGTCCTGATAGGGGTCAGCAGGGAGGGCAGGGTGACGCTGTGGAATTCAGGAGCCAGGCACAGGACCGGTATCGATTCGGACAGCGCGTTCGGACGGGAGCTCGGCGAAGTGGTCCCATGGCTGGGGAGGTACAGGTCGCTGATCACGGAGAGCATCGATTCCAGAAAGGTCAGGTACCAGTCCAAGCAGAATACCTCTACGGAAGAGAAGAGCAGATACGAGGACCTGACGGTATATCCGCTTGTTGCGGACCATGTGGAGGGAGCCGTGATCAGGCTGGACGACGTAACCGAGAAGGTCCACATGGAGGAGATGATGGTCCAGTCCGAGAAGATGCTGTCAGTGGGAGGTCTGGCAGCCGGCATGGCCCACGAGATAAACAATCCCCTGGCCGGAATGATGCAGAACGCCGAGGTAATAATCAGACGGCTCCTCAGCGACATCCCCGACAATGACAGGATCGCGTCCGAGGTAGGAACGACCATGGAGGCCGTCAGGGAGTTCCTGGAGAAAAGGAACATCATAAGGCAGCTAAGGCTCATACACGACTCGGGCAGAAGAGCCGCCATGATAGTCCAGAACATGCTCAGCTTCGCCAGGAAGAGCGAGGCCAAGCCGGCGATGACAGATCTGAGGGAGCTTCTGGACAGGACCCTGGAACTGGCGCAGAACGACTACGATCTAAAGAAGAAGTACGACTTCAAGCACGTGGACATAGAGAGGGAATACGATCCCGACATACCCTCCATTCTCTGCGAGAGGAGCAAGATACAGCAGGTGTTCCTGAACATCCTGAGGAACGGGACCGAGGCGATGCATGAATCCCGTTTCAGGACAGGCAGGCCTGAGAGATCGCACTTCATCCTCAGGATCAGAATGGAACCTCCCCATATCGTGACGGAAATAGAGGACAACGGTCCGGGGATCCCCGAGGGACTCCGAACCCGGGTGTTCGAACCCTTCTTCACCACCAAAGACGTGGGGATAGGTACCGGTCTGGGGCTCTCGGTCTCATATTTCATCGTGTGCGAGGACCATAAGGGAGAACTGGAGGTGGAATCGGTGCCCGGCAGGTACACGAGGTTCATCATCAGACTGCCGATGGAACCGGATACGGACCATGGGAACGAATGACAAGATCCTCGTCATAGACGATGAGGAAGCAGTCAGGACCAGTTTCCAGATGTACCTGGAGGACAGCGGCTACCGGGTCATCCTCGCTGAGAATGGCAGACAGGGTACCGAACTCTTCGACTCGGAATCGCCCCAGTGCGTTCTTGTGGACCTGAGGATGCCCGAGATGGGCGGCCATGAGGTAATAGAGTACATAAGCAGGGCCGATGAGAACGTGCCCATTATCGTGGTCTCCGGCACGGATGTACTGGAGGATGCCATCAAGGCGCTCAGGAAGGGCGCATGGGATTATCTGACAAAGCCCGTGCTCGACATGGCGGGTCTTCTGCACAGGGTCGAGGAGACGCTGGAGAGGTCCAGGCTCATCCGGCAGAACCAGATGTACCGGGAACACCTGGAATCCCTGGTCAAGAGCAGGACCGAGGAGCTTGAGAACACCAACAGGGCTCTTTCCAGGGCCGTCTACAACACCGTGGTGATCCTGACTCAGACCATAGAGGCGAAGGACCCCTATACAAGGGGCCATTCCCTCAGGGTGAGCGAATACAGCGTGGCCATCGGAAAGAGGATGGGTCTTGACAGGAAGAGCATCCAGATACTCCGACTTGGCAGCCTCCTCCACGACATAGGCAAGATAGGGATATCCAGTTCGGTGCTGAACAAACCCGGGAGGCTGACCAGCAAGGAGTACGACCTGATCAAGGAACACACCATCATTGGTGAGAGGATCCTGCAGAACGTGGATTTCTTCAAACCGATACTCCCCCTCGTAAAGAGCCACCACCGGTGGCACGACGGCAACGGCTACCCTGAGCTGGAGAGGGGGAATGACGTTCCTCTGGAGTCCGAGATACTGTCTGTGGCCGATGTCTACGACGCGCTTACATCGGACAGGCCATACAGGGGAGCGATGTCCAGGGATACCGCCCTATCGGTGTTGAAGGAAGTCAGCGGAACCCAGCTCTCCCCGGATATAGTGAAGCTTTTCATCGATCAGAGGATATACGATATTGAACACAGCAAGAACATCATGGCGGATATTGAAATCCTGCCGGACAGGGTGTGACATCATGATGAACTCCGGGACCTTACCCGGTGCGGCTATGTCTGTCCTCATAATAGATGATGAGGAGTCAATAAGGATCAGCCTCAAGTACCATTTCGAGGACTGCGGGTTCCGCACCCGATCGGTCGACTCCGCCGAGGAAGCCCTTTCCGTTATGGACGAGGAGCTTCCCGATGCTGTGATAGTCGACCTCAGGCTACCGGGGATGGACGGTCTGGAATTCCTGAGGATTGCGATATCCAGATGGCCCGATGTCCACTACATAATCTACACCGGATCACCCGCGGCAAGCGTTCCCGAAGACCTCGTGTCCATACCCGGGGTATCGGGCAGGCTCTTCTTCAAACCCCTGGTGGACCTTGCGGAACTCAGCGATCATGTGACCAGCCTGGTGAAAGGCGGTTGAGAGGCTTCCGCCTCATTCCTTCATCGTAGCCGTCCAGACGGTATAGGCAACGGCCCCGGCGCTGAAGATACCACCGGCAACCCAACCCCAGGCGGCATCGGAACCGGCTCCGATGGCAAAGAAAACAGCGGCCAGAATCAGGAAGATGATATCGAAGATCGTGGCCTTGGCCCATTTGCCCACCGGCGCCTCGCCTGACATCACTTCCTGGCGACTGGCGTCAACCAGGACCCTGTAATCCTTACCCGAGTAGTTGTACACCAGTTCCCAGATCGGCATGTAGACAAGATCGACTCCCTGGACGTCCACCGTGGTATCGATGTCCGTGACTCTCGTCGCCTTGCTCTCAGCCTGCTTGTGGTGAAGCTCTGTTATCCTGCTCCTGGCGTTGTTTTCCGCCCTGTCCTGGACTATCTGTCCGTTTACGATGTGCTCGTGCATGTTGTTCTTCTTGAGGTCCTCGATGGAGAAGTCGGCCTTGCCTTCCAGCATGTTCTTGTTGGAGGCCCTCTTCGACCCTCCGAACCTGAAGATGAACTTGCCCCAGTCGGGGAACACGCTCTGCATGCCGGGCTCGATGTTCCGGATGCCCCAGAACTCCGAGGTATCCTCCCTGGCGTAGACCGGCCACGTGTAATCCTCCGAGAAACGCCCCTGGACCGGTTCCCAGTACTTCTTGGTGGTCTTGTTCTTCCCCTCACCGATCGTCTGGGTCCTCTCCTGCTGGCCGCTCCAGCTGGTGCTGGCGGTACAGCGGACCACCCAGTACGGGAGAACCCTTGCCTCGGTCTGCTTCCAGTGAACCTTGTTCGGAAGTTCCCTGGACTTGTAGAATCCCTTCTTGAGCCAGCCCGAAGCGATACCGATAGCCTCGTCCCTCCCCACCTTGGGAGGCAGAAGATAGTGTGACTCGACGGTCACGATGTTCTTGAAATCCGCAAGCATCGTAGTGGTGCCGCAGTACGAGCAGGTGATGACCGCCTCCCCCTGCATGTACTCGAGGGGGGCTCCGCAGTTGCTGCAGCTGATCTCTCCTATATTGGGCTTGCTGTCATCCGCAGGTCTGTTCTCCTCGGGAGTGTCGGGAGTTTCCTCTGCAGGTTCCTGAACACCGCTGTTCTCTTCAGGCATGTCTTCCCTCCAGTATTCTATGATTACTGCCGCTGCCCCCGCAGGGGCACTTTCAAAAACCATGGTGACAAGAACTGAAGATAATGAAAATCATCCTTCCAGCAATGCCGCACGGCCGTCTGGACCGAGGGTGAAGCGACTTGGCAGGAACGCCTGGATTATTTAGAGTCTGCTATCGGTTTTCGAAAGCTTCAACAGGAATCACGAACCGGAGGGAAAAGCATGGGGGTTGAAGACGTCGTTCGGGGCAGCGGTCGCGGACTTCTGGACTACACGATCGAGAAGGCTCTTGAGTGTATCAATTCCGATGATCATGAACGGGATCATTCCAGGCTCTATTGCATGATCTCGGATGCGATGTTCCAGAAGGCCCAGTACACCGACGCGGTGTTCTACGGTGAGAAAAGCGTGGAGGCCGATCCGGGGAACCCTGACGGTTACGCCCACCTCGGCTGGGCCGAGTACTGGCTGGGCAGGAACCGGGATGCCGCAGCGCATCTTGAGAAGGCGGTGGAGCTCGGACCCGACAGTTCTGAGTGCCATTACCGTCTCGGCAGCGTATACAGCAATGTACTTGGCAGACTTCAGGAAGCCGAGACGGAGTTCACGAGGGCGGTGGAACTGGATCCCGAACACCAGCTGGCCTTTCAGCAGCGGGGTATCTGCCGCTACAACCAGGGAAAGTACGATGAGGCCGAATCGGACTACAGGAGAGCAGCGGAACTGGGAGATCCCTATTCGGCATACTGCCTTTACAACAATGGATCGCTGATAGAGACAGCGGGAGAGAAGCTGGCCCTGGCAAGGGACTTCTGGGCCCAGAACGATTCACAGACAGCCGTTGATTACCTTCAGCAGGCACTGGCAGACGGATTCGACACACCGGTGAAGACTCTTCAGGCTATCCTTGAGCTCGCCGACAAGTACAGCGTCATGAAGCTCAACGAAGACGCTGAGATCTACTACAACAGGGCTGTTGAGCTGGATCCCGGTCATGCCGACGCCTACGGCCGCCGGGGCTGGCATTATTACATAACCTCACAGGACGAACAGGCGGAGGCGGATCTCAAAAGGGCCATGGAGCTTGACCCCGGCAATTCCATCTACCCCGCCCGACTCGGGAACCTTTTCGCCGTCAGCGGCAGGCCTGGTGGGGGTGTCGAAGTGCTGGATCCTGCCATCGACAGGGATCCCATCTCCCCCGACCTGTTCTACTCGAGGGCCCTATGCCACAAGGCGCTGGGCAACGAGGAACAGTCCAAGCACGATTTCAGGAGGGCCGATTTCCTGGGACACCGCAGCGCTCTGAACGACAGACGGACGGCCTACGGCGACGAATATGCTATCGACTACTTCTCCGCCGGGATCGAAATGGGGGATCAGAACGACCTCACGGGAGCCGTGGAGAAGTTCAGGACGGCGGCCGACATGTTCCTGGAGCAGACGGAATTCACCGGGGACCGGGCGTGGAGATATGCTTCCAAGAGCCTTCACAACCTGGGATACTACATACATCTGTCCGGTGGCGACAGGGAGGAGGCCAGTTCCATCATCCGCGAGGCCCTGAAGATGGATCCCGGCTACCTGGACGCATGGGTAACCCTTGGCAATGTGCGCAACAGCATGAACGATAACGATACCGCACTGGAATGCTACAGCAGGGCCATAGAGCTGCAGCCGAACGACGGCAGGGGTTACTACAGCAGAGGCAGGATCCATATGGCCAGAGAGCAGTGGGAAGAGGGGGTGTCGGATTTTTCAGGCGCCGTCAACTTCTACCGGAGACGTGACTGGAAGGGTGACGCGTTCTACAACAGAGCCCGCTGCCACGAGGGAGCCGGCAGGATACAGGATGCGATAGCCGATTTCAATGAAGCCTTCAACCACGGGATACAGCAGGGAATACAGGAATCCATGAGGCTCAAGGACATGTACGGACTGGACTGAAGGAACCCGGTCCCTAGGTCTGCAGGCAGTCAGCCCGCCAGAGGCAGTCCATCTGGTCGCAGTGTCCGTCGGCGGTTCCGAAGCACGGGAAATTCCCCTCGTGCGCCTGTATCGCCCTTATGACATCGGCCTTCTTCATTCTGGCCGCACCTTTGATCCCCAGGTCCGAGGCCATCTCCAATACTTCCTTCTTGGTCATCAAGACCCCCTTTCGATTCGTGTCAACTGGTTGGACTATACTTAGTATAGGTTAAGAACCGGTTAAAGCAATGGCCATCGGGGTCGTACGTAACTTCTGGCCACTTCCGAAGCTAAGAAATGCTGATTAAAACGTATTTGAAGAGGCGGCCCGGTACTTCAGGGGAGCCGGGCCCGCATTTCAGATCAGTCCTGAACGGTGACCCTCACCATCCCGTCGCCCTGGCTTATGGAATCCACTATTTCCTGGCCGCTGATGACCTTTCCGAAGACAGTGTGCCTGCCGTTCAGATGGGGCTGAGGTGAGTGGGTGATGAAGAACTGACTTCCATTCGTATCCGGTCCCGCATTGGCCATTGAGATGACGCCTGTATCATGCTTAAGTGGATTGCCCTGAAACTCGTCCTCGAATCTGTAACCGGGCCCGCCTCTGCCTGTGCCTGTAGGATCCCCGCCTTGTATCATGAAATCCGAGATCACCCTGTGGAAAACGATACCATCGTAGAACCCCTCCTTTGCCAGGAAGACGAAATTGTTCACCGTCTTCGGGGCGTATTCGGGGTAGAGCTCAAGCTCGATGTCACCGATCTCGGTCTCGATGGTAACCCTGTAGACCCTGTCGACGTCTATTAACATCTCCGGCGGTTGACTGTATTCTGGCATCTCATCCCCTTCTTCAATTGACAGTGATAAGTGCCGAATATACCTCGCAAGTCTCGACTGTCATACCGTTCCAGCTTTCAGATGTAGAAGAGGTTCATGTGCCACCGGGGCGACACCAGGCAGCCGATCATGAGCAGGATGAAGACCGCCAGGGGCAGCAGTGCCCTCTTCTGGAACCAGATCTCCCTAAAGCGCATGGGTTTAAGGTCCCATATCCCCAGCAGAGGTCTGAGTATGTACCATAAGAGCACAAAGAATACCGAGAAGTCGATGATCGCCCTCCAGCTTACTCCCAGTCTCCAGTATAATTCGATTGAGGCGCGCAACCCGAATACCTTCCGGACAAGATCGGCCAGCGGTATCGAGATGCCGATGAACTGCCATACCAGCACGATCATGAACAGCATTATGAGCCTGACCGACCAGCTCCGCCGGCCTATCAGATTGAGCATGAAACCACTCAACTGTATGAAGAGAATGAAGAATACCAGGTACAGCAGACTAGCATGCCAGTTGATGAGAACCGATTCCAGAACAGAGCCCGTTTCCCTGCTCACGGAGTTGAGAAACTTGCCAACGGCCAGGAGCAGGAGTGAGGCTGACAGTCGGGGAAGGACCTTCATCAACAGCAACCCGCCGCGTTTCACCGGGAGTGAGAGCAGGTACTCGACAGCATCCTGTTCCTCCTCAATCCTGAACATGTTGTAGGCTAGATAAAGAGCCGTTATCAGGATGAAGAGGTCCATACCGTTGGACAAATACTCCATAAAGCTCCAACCGCTTTGGTATCCGGAACTGTCGAGAAGGTACAGGAGAGGGATGAGTACGAGAAAGGACATGACGAATACTGTCTGCTTCAGCGTCTCTCGGATTTCCTTTATCAGCATGCCTCTTCTCCCTTCGTTCCACTGTCTACAACGTATTCGGCCTCCATGAAGGCGGTCATTATCTCGGTGAGGTCCATCGGATGTGGTTTCTCGACATCCTCTTCTCCGGCGGTGAACGGGTAGATCACGAACTGATTCCTTCCCAGTACTTCCCTGCGGATGATGACCGGCAATCCTGCAGACAGGCTTTCCGCCTCTATCATCCTTGCACCTGCCTTGAGATCATCCACACTATCATCAAGCCTGATGCCCTCTTTGCCCATGAAGATCACCCTGTCCACAAGGTTCTCCACCTCGCTGAAGTTGAGGTTGACCATGACCACTGTTGGAGCCCGTTCTTCCATCACTTTCACAAGCTCCTGGAAGAGAAGCCCCCTGAGGTACGGATCGACCGAGTGAAGGACCTCGTCTATCAGGACCAGATCAGGACCCGTCGAAAGGATTATGGAAAGTTGCACGATCACCCTCTGACCCAGGGACAGCTCGCTGATCTTCCTGTTCAGGTCCACACCGGCCTTGCTGGCGATAGAGAGCCCGGAAGGCTGGGTACCGAAGATGCCTGCGTGGAAAGCTGCAGCCTCCGGAGGTGTCATGCTCCTGTAGCAGCTGAGACTGTCGGGAAGGTATGCGATCCTGGACCTGGGGTCGGCACCTTCAGGGAAACCGTACTCGATCGATCCGGAAGACGGGATCAAGACACCTGCGAGAAGCCGCAGGATCGTGCTCTTGCCGACTCCATTCGGACCCGTGATCATCAGTGTCTCTCCCGGACTGAGTTCCAGGTCCAGATCCCTGACGATATTCTTCGAACCGTAGGCGAATGAAATCCCTTTCATACTTACCATGTCAGTTTTCCCCCTTCAGCCTGCGGGTAAGACCCTGTACGATCTGATCACCCTCCATGCCTAGTCCCGCGGCCTTTCTGACGTATTCGTCCGTGAGCTCAGCAAAAAGACTGTCCCTGCTTCCTTCGAGATCCATCCCCAGAATACTGACGAATATCCCCAGACCCTTCCTGGAAGACACGAGACCCTCGTTCTCCAGCTGGCGATATGTCTTCACCACGGTATTTGGATTTATCCTCAGAGTGGATGCCAGCTCGCGGATCGAGGGCAGCTTCTGTCCGTCGGCCAGATCGCCCGAGACGATATGCCGTTCAATCTGCCTTGCCAGCTGCTCGTATACCGGAACCGGCGATCTCTGGTCTATATGGTACATTTGAACCTTTCTTCTTCCACTGTATTACTATTATAGTACAGTAATACAGTGTGTCAAGTACTCGCCTGTGATTGGAAGATGAAAGTGCAATCCGATCTTAATCCTGGAGATTGGCGAATCTTGACACGGCAGGGCATGCGGCGATGCAGTTTGAACAGTCCCTGCCTATCTGCAGCCAGAAATCGAAGCACTTCTCCGGATCGAAGGGCCATCTCAGGACACCGGGATTGTTGGATCCGGTCAGTACTTTCCAGGAAGGCCCGTCGTCCGTGCTCAACGCATCTGCTTCGCATGCTTCAGCGCAGAGAGTGCAGCCGGAGCAGATATCCTCCGGTTCAGGATAATCGTTTGAAGACTGCACCAGCTCGAGGTCGGTCAGCACTTTGCAGAGCCTGACCCTTGGACCGTACTCCCTGGTAAGAAGAAGACCGTTCCTGCCCATGATCCCGAGGCCTGCATCGACCGCCATGGGAATACTCAGGGCGGTATCGTTCCCGCACGACCTGGCGTAGTAGCCGAGAAGCCTCAGGTACTCGCCCACTGCACCCGCAAGGGCGGCCATCCTGGAGTATCCCCTGCCGGATTCCGCCGCCGCGCTCAGCGCCGGGGACCTGGAGATGCACTCCCTGTCCATCTCCACGGCCATAACCACTGCCCAGGCAGCCTCTGGGGGCAGCATCACCGGGGCTCCGCTCCGTTCGCGGCTGTACAGCCAGGATCCATCGATCCTGGTCAATCCCACCAGAGAAGCCCCGAACCGCTTAGCGACTGCCTTTATGTTGCCGGAAGCCTTTTCGGAGCTGGTGAACTCGAACCGGAACGGAGGCCTCGAGTTGACCAGTTTTCTGTCACCGATAATGGAGTCCCGAAAAGCACCGGGGTAGTTATCGTGAAGTGTCCATGAAGCCCTGGCTTCGGCCAGTTCGAGGAGTTCAGGATCAGCAGGGTCGAAATGGGAGGGACCGTAACTGTCGAAACCGGTATAGACGGCCCTCCGATGAAAGACCGTGTTCCTCCGGTCGAATCTTCGATGGACTCCAGGATCTATGTACCTACGGCCTCTGCCGGCCTTCGAGTTCTCCATTCGCCCCTGCCCTAGAAAAGCATCCGCCAGTTCACATATATGTCGGTATGTCCATCATCACCGTTCTCGTAGGAGTAGTTTCTCCCACCGATCTGGACGGTGTTCATCTCTCCGGTATGCAGGTTGAGACAGAAATCCAGTGCGGACATGTCGGTTTCTGGTACCGGATCTCCCGAGACTACCTGTTCCGGAGGACTGAGTATCTCGTACCTCACAGCCGGTTGAACGGCTGTCAGGATACCGAGTTCCACGTCCCTGGTGCAGGCAAGGCTGAAGTTATAGTCCCCGCCGCCCTCGTTGACCATGTTGTCCAGAGCAGGACCGGGCCAGGGGAGCACAAGGTATTCACCCTCGTAGTTGACAGTCAGACCGGATGCAATGGGATAATCACCGTAGGCGTAGAAATCCAGGCCGGAAGCCGACCATGAGTCAATTGTCTCCATCTCCGGCTGTCCTATGATGGCCACTGCGCCTCCAAGCGCTATCCACTCCGAAGGCCGGGCGGAGAGTCTTGCAGTGAACTGCTTGCTGACAGTCGTGTCGGCATGCGAATCCGTACCGTTGGTGTATGCCAGGTCGACTGCAACCGGGCCGAAATCGGTACTCACCATAACGCCGAGGTCCTTCCCTCCGAACATGGCAAAGATCGGTGCAGATACCGCGATCACCCTGTCGTAGTAGGGCATGCTGGATCCGGGACGATTGTAGCCGAAACCGAAGGGAAGCTTGAACCTTCCACCGGAGAGGGATATCTCCGGTGTGAAGCTGATCGTACCGTAAGCCTCGACCAGTTTCAGGGTGTAGTCATCGGACAAGTATGT
The DNA here is from genome assembly GCA_016936235.1 of Candidatus Fermentibacteraceae bacterium. Classification (GTDB taxonomy): domain Bacteria; phylum Fermentibacterota; class Fermentibacteria; order Fermentibacterales; family JCC-6; genus Aegiribacteria. The sequence continues at coordinate 17,298 of JAFGPK010000024.1, read as the reverse complement.
GCTCGTAACGCTGTCCCATGAGGTGAAACCGAACCTGGTGTCGAAGGAGATCACGGCAGAGAGCGTTTCACTAACTCCCGGCGACCAGGTTGTGCGATTGTAGAAGTCGAAGCCGTTTCCGGGATCATGGCCATCCCGGCCCCAAACAGCAAAACGGAAGTTGTTGTATCCGCTGAAGCTGAACAGGTCCGAGCCGCCTGTGGCAAACTCACCGGATGCGGCGGCGGTCAGTGCCATCAAAGCCAATACGGTCATCGCTGCCTTCATTGTCGTACCTCCATCGGGGGCGGGTAAACCATCTCTGATCAATACCGGGAGTATACGGATATAGCAGTCAACGGACTACCCTCAAGGTGTCCTATTGCTTCCTGGAACTCTCATATTCTTGTAAGTCCGTTTTATTGACTGATATCGTCTTTGGTAACCGGCCGGAAGTTACGTACGACCCCGAAAGGCCCCCGAAAGGGAAGGGGCCCGGCGAACCGGGCCCCTTTAGCTTCCTGATGCCGGCGAATTCGCCGATCAGGTCATTCCGTACCGGTGACTAGTAGTTCAGTCTCCAGCCCACGTACATGTCGGTGTAGCCCTCCATGCCGTCGGCCTCGTAACTGACGTTCCTGCCGCCGATCTGGACGGTGTTGGCAGGAGTGACGAAACAGTTGACGCAGAAGTCGATCATGGTGACGTTGTCCTCGGCCCTGTCGGCGCCGGTGACCACCATCTCCTGGGGACTGTAGGTCTCGTAGCGCACCGCGGGCATGATGGAGTGGAGGATGGCGTCCTCAAGCATGAAGTTCACGCCAAGCATGCCGTAGTAGTCCATTCCGCTGTTCAGCTCGGCACCTGTAACCTCGGGGCCCGCATAGCCGAACTGCCAGAACTCGCCCTCGAAGATGAGCTCGGCGCTCTCGGACATTGGGTAGTCGGCAAGCGCGTAGGCGTTGATGCCTGTGGCTGACCACTCATCCTGGATCACTACTGTACCTGTTGAATCCTCGATGTCAGGCTGGCCTATGAGGCCGACACCGGCGGCTATCCTGAGCCAATCGGTGGCATCCACCGTTAGATTGGCAGCGATCTCCTTGGTGACTAAGTCATTGGCTTCGGTATGGATACCTGTGCCGTTGAAGTAGCCCAGGTCCACGCCCACCATGTCGAACTGGCCGTGAAGGTTCAGGCCGATGTCGCGGCCTGAATAGTAACCGTACTCAGGGGTACTGGCAACGCCGGCCCTGTCCAGGAAGAAGAGGTTTCCACCCGAGCAGTTGTAAGCCCATCCCAGGGGGATCTTGAACTGACCGGCTGTTATGGACAGCTCGGGCATCATCTTCATGTTTAGAAAGGCGTCACAGATTGTAAGGTCGCCATCGGCGTCCCAGGAGTTGTAACTGACGCCCAGGCAGGCATAGGTGCTCTCGCTGAGCCTGCCCTTGAGGGCTGTCCAGTTGTAGGCCCTGAAGGTGTTCTCGGGATCGGCGTTCTCCTCGCCGTTCATGTAGAACCAGGCCTTGGCATAACCGTTGATGGAGACAGCATCACCGGATCCGGAATCAGCGAAGCTTACGAAAGCTACAAGCGCAACCAGTGCAAGTGCGTACTTCATAGTACTCCCTCCGTTTGATGTATACTCGCTTGGTCCGAGTTCAGGTAACGTAGGCGATGGCCTGCTAGAGTCAGACTCCACTCGGGAACCTACTCCCTTCTCGGAATTCTCAGGATTATACTAAAGCAATTCGGAATAGCCAAGTATTTTTTACTCTTTCCATAGGTATTCTCATCAGGGGCGGTATTTTGAGGGCTGTATATCTCCTTTTCTCATTTCTTTTCGGCTCGGCCGTGGGTAGTTTCCTCAACGTGGTGGCATGGAGGGTTCCCAGGGGGGAATCCATTGTGAGGCCGTCGAGCAGGTGCACCTCATGCGGGACCGCGATAAAATGGCATGACAACATCCCTGTGGTGAGCTGGTTCTTCCTTCGGGGCAGATGCAGGTCCTGCGGCGGCAGCTTCTCCTTCAGGTACGCACTGGTGGAACTTGTCACGGGACTGCTCTTCCTTGGCTTGTTCCTCAGGTTCGGTCCATCCTGGCTGTGGCTGAAGCACTCGGTATTCATTTCGCTTCTGATCTGCACCATCCTCACCGATATCGATCACTGGATAATACTAGACAGCGTGAGCATCGGAGGGATCGCGGCCGGACTGCTCTTCACCCTGGCGCCGGGAACCGGTGACCTCCTGCCTCACCTCATCACCGCAGCGGCAGCCTTTCTCGTGTTCTTCCTGATAAGGACCGTGGCCGGGATCCTCCTGAGAGGAAAGCCGGGCTACACCATCGCTCCCGAGGGACACGAGGATGAATCCAGGGATTTCCAGGGGGGCATGGGCTGGGGAGACATCAAGCTGGCGGGGATGATCGGCGCCTTCCTGGGGCCCTCCCTCACGGCCGTGGCCCTGTTCCTTTCCTTCCTCACGGGAGCCCTTACGGGGATCGCCGTGATCATAGCCGGCAGGAACAGGAGGATACCACTCCCGTTCGGGCCTTTTCTTGCCCTGGGGTCCGTCCTTGCAGTCTTCGCCGGCCAGGCCATCTGGGAACTGTACCTTCGGCTGGGTCTGTCCGTCTGAGATGTCTGAGCCATTCGAAACCGATGGCAGGGGCAGGAAACGCAACTCCTGCAAGGCCATTATCGTAATGGAGGGAAGACTGCTCCTCACGGTGAACCGTGACCGGCAGGGGGATTTCTACCTTCTCCCCGGAGGCGGTCAGAGGTTCGGAGAGACCCTCACGGAAGCTCTATGCCGCGAAGTCCTGGAAGAGACCGGCTGGGTCATCGAGCCGGGCAGACTGATACTGGCCAGGGATTACATCGGGGCCAACCATGAATTCGCAGAGTGGGAGGGTGATGTCCACCAGACGGAGCTTGTATTCCTGGCCAGACCCGTTCACCGGAAAGATGTTCAGCGGGTGCCTGATCCATGGCAGACGGGAATAGAGTGGGTCAGCCCGGAAGCACTCGGGAGAATAAGGATATACCCTTCCATTCTGGCCGGGATACTCCCCGCTGTAATGTCAGGGGAATACGAAGGCCCCGCCTATCTGGGGGATGTCAACTGATCCCGTTACCGCAGTGTCTCAGATGAGTTCAAGTGCCCCCTGAATCGCGGATATCGCATCTCTGTCATGATTACGGGCTCTCTTAAGACGCTCCGTCTGATCCCGGCGCATGACGGTTGTCCATTCATCGAATTTCTGCGGAGGAAGTGCCAGGCTCCAGGCGTCCTCTATCCCCTCTGACAGCACTCCGGCCAGCTCATCGTAGTGTTCGGCAGCCAGATGCAGGTGCCTTCCGGCTTCTCCTCCCAGTTCCTCTGCCTTCCATCCGAGCCATCGACCCGCTATGCCGCGGCTGTGTATCAGCACATCGTAGCACCAGCCGTTTCCCTGCATGCCCGACCTGGGATCCCCGACCGCGCCGCTGTCCACGCCAGCCAGCCAGTCCAGCCAGAAGCTGTAGGCCGAATCCCCGCACAGGTACTGGTCCTCCTGCTTCGGGGCCGTCCACATGTCCACGGCCTGCCGGAGAGCGTTCTCCAGCAGCACTCCGTCCGACAGCAACTCCGACTCGGGCTTTGGCTCACGCCATATCACGACAGCCCAGGGCCAGCTTCCTCCGGCAAAACCCTCCGCCTCATCGTGCCAGAACTCCTCGCCTCCCCACTTGTGATAGGGATGAAGGCACCGCCATCGTTCGCCACCGTCGGCGTACCCTACTATGAGACCGTCCTCCTCCCCCCCGTAAAGAACTGGTATGCCCCTGTCTATACTGGCGGCCACAGCCCTGTTCACCTTCGCGCGGAAGACTTCAGGATCGTCCTTTGCATCCTCCCATGGAAGGCGTTCATACAGGTCCAGCCTCCAGGGAATGGCATTCGTGCTTCCTCTGACGCACTGGTAACCGCAGCAGGGATGTGCCGCGCTGGGACACATCCTGTCGCTGATCCCAACCCTGAAAGCAAATCCGCTGTAGCATATCAGGTCATCGTACGAGAGGGGCTCTCCTATTCCTTCGAGTATCCTGGCCTGGGAACCGTGGACGCTGCTGGCGTACTCCGCAGGGCTGAAGCCCTCGATTCCCCGTATCCTCACGATGTCCTTCTCACGTATTACTTCCACGTCATACCCCCTTGAAATACTGGAGGGACATTCGGTGACAGCCGCCGTAATATCCTGCCGGACCTGAACATATAGCGGAACAGAGTCACGGTCAAAGACCTGCTGGATCAGTGCGTGAATTCAGCGTTAAGAGGCTTGATCCCGTTATGGCATTCACAGGTGCGGGATCACTCGATGACTACCAGAACATCCCCTGTCATCACTGTCCTGCCCTGCTGGACAGGGATCTCCTTTACGGTACCCGAGCCGGGGGAGGGTATTTCGTTCTGCATCTTCATGGCCTCAAGGACGAGGAGTCCCTGCCCCGCCCTGACCTCGTCGCCCTCCTTCACCATCACTCGGACGACAAGCCCGGGCATGGGAGCGGTGATGACCGCTTCACCGCCTGCGGATTCCTCCTCGGCGGACTGCAGATACTCGTCATGGACCCTGAAGGAGAAGACCTCTCCCCTGGTGGTCACCCTGTACTCGTTATCGCTCTTCTCAACCTCCACATTGTAGGACTTGTTGCCAAGGAGGATCGAGAGATGAGTGGGAGTTATCCGCGTAACGCTGAGACGGTACTCGATATCATCCATCAGGACCAGGTAGTGGTCCTCATGCTCTCCGCTCTCCACCAGCCTGGGACTTACCAGGAACTGCCGGTCACCACTTCGAACGACGAAGGCCATTGCCAACCCTCCCCAGCATTTTCCATCGGCTCTCCTCGGACCTGCCGCCAAGCTCCACGGCAATGTCCTCGCCGGCCACGATGGCAGCCGCGATGGCCGCGACCTCAATGTGTATGTCCGTCTCCGGGTGTTCTATCTCCTGTACAATGCCGGTATCGTACTGACCGCTCCTGAACGATCCGTGCTCAAGGGCCTTGAGGTGGAACGGTATGGTAGTGTGTATGCCCTTGATCCTGTACTCCTGAAGGGCCCTTTTCATCCTTGCCAGCGCCTCATCCCGGTCCCTTCCCCAGACCAGCAGCTTCGAGATGAGAGGATCGTAGTACAGGGACACCTGGTACCCCTCGCTGATACCTGAATCCAGTCTTACACCGGGTCCCGAGGGCTCCTCCAGTTCCGTGATGGTCCCGGTGGATGGGAGGAAGGTGACGGGATCCTCGGCGCAGATCCTGCACTCGATGGCTGCCCCCCTGAGTACCACGTCCTCCTGGCCGAATGACAGCGGATGCCCCTGGGCGATCAGGATCTGCTCCTTGACTATGTCCACGCCGGTAACCAGCTCCGTAACAGGGTGCTCAACCTGGAGCCTGGCGTTCACCTCGCAGAAATAGAAACTGCCGGTGGAATCAAGCAGGAACTCAACGGTCCCTGCATTGTGGTAGTCCGAAGCCAGGACGGCCCTCCTTGCGGCCTCGCCCATCCTGTGCCGCAGGTCCTGGTCCAGCGCGCAGCTGGGCGACTCTTCGATCAGCTTCTGGAACCGCCTCTGTACCGAGCATTCCCTCTCAGACAGGTGCACCACATTGCCGTGATGATCGGCGAGCACCTGTATCTCCACATGCCTGGGCCGCTCAAGATATCTTTCTATGTAGATGTCAGGATTGTTGAAAGCGGCCTTCGCCTCGGCCGTGGCCTGCTCGAGACTTGACCTGAGCTGGGACGCGGACCTTACTACCCGAACTCCCTTGCCGCCGCCGCCGCCTGCAGCCTTGAGGAGGACCGGAAGCCCCATATCCCTGACCACGGCCTCGGCTTCCGTAATATCCGAGAGGGGCTCGGTGGTTCCGGGAACAATGGGTATCTCCGCCTCGACAGCCATTCTCCTGGCCTGGGTCTTGTTGCCCAGAAGAGCCATGGACTCAGCCGAAGGTCCGATGAAGGTGATTCCCGCGTCAACGCAGGCTGCGGGCAGAGCGGGATTCTCCGCCAGGAATCCATAGCCGGGGTGGACCGCCTGGCATCCGCTTTGAATGGCGGTCTCGATCACCCTGTCTATCCTCAGGTAACTCTCCATCGACGACGCCGGGCCTATGCAGTAGGCTTCGTCCGCGTACCGCACATGCTTGGCGGTCCTGTCAATCTCGGAATAGACCGCCACAGATTCTATACCCATCTCCCTGCAGGCCCGCATGATCCTGATGGCTATCTCACCCCTGTTGGCCACCAGGATCTTGGCGAACCCGATCATAGCGGCATGTTCCCGTGCTTGCGGTCTATCCTTTTCTCGAGTTTCGTACTCAATGAAGTAAAGGCGGCGATGAGCCTGATCCTGGTCTCGGAGGGCTTTATCACCTCGTCAATGTAGCCCCTGTTGGCGGAAATGTAAGGATTATTGAACTTCTCGTTGTACTGGTCCACCAGCTTCTTCTTCTCCCGGTCCGGATCGGACGCGGTCGCCAGCGTCCTGCGATGCAGTATCTTGACAGCTCCTTCCGCGCCCATGACGGCGATCTGTGCCGTGGGCCACGCGTAGTTCAGGTCGGCCCCGATCTGTTTCGAGTTCATCGCTATGTACGCACCGCCGTAAGCCTTGCGTATCACCACGGTTATCCTGGGGACGGTGGCCTCGCAGAAGGCGTAGAGTAGCTTTGCCCCCTCCTTTATGACGCCAGTGTGTTCCTGGCTGACGCCGGGGAGGAATCCGGGAGCATCCTCGAGAACCAGCAGCGGTATGTTGAAGGCGTCGCAGAACCGCACGAACCTGGCCCCCTTGGCGGAAGATAGCGTATCCAGGACACCGGCCAGGTGGGCAGGCTGGTTGGCCACTATTCCGACGGGCATCCCTTCCAGACGGCCGAAGCCGACGATAAGGTTGGGGGCGAAATGCTTATGGACCTCGAGGAAGGAATCCTCATCCATTATTCCCTCTATGATCCTCTTCATATCGTAGGGAAGCGACTGATTGTCCGGAAGCACCTTTTCGAGGGCCTCTCCCCTGTTGCCTCCCTTGACCTGCTTTATCAGCGCCCCCAGCTTGTTCCGAAGCCCCCCCTTCTTCTGCTGGAGCATCACGGGGGGATCCTCCATATTGTTCTGGGGAAGGTAGGTGAGCAGATCCCTGATCATGGCGATGGATTGCTCCTCCGAATCGCACTTGAAGTGGGCCACACCGCTCCTGGAATTGTGGGCGGCGGCTCCTCCCAGCCCCTCGAAGGTCACATCCTCGTGGGTCACCTCCTTTATCACGTCGGGACCTGTGAGGAACATATAGCTCCTGTTGTCCACCATGAACACGAAATCCGTCAGGGCCGGCGAATAGACGGCCCCTCCTGCGCAGGGACCCATTATCACCGAGATCTGGGGGATCACGCCGGAAGCTCTCACGTTGCCCATGAACACCATGCCGTAACCGGCCAGGGAATCTATGCCCTCCTGGATACGGGCTCCCCCCGAATCCTTGATGTTGATCATCGGCGCGCCGTTCTTCAGGGCAAGCGACTGCGTCATGGCTATCTTCTCGGCGAACTTCTTCGAGAGGGAACCCCCCAGGACGGTGAAATCCTCTGATATAACGTAAACAAGCCTGCCATGTACGGTGCCATAACCTGTCACAACACCGTCGCCGAGGAATCTCTTGTCCTCCATGCCGAAATCATGGCAGGTGTGCGTAACCAGCATGCCCAGTTCGTTGAAGGAATCCTTGTCAAGCAGAAGGTCGAGCCGCTCGCGGGCGGTGAGTTTGCCTTCTTCATGACGCTTACCGACCTTATCGGGTCCACCGCCGGCTCGTGCCTGTTCCCTCAGATCGTCAAGTCTGTCCATGTGATCCCCCTCGGCTGTTGTGATGTTGACCGGACGGCAGGTAACAGGCATGTCGGGGTAGATGTCCCGTACCCGGTTCATGTCCGGGTCAGTTTCTGCAGAAAAGAACATATGCCCGCTCCTGTCCGCCGTCAAAGACCTACTGATACCATATGTGATTGTGAGCCATCGATGAGGCTGAGCAAAGTCGATGGGATGGATCAAGCCCGGGCGATCATAGCGGTCCGCTGCCGATCTCAGTCGATGGCTCCCCTGAGATACATCTGCCGGCGTTCCTCGGGGAATTTCTCGATGGCGTACCTGAGCATTGTCCTTGGCATATCGGCGTAGTGTTTCCTGAGAAAACGCTCCTCGGTATCGAGGTCGCGCTTGCCCACTTCCCGAAGCATCCAGCCCACCGCCTTGTGTATCAGGTCGTGCTCATCTTTCAGCAGTATTCCCGATATCCTCAGAGTATCGGCAAAGTCATCCCTGACGATGAAATACTGTGTGGCGATTATCGATATCCGCCTCTCCCACAGGTCGCGTGAAAGGGCCAGATCCAGGAGTAGGGTCCTGTCCCTGCCGTAGAACCAGGCTCCGGGTATGCCGGGAGCGGACAGGTCTACGAGGTCCCAGTTGTTTATCCGGCGGGTGTTTTCCATGTAGAGGCCGCAGATCTCCCGCCTCGTACTCTCATCGCCCCTCCTGAAGGAATCCACCATCATCATCAGAGAGAAGAGCCTCTCCTCATGCCAGGGCGAGGAAAGCAGGTCCAGGCAGTCATCGGTGGACAGCCCCCGGAAACGCTTCACGACGGTCCTGATGTTCGGGACCCTGATCCCAAGGAACATGTCACCCTCGCCGTACTGGTCCGGTCCTGTCTTGAAGAAACGCTGATGGGACTCAGCCCTGTCCGGCTCGGCGAACTCTCTCAGCTCCCGCTTCACCTGATCCGTTATTTCACTCATGAGGAGTCTCCTGTTCTCTCTTCCTCAGCTCTCTTTTCAACTGGTGCAGGAGTCTCCCGGGGAGGACCCTGCCGATATCGATGGAGCCGCATCGGTTCCAGCGCGCGAAATCCCATAGCTTCGAAGCGAAGGACGGCAGGAAGGCGCAGACATCTCCCATTCCATCCTCCAGATGAACGCTGTGCACCTCCAGGACCCGCTTCTTCCTGTCAGCCCTTGCATCGATCCTGGCCGCGAACCTGTCACCCCAGAGAACGGGGAGAACGAAATAGCCATACTCCCTCTTCTCCCTGGGGGTATAGCATTCCAGGGCGTAGCGGAAGCCGAACAGCCTTTCCGTCCTGCCGCGATCGATTATCAGGTTGTCGAAGGGGGAAAGTATGTGAACGGTTTTCGGGGACTGGATCGGCTCCTGGAAGAGATACTCGGAACCAGCCAGAACATAGTAACCGTCCTCGCCGTCCACAGAGGCGGCCAGGACCTCCCCGTCCGCCGTCATTCCACCGAGAGCACTGCGCACGATCTTTCTGCCCGCCGCATGGATATGGTCCGAGATGGACTTCTCGGTGGCTGCGCCATGAGCATTCAGCGCCTTTGAAACCATGAACCTCCCCAGCTCGTCAGTACCGGGTACCGTCGTGTCAGTTCCCGGTGGGAGAACCCTCTCGGTCAGATCGTATATGCGGTGAAATTTCTCCCGCCTGGTTATCATGAGGTCCCCCCGCCAGAACAGGAGTTCAAGTACGGTCTTGGCCGGTTTCCAGTCCCACCACTGAGACTTCCTGACACCGGGAGCGGATTCGAAGTCCTTCGAGCCCAGAGCCCCCTCCCCGCGTATCCTCTCCAGGATATCATCCATGAGATGGCCGCACTTCCCCAGTCTGTCCTTCGCCCACTTGCTCATGGGGTCGCGATGGTTCCGCATCTGGAGGGTGTAGTACCTGTAATCCTTCATGGGAAGGTATGATGCTGCATGCCCCCAGTACTCGAAGACCTTTCTGTCCTCGGACTGGAGGAGGCACAGCATCTCAGGTTCGTAATTCTCCATGCGGGTCCACATGGTATGATGATGGGCCCTGTTCACAACTGATATGGTATCTATCTGGATGTAGCCCAGGTCCTCGACAAGCCTGGCTGCCGTCTCCCTCCCGCCGAGGGGCGGCGGGCCGGCCAGTTGCTGGCAACGCAGCGCGGCAACCCTGGCCTGGGCCGAGGTCAGTTCAAGACGGGAGGACATGCGGCGGTTCCAGCCGGCCCCTACTTCTCCAGTGTGATGATCTTGTCGAGGTTGGAGCAGATCAGTGCCCTGCTGCCGCTTCCGTTCACGGCCATATCGTAGATGGTTCCGTAACTCGACGAGGAACCCTCGACTTCTCCGTTCTGCGCGCTTATCACCGTGAGGCCGCTGCTCTGGTGGGCAACGTAGATGTAGCCGTCATCAGGGGTGACAGCCACAGATAGAGCCGGGCTGGAGATATAGTAGGTGGAGTAGTGCAGACCGGTCCCGGTATCAATTCCCCATATCTGGCTCAGCGAGTCCGGCGCCGCATAGACCAGGTTGCCGGGTCCTGCGTACATGTCCGCCGTTCCGCCCGGGATCACGCACTCGGCGGTCACGGCTCCAAGATTTCCGGTGGATATCCTCTTGACCGTGTCGTCGCTTCCGTCAGCCAAGAAGATGGCGGAACCGTCAGCCGAAATCACGGCCGCCACCGGTTCGTCGAGCCCGGGTACCGTATCAACCGATACGACATCCCAGGACTGTGTGTTTACGGTGGTTATGGTGCCGTCTGTCCCCACGGAGTATACGTGCCAGCTGCCGCCGGTGGGATCGGTGAGAAGGAACCTTCCATAGGATCCCAGCGACACCGGGTTGTGAACCACGTAAGTGCCGTCACTGACATAGAAGAGCAGGTTCCCGCACAGGGCTATGGCGTAACCGCCTTCAGCCGTGGCTCCCACGTCCTCAACGGTATACCCTTCCAGACCCACCCTGGCCACGCAGTAGCCCTGCTGGTAATCGATGAAGAACAGGCTGTCCGTGGCCGCAATCCCGTCATCGCCGGAGTTCAGGTAGCAGCAGTGCATGGGGATGGTGCTGGTGGAAACGTCCTGAAGGAAATAGAACGGGAAATCAACCGAAAAGTCGGGGCTGGTCACCCCGCATCCGGCGAAGATAGCAATGACGGCTGCCGCCGAGGCGGAAGCAACGGCTGAAAGGGCTGTCTTTTTCATTTTTCTTCTCCCGTGAACAGTTCTTTGAGTCGAATGGCGTCCCTCACGGCCTGGCCGAAATGACAGTTGTTGAACATCACGAAGACCGTTCCGGATCCCTCGCCCAGTCTGTCTATAGCGGGGAACCACGCTGCCAGTTCCTGGTCACTGTAGGTGTAATCATACCTCAGAGGTCCCCCCTCCCACCACCGCGCGGTGTTCCTGCCGTGCATCCTCAAGTACCCGAAAGGGCTTCCGCCCACCGGAACAGGTGGCGGAAGATGGGGAAGCCCGGGCAGGTCCACTGATACCAGGGCCATTCCGTCTCCGCTCAGCCTCCGGAGTATGCCTTCGTCGTACCATTCATCGTAGCGGAACTCCACCGCCAGCGTGACGCTGCCCGTCCGCTCGTTCAGCTCCTCTACATATCGGACCGCCGGCTCCGACGGTTTGAACGAATAGGGGAACTGGGCAAGAAGCCCTGCAAGCTTTCGGCTCTCCTTGAACGGCTCCAGCATCTTCCCGTACTGGTCCCACTGCTCAGGGGTGGCGTCCCTGGAATGGGTCATGCTTGCATGGAGCTTCACCATGAAATCGAAATCCTCCGGCGTCTTGTTCACGATGTTCCATGACACCCTGGGATGCATTATCCGGTAATAGGTACTGTTTATCTCAACGGTGGAGAAGAAGCCGCAGTAGTAGTCAAGCATCTTCCCCTTCTCCGTTCCCTTCGGGTAGAAGGGACCGACCCAGTCGGCGAAGCTGTAGCCGGAGGTGCCGATACGCAGCGTGTTCTTTTTGATTTCCCCGGTCAATTCAGTTCCTCTCCTGGATAACTGCCGCATGACACATCATACAGCCGCGGACCTCACATGCGTCAGGGTCCTGCCGGAAGTAACGGACCTCTCGCCGTAGCGGTGACGGATTAGGTCGATGGCGGAATCGATCTTCCCGCTCCTTCCCCCGAATATCTCCAGCTGACGGCCGGACTGGTCTGTGAGAGCGCTGAGGCACACGCCGATGAGCCTTATCCGTGAACTGACGGCGGTACGGGCGAGGTCGCGGGCAGCTGTGTAGATGGTCCTGGCGCTGTCGGTGTGGTACGGCAGCGACCTGGCCCTGGAACGGCGCTGCATGCTGCTCAGCCTGTACTTCAGCATTACCGTGCTTCCTGCCAGCCCCCTGTCACGGGCCCTCCTGGCAACCTTCTGACTCATCATGGCCAGCACCGGAAGGTACTCCTCGGGCTCGACCACATCGGTACTGAAGGTGTGCTCGTTGCTTATGGACAGGGGGTCAGGAGAAAGATCGCCGGAGATCACGGGGGAATCATCGATGCCCCTGCACAGGAGGTACAGGCTGTCGCCGTGCTTTCCCAGCAGGGCACGCAGCTGGTGGCGGGAGAACCGCCTGAGGTCGGATATCCTCTCTATTCCAAGGCTGAGGAACCGCCTCTGGGTGGCGGGGCCGACGCCCCATATCCTCCCAACCGGGAAATCCACTATGTCCTCCGGCCCGAGGTACGCTATCCCCCTGGGCTTGGCCCTGCCGGAGGCCATCTTGGCCAGGAACCTGTTCCCGGCCATGCCTATGCTTCCCCACAACCCTGTGGTGTCAAGTATATCCCGCTGTATCCTCGAGGCCAGCTCCAGGGGCTGCCTCCCGCCGATGACACCGGTGACGTCCATGAATGCCTCGTCGATGCTTGCGGGATCGACCACCGGGGAGTAGGTGAGCAGAATCTCGAGTATCCTCCTGGTATAGGACGTGTAGCTTCCATGGCTTCCGGAGATGACCGCCGCGTCCGGGGCCAGCCGCATGGCGTTCACCATGGGCATTCCGGACCTGACGCCCAGCTCCCTGGCCTCGTAGCTGCATGATGCCACCACGGAGCGGAGGGTCCTGCCGCCCACTATGACCGGCCTGTCCCGCAGCCACGGGAAGGAGAGGCGTTCAACCGATACGAAGTAGGTATCCATGTCTACGTGGAATATCACCCGCATGGCGGAGTCTCCTAACCGTTCTCGGAGTAATGGAAGTCCAGCGTCCAGGAGAGATCGGAAGTGTCGAAGTGGACTTCGTAGACATCTTCACCGCTTGTCCGTATCACGTAATGGTACAGGGGGTAGGCTCCCTCCCTGGTCTCCCAGTGCGAGGATACCGAGGATATGTGATAGACATGGCCGTTCCACCTGAACCTGCAGGGGCGTACCTTCCCCCTGCAGAAATGGCCTATCATCTCTACCGGCTCGTTGTACCTGGTTACCAAAGCCCACCTCCTCCACGTGGTATAGAATAGTGAACATATGTTTAGCAGTCAAGCGGGAACGGAACCCTCAGGAACCCGATGTGTTGTATGGAACGGCGGTTTTCGGTATGATACCGAACAATTGAATGGCACATCGCATGTTGTTGACATGTAACGTAAGGGAAGCAGGAAAACCATGAGATCAGCCCTTGTCATGACCATCACTCTCCTGGCCGCCGTCTCTGCCAAGAGTATTGTCGGAACCTTCGACGCCCCTTCCGGAGACATATCGGGGCTCGGCTGGGAGGACGGCTCTCTATGGGCGGTGGACGCTTTCACCAAGACCGTCTACAAGATAGACCCCTCATCGGGGGATGTCACCGGTTCCTTCCCCGTCGTGGTCGCTACGGGCTTCGAGGCCACCGGGCTGGCAGTGGAGAACAACTACGTCTACGTCGGCTCCTGGAACAACGCAACATACGGTTACGTATACAAGTACAACTGCTCCGGAACATACCTGGGCGCAGTCAGCATGTGCGGCGGTTGAGGCAACCCTGTCTCGTCGGTGACGGGACTCGCAGCAAAGGAAGCCGCCTATCTCTACGTCAGCTCACGGTCGCAGAACACCACTTACCGCTACGTCGCGCCGGGCATCTATTCCCGGTATGCCTACGCCTACTACCTCGGAGCGAGCCAGAGCAGGGACATAGCCATTACCCCGGAGGGCAACATCTGGGTGGCCACCGACTGGACCAGCATGCCCATGAGGCTTTACGACCCTGACAACCAGCTGCTTGACTACATAGACAGCAGCCTGCTGCCGGGGGCGCGGGGAGTCACCATTGACGACGAGGGCTACCTCTGGGTAAGCGACATCATTGGAGACCTGATCTACCGGATAGACCTCACCGAGGGCATCCAGGGCTCCGGACAGACTGTCGCCCCATGTCTGGAAGCCTCTTCAAACCCCTTCGAGGGACAGGTGACGATAACCGCCATCGGTCTCGGAGGTCCTTCCACCATATGCATCTACGACATCAGCGGAAGCCTGGTTGCCGCCGACTCGTTCAACGGCTCATTCGTCTTCGGTGATTCAGAGGAGGTCAGGCAGGGGGTCTACTTCGCCAGGGTTACCGGCGGGAACGGCGAGGTTTCGGTACTGAAGCTCACGGCCATCTGATCTAACGGGGTCGTCTAACGGGGTCGGATCTGACATTTTAACATTTTCAATTTCTCCGATTCAAGAAATGTTAAAATGTCAGATCCGACCCCCTCTTTTCAAGGTCCGGTGAAGACGCCAGATGTCCCTCAGGGCCCTGGGGACACGCCTGTACAGCGGGAACGGTGTCTCCCTTATCTCCTTCAGGTGTATGGGTATCTCCCTGATCCTGACTCCCGCCCTCTGAGCCCTTATCACCAGTTCGGTGGGAAATATGTCCAGTTCGAGGCGACACTGTTCCGGGATATCACGTATGGTCTCTCTCCAAACCACCTTGGGTCCGTGGGTATCGGTACCCCGGTATCCAAGGAGCGTCCGCAGCAGGAAGGTAAGGGTCAGGGTTGCAGCTCTTCTCATCAACGGCCTTCTGTCGTCCTTTCCAGCCAGAACCTTCGAGCCCTGCACAAGGTCCACCTCCCCCGTACCCAGGAGCTTCAGCCCCCTTTCCCAGAAATCCAGGTCAAGGACGTCAAGATCGTCCACTATGACGATGTCCGTCCCGGAACCCGCGATACCGGTCTTCATCGCCAGTCCGTAGTTGGGATGCGGAAGGGACACGAACTCCAGCTGAGGATGCTCTGCGGACATTGATCTCAGAATGTCCGGCGTTCCGTCGGTTGAGCCGTTCTCGATGACCTTCAGGGTGAAACCGGGTGGCAGGGCGGCAAGTACGGGCTCAAGCTGGCTTCTGAGGATCGCCTCCTCGTTGTATACCGGTATTATCACGTCCACGGTGGAGGAGCTGACGGGGCGGGCTTCCAGAAGGCTCTCGGAAGGACTCATGATCCGGTCTTCCTCCTGTAACCGATCCTGGCCGACAGGAGGCTCAGCTCGAATAGCAGGTACAGGGGCAATGCCAGCATGACCTGTGTCAGGGGATCGGGGGGTGTCAGTATTGCGGCGGCCATGAGCAGCCCGACTATTATATGCCGCCGGTACTTCGACAGCCCTGCCGGTGTGACCACGCCGAGGCCGACCAGCATCAGTATCAGGACCGGCAGCTGGAAAGCCGTTCCGAATATCATGACGAACCTTCCCAGGAAGCCGATGAAGTTCGCCAGGCTCCAGCTGCCCTCGATGCTCCCCGTCTCGAAACTCCTGAATACAACGAGGGCAGGATCCAGCATAAGGAACCAGGCAAAGGCGGCACCGGCAAGGAAGAGCAGCACACAAACGGCAGCCGCCCTGACGGCCTTCCTTCTCTCGCTCCTGTAGAGCCCGGGGGACACGAACCTCCAGAACTGGTAGAAAAAAACAGGTGAAGCAGCTATCAAGCCAGCCGCAAGGGACAGGTTCAGGTGCGCTGAAAACGCCTCGGCGGGCGCCAGGGTCCTGAGATGCATCGGGCTTTTCGATATAATGATATCCATGAGCCGCCTGCTGAACACGAAGGCCGCCAACACGGATACGGTCAGGCTTCCCAGCACAATGAAGAGCCTGCGCCTGAACTCTTCGAGATGTTCCCAGAAACTGCCCTCGGAGACGCTTTTCAAGTGTTCTACGCCTTCAGCAGACTCAGGACCCCGGGAAGAACCCTGTCCTCCTCTTCCAGCGAAAGCTGGACCAGCCTGCAGTCACACCAGTCGAAGGGAAGCGCCCAGATGCGGCCATCCCTCCTGGTTTTCTTGTCCCTGTTGAGAAGGGATTCGAGTTCATGCTTCTCGATGCCGCCGTCCAGTCCCAGGGGCAGCCCCACGGTCTTCAGCAGACGCCCGATCTCATCCGGGATGTCACTGTTGCCGCCCATGGCAACGGCGATGCCCGCTTCCGCCAGCATTCCAAGGCCCACGGCCTCGCCGTGGGAAAGCCCGAAACCGCTTGCGCTCTCCAGCGCGTGCCCGATTGTATGGCCAAGGTTCAGGACCATTCTTCCGCCCTCTTCCCGAAGGTCCTTCTCGACTATGCTTCCCTTCACCAGTAGACATCTTCTAACGATCTCCAGCAACCTCGCGTTCGAATTCCTGACATCATCCGTCCCCAGAAGCAGGTCCCGGATTTCCCTGTCCCCTATCAGCGCGGTCTTTACAACTTCCGCCATCCCGCTGCGGAACTCCCTTTCAGGAAGGGTCTCGAGGAACGAGGGCATGATGGCTACCCTGTCCGCGGGAGCGAAGGTGCCGACCTGGTTCTTGGCACCTGCCATGTTAACACCGGTCTTTCCGCCCAGGCAGGCGTCCACCATGCACAGGAGAGTCGTCGGCAAGAGCATAAGCTTCATACCACGGAGGTAAGTGGATGCCGCCAGAGCACCGATGTCGCATACGATGCCGCCTCCGATCACCACAACGGGAATGTCGCGTGTGATTCCCGCAGAGGACATGCTTTCCCAGATCTGCGCGAGGGTAAAGGTATTCTTGAGAACCTCGTCCGCCTCCATGACGTACAGACCGGAAGCCGACAGGATGGCGGGTTGAAGTCGTCCGTCCCAGAGACGTTGAACCGAGGTGTCGATTATCAGGAACGGGTTCTTCCAGTCACCTGAAAGAAGCCTCTGGATATCAGGCTCTTCCCCGGAGGAATAAAGCTCCGTAACGGTTTTCTTTTCCCTGTCGTCCCATTTGAATTCCATCATGGTCCCCATACGAACCATATGAAAGCCGCTCCCGCTGCGGTAGCCGCAAGGGTGAAGGGCAGCCCGACCCTTACGAACTGCATGAAGGAGACACTGAACCCGTTCTTTCTCAGGACGGAGACGGATACGATATTGGCCGCTGCGCCCACAGGAGATATGTTCCCTCCCAGACATGCGCCTATGAGGAGACCGAAGGTCAGGTAGTAGTGGC
>JAFGPK010000095.1 GCA_016936235.1 Candidatus Fermentibacteraceae bacterium | reverse complement strand
CTCGCGCACCTTTCCCGCCAGTTCCTTCATCTGATAGGGTTTCCCGATGAAGCCCATGGCGCCCGAGGTCAGGGCCTCATGGGCGTGGCTGTCCTCCATGTACCCGCTGGCCACCAGGACCCTGGTCTCCGGGTCCTTCTCCAGCAGCTGCTTCAGGCACTTCGTCCCCCCCATGCCGGGCATGTTCAGGTCCAGGAGGACAATGTCGATCTTTCCCCGCTCCTGATCGAATGTCTCAAGGGCGTGTTCGCCGTCCTCCGCCGTCAGTATCCTGTATCCCAGGGCCTCCAGGTATTCCTTCGTCAGTCTCAGGATCTCCTGTTCATCGTCCACTATCAGGATCGACTCCCTGCCTGCCGGCGCTATGTCCCGGGAGGAGGGGAAGTCCAGCGGGAAGGTCTGGTCGAGAGCGGGCCAGTATATCCTGAACTTGGTGCCGGCTCCCGGTTCGCTCTGGCATCGGATGTATCCGCCATGGGCCTTGACTATGCCGTATGCGGATGCCAGCCCCAGTCCGGTACCCCTGCCCGCCTCCTTGGTGGTGAAGAAGGGATCGTACATGTGGTTCAGGGTATCCGGGCTCATGCCGCACCCGGTGTCGGAAACCGTAAGGAGCACATAGCCGGCGTTGGGGATGTCCTCGATATCGCCGTGATGGGCTTCGTCCAGCAGGATATTGCCGGTCTTAACCTTCAGCTCTCCTCCGCCGGGCATGGCGTCCACGGAGTTGGCCCCCAGGTTGAGCAGGACCTGTTCCACCTGGATCGGGTCCGCCGACACCGGCCAGAGGTCGTCCGCGAGGTAGCGCTTTATCCGGATCATCTTGGGGATCGTTCTCTCCAGGATCTGCAGGGCCTCGTTGACTTCGTGGTTCAGGTTGAGGGGCATGCGCTGGACAACGGCCTTGCGTCCGAAGAGGAGGAGCTGCTGGACCAGTCCGCCGGCCCGGTCTATGGATCTCGCCGCCGTCTCCAGCCGTTCCACATCGGGATGATCCTGATCCTTCTCGTTCAGTAGCATCTCGATGTTGCCGCTGATTATCTGGAGCAGGTTGTTGAAGTCGTGGGCCACGCCCCCGGCGAGGATGCCCAGCGACTCCATCTTCTGGGCCTGGAACAGGCGGTTCTGGAGCCGTTCCTGCTCCTCCTGGGCTTTCCTGCGCTCAGTGGTGTCTCGGTCGAAGGCGATGCCCAGGAACCTGTCCTTGTACTCGACGTAGTTGGTGGTCACCTCTACGGGGAATATCCCCCCTTCCTTCGTCCGGTGACGGCCCTCGAATCGCATTCTCCCCATCCGCTGAAGGTCCACCTTGTGCTGTTCCCATCCCTCCTCGGGGAAGTCCGGGTCGATCTCGAAAACCTTCTTGCTGAGCAGTTCCTCCTGTGTGAATCCCATGGAGGAGCATGCCGCCTGGTTGGCGTAGATGATTCCGCCCTGGTCGTCGACCCAGAGGATGCTGTCCGGCGCGCGGTCCATGGCGAACTGGGTCAGGCGGAGGGATTCGTCGGCGCGCTTGCTCTGGGTGACATCCTGGAGGATGAGGATGTAATGCTGTTCGTTCTCTATAAGGATGGAGCGCGCCGAATAGACTCCGTCGCGCAGGTCTCCGGCCTTGTTCCTGAACTTGAACTCCCAGTTGATGAAATCGCTTCCGTCTCTCAGGATAGTCGTCATTGAATCAAGCTCAACGGGATCGAGCCACAGACCCATTTCTGTGGAGTTCCTGCCGATGGCTTCGCTGCGCTTCCACCCGGTGATATCCTCGAACCCCGAGTTGACGTCGGCTATGACGCCGTCGTCGAGGCGGATGATGGCTATGCAGTTCGGGGCGGCCATGAATATCTTGGTGAACTTGTCCTCCGCCTGTCTGCGGCTGCTCACATCGGAGAAGTAACCCTGGAACAGGATGCTCCTGCCGTTCTCACCCTCAACTGCACGGGCGTTGAGGGAGGCCCAGAACTGGGAGCCGTCCCGCCTGGTCATCTTGTATTCCCGGTTCTTCACCCTGCCTTCGGTGCGCATCAGGCGGCTGAACTCCTCCCTGTCCCCCGGGCTGGCGTAGAGCTGCGAACCGATATCAGTGACGGATTCGATCATGTCGTCGGGGGACTCGTAGCCGAAGAGTCCGGCAAGGGCTTCGTTGGCGTACAGGAGCCTGCCCTCGGGGTTGGTGGTGAAGATGCCCACCGGGGCGTTCATCAGCAGTTCGAGACTCTCATCCTTGCTGGGAAGGATCATTTCGGCGTCGTTATCCGATCCGGTGCTTCCATTGTTCATGCGGTTTCCCGGCTTTCAGTTCTGTCATATCCCGGATACTGGTCGCATAATACTCGGGGCTGCCTGAAGGGTCAACGAACTCATCTACCCTGATAGGTTCAGAAGGCGGGATATTATTCTGTCCGACCTCTGCACGGTCTTTTTGTTGCCTGCAGCCTGCGCCCGTGCCCGCGCCTTTCTGGCGAAGCCTAGAGCCTTCTCCGTCTCGCCCGTCATCATGAAATACTCCGCCTCCGGCAGGAATGTCCTGTAAGAACTGTCTTCATCAACGGTTTCGCATCCTCTGCGCAGGTAGTCCAGGGCTTCGGCGGTATTTCCCTGCCGGAGCCTGATAAGGCCCATGTTCTGGAGGGACAGGGCGACGTACTCATCCGATGAGTTCTCCCCGGCGATGTCCATCGCTGATGCGAAGCAGCGCTCCGCCTCCTCAAGGTCCTCATTGTGAAGGGCCAGGCACCCCTTGGAGTACCTGACCTGTACGCGGATATTGAAGTCATCGATGTCGCCGTAGTCCCTTCGGCGCTCCTCCAGGCAGGCCATGGCCTCCTCTGTCCTGCCCGTCTCGATGAGGAATACCGGGAAAAGGGCCAGTTTGGATGCCGTTCTCACTCTGTTGCCCACCTCTCTGTAGAGCCTGATGGCTTCACGGGCATGCTCCAGCCCCTCCTGGAAGTTCAACAGGTTGTAGTTCGTGAGGCTGAGGTTCCAGTGAAGGGCCCCCTGGGCGAATTTCCGGCCTATCTCCTCATGTATCTCCAGCGATCTGCTGAAGTAGTCCAGGGCTTCCTTGTTGCGGTCCATGGCAAGCTCCACCAGCCCCAGGGAGCACAGGATGTTCGCCTCGGCCCTGCGGTTGCTGAACTCCCTGCTGGCTTTCAGGCTGTCAAGACCGAACTGACGGGATTCATCGTACCGCCCCAGCCTGTAGAGCACATAGCTTATGCTGTTGAGGGCCGACAGCTCATCGGCCTTGTCTCCCACTTCGATGGATATGGCAAGGGCGCGTTCCTGGCTCATAAGAGCATCCTCATACTGGCCCTTCTCCAGCTGCAGCACTCCCCGAAGACCGAACACGTTTCCCTCTATTGCCCTGTTCCCGCACTCCCTTGCGTGCACGATGGCCTCGTCCAGCATCTCCAGGCCTTCATCGTAGCGGCCCATGAGGAGCATCGTGGATGCAAGCCGGAACAGCGACCTTGCGATGTTCTCCACGTCTCCCAGCTCTCTGAAGAGGGAGACGGCGAACAGGTGGTCTTCCTCCGACTCCCTGAGCTGCCCGAGGTTGCTCTTGCACTTGGCGATAAGGCTGGCTGACCGGGCGATGCCGACTCTGTCCCCGCAGCTCCTGTATATCTCCAGGGCGCCCTCGAAGTGTTCCTGGGCCTGGCGGAATTCGGATGTGCGCCTGCACATGGTTCCCATGGCCGTCAGGTACTCGGCCCATAGGTCTTTCAGGTCCCACTGCTCTATGAGGTCCTTCATCCTGTTCAGAGTCTCCAGCTGCCGGCGGCTGTCCAGCCTGAACCCCTCGGCCAGCTGGCGTTTCCGCAGCACGCCCTCAAGCAGTCTCGCATCCTCCTGATCATCCAGTCTCCGCCGGATCCAGTCCTCCAGCTTCTCCGCCCACAGGAGCACGGCTTCGATGTCGTAGCGGGCCAGGGCAAGGTCCTGGGCCTTAACGCCCCAGGGTATGGCCATCTCTATCTCGCCTGCGTCTGCATGATGCCTCGTTATCGAGCCCGCAAGACCGGGATCCTCCCCAAAGCGTCGGCTCAGGACCCGGGCGCACAGGGAGTGGAGGTACCTCCTGTTCTGTTTCAGTATGGTCTCGTAGACGGCATCCCTTGCCAGCACGTGATGGAATCCGGCCAGCAGCCGGTTCTCCCTGTCCGTATGCAGGAACCCCCTGGCCAGGAGTTCCTCGAAACAGCCAGGGGTGTCCCTCGCAAGTCCGGTATCCGCAGCAACCTGGAAGAGGACCTCAGAGTTGAACTCCTCTCCCAGCACCGATGCCACCTGGAGGAGTCTTCGGGGGTCCGCGGGCAGCTGGTCCGTCCTTGCCCTTATGAGGCCCTTTATGCTCCGGGGGATCACCATGGACTCCGGGCTGGCCGTGAGTTTCCAT
>JAFGPK010000094.1 GCA_016936235.1 Candidatus Fermentibacteraceae bacterium | reverse complement strand
TCAAGGGGGGGGACCTCCAGGTTGTTCAGCGTTCCTGCCCCCTGCGGCGGGGCTCCCGTATGGAAGCTGCTTCCCCAGGGGCTGGAGTGGGAGATCAGGTGGACCCACTCGTAACCGGTAAGCAGTTCCTGCTTGAAATCATCGGCGCAGGTGCCCACCGGATCGTTCCTGAGTACCACGGTGGAATACAGGTTCCCGAGATATCCCGTGAGGCCGGTGAAGGCCTCCTCGTATGCCAGAGCCCTGTCCGGAAGGGTCAGGGCTCCAATCCTGTAGGCGTGGTTCCTGGCGAAGTAGTCGTTGAGAAGAACGGCCGAGCCGCCGAATGTCAGGTACGTTGGCGTGAGCCTCCCCACCCATATCTCAGGAGCCCCGCCGCTGTAGGATTCGTACAGACCGTCAGAATCGCTGTCCGTCCATGTGCCGTTCATGTCCATGAGGTATGCGTCCACAGGATATTCGCCGTCTCCGCAGTCCACCCATCCTGTCGGGATGTCGCCTATGCAGATGGCCCCGGTCAATCCTTCGGAGTACTCGGCGATGAGGTCGCCGCGGATGTCCGCCGCGGTACCGCCATCGATCAGCCAGATCTCCACGGTGAACCCTTCGTTCACTAGGTCGGTACTGAAAGTCGTCAGCGCGTCCGTGATATCGTCGTACAGGGCTTCCTCCACCAGAAGGACCACCTTGTCCGCTTCGGGACCCGCGGCATCCAGGGACACGGTTCTGCTGTACGGTCCCCTGTCCTCGGTGCTCTCGAGCCTTGTCCCGGTGGACATCGGCAGCCTTCCCCTCGGGTCCATGTACTGAATGGGGATCCCCTCGGGGACTGCAGGAAGTGAAGGAGCCAGTATCAGTAACGCTGTGAGCAACGATATCATGCGGCACATGATCCTTCTCCTATTCCAGTGAGCCTACCTCGGCCTCCACGGCCTCCAGTATCTCGCAGGATCTGATGACTTCGGCCATTTTCGTATGGTCCGGATAAAGGGGTCTGTCCTCGCCCAGATGAGTTATGTGCTTTCTTATCACATCGTAGGCGGCTCGCACTCCGCGGCCCGGCCTGTGGTCCCTCTGGTCCAGACCGTCGGCGGCGGCTATGAACTCTATTCCGAGTATGCCGCAGGCGTTCTCCAGTATCTGGTGGTTCTGAATGGCGGTGTTCATGCCCATGCTTACGAAATCCTCCTGGTCGGCGGCCGCAGGTATGGAAGCGCAGGACGAGGGCAGGGAAAGTGCCCTCTGCTCTACGATGAGCATGCAGGCGGTATACTGGCTGAGCATGTGCCCGCTGTAGAGACCCGGCTTTTCAGCGAGGAAGGGAGTCAGACCAACGGACAGGGCCGGGTTCAGTATCCTGTTCAGCCTTCTTTCGGACATGACGGAGACCATGGTGATCGCGGCACCCATCATATCCATGGGAAGTGATACCGGTGAGCCCTGGAAGTTGGCGCCGGTGAGCACGAGGTTTTCATCCGGGAAGAAGACCGGGTTGTCGCCAACACCATTGAGTTCGATCTCGACCTGCTTCCGGGCGTAGGCCAGGGCGTCGTGGGCGGCTCCGATGACCTGCGGTGTGCTGCGCATGGAGTAGGCGTCCTGCACCTTCTTCTTTCCGCCCTTGAGAAGGTCACTGCCCTCGATACACTTCATCATGGAACGGGCGGTCCGGACGGCACCGGAGAATCCCCTGGCCCTGTGAAGCTTCTCATCGTACGGCTTGAAGTTGGCGATCAGCGCCTCCAGGCTCATGGCCGCGGCGATCTCCGCCTGCTTCAACCACCTGTTCATGTCGTAGAGGTGAATGGTGTTCATGGAGTTGAGCACGTTGGAACCGTTGATTGTGGCCAGGCCGTCCCTGGCATGGAACACCTCCGGTCTGAGCCCCGCCCTCTTCAGCGCTTCGGCTCCGGGGAGCAGCTCGCCGTTGTAGTAGGCGCTGCCCTCACCGATGACAACGAGAGCTATCTGTGACATGGGGGCGAGGTCGCCGCAGGCTCCGACGGAACCCTTCTGGCATACAAAGGGCGTGACGCCCCTGTTGAGCATCTCCACGAGCATCTGCGTAATCTCAAGCCTAAGGGCCGAATGGCCCTTGGCATGGACATTGATGCGGGAGGCCATGGCGCCGCGGACGTACTCGAGAGGCGCCGGTTCACCGATCCCCGCCGCGTGGTTGTAGACCAGGTACTTCTGGAACTGCTTCACTTCCTCGTCGTTGAGCAGCGTCTCGGAGAACTCGCCGATGCCGGTATTGACGCTGTACATTATCTCCTTCTGATCAAGCTTCTTCTGGATCATGCCCCGACAGAATCTTATTCTCTCCTCGGCTTCCTTCGAGAGTTCAACCTTCTCGCCGTGCCTTGCTATCCTGACGAGTTTTTCCACCGTGAGGCCGGTTCCGTCCAATACGACTGCCATGAATGATCTCCTTCTGGGGGGTTGATAATCAGAGTGCGGGTTACATCGATACGAATATAAAGAAACCCTTCCCCCCCGCAACATCAGGGACGCGCCTTATTTCAAGCGCTCAGTCAATAGTGACGATTCACATCAATTTGACATGTCGAACGCCCCGGGAATATTAACCATATGGAAAACCATCTGAATGAAAGGTATGAAAAAGATGGAGCAGGACGGACTTAGCGGTCATATGCCTGAAAGCGGTCGCAGGACCGGATTCCTGATCATTACTGACGTCGGGAGCACGACCACGAAGGCGCTCCTTCTGGCAAGGAAACCCGGGGGCGGTCTGAGGTTCGAGGCAAGCGCCGATGTAACCACCACAGTCGAGAAACCCCGGGAGGATGTCTGCATAGGCGTCGCTGAAGCGATCATGAAACTGGAAGCCATCTCAGGTGAGAAACTCTCCAGGGGACGCGGGATGCCATCGGTACCCTACCTCTCAACCAGCTCCGCCGGCGGTGGTCTTCAGATGCTTGTCTTCGGCCTCACGTCGGTAGAGACCGGGAGAATAGCGGAGAACACCGCCAGCAACGCGGGCGGGGTCGTCCTCAGGATGATCTCCATCGACGACGAGCTGCAGGCCGTTGAACAGATGCAGGCTATCCAGAGCCTTCACCCCGACATGATAATGCTGGCAGGGGGAACCGATGGAGGAGCCATCGCCGGGGTCGTCCGTCTCGCCGAACTCCTGGCTCTTTCCGATCCACAGCCCAAGTTCAGGCTGGATATGAAGATACCCCTTGTCTACTGCGGCAACATCGAAGCCCGGTCATTTGTGCGCGAGGTCCTGGAGAACGTTTTCGACGTCCATATAGTGGACAACGTTCGACCCTCCCTGGAGGAGACGAACATGGAACCCGCCAGGATGGAGGTTCACAGGCTCTTCATGGAGAACGTAATGGAAAGGGCACCCGGATACTCGGCACTCAAGGAATACGTCATATCGGACATCCTTCCCACCCCGGCGGGAGTGGAAAACATGATGCGACTCTACAGCGCTCATACGGGGGAGAGCATCCTGATGATGGATATGGGCGGCGCCACCACGGACATCTTCTCGTGCATCACGGGGGATTACAACAGGACCGTGGCGGCCAATACCGGAATGAGCTATTCCATGGCTAACACCCTTCGCAGATCGGGGATCGAGATGCTCATGAAGCACCTCCCGCCGTCCTTCTCTTCGGATGAGGTCCGCGATTACATCTACAACAAGACCATAGCTCCCACCTATGTGCCCGGAAGCGCCGAGGAGGTTCTGGTCGAGCAGGCGGCTGCCATCTGCGGGATCGATTCTTCATGGAAGGAGCATCTGGACACCTGCTATCAGATCAGGAGGACCGGCTTCCTGGACAGAATGAAGGCCAGGAACAGGAAGGAATTCGAGGAGACCTTCATGACCTCCGGGAACGGGACATTCAACCTGTCGGACATCGACATCGTCATAGGTTCCGGGGGTGTGGTATCCCATGCCGAGAGGGATCGGGCTTTCTGGATCCTCACCGAGGGTTTCCGACCCTTCGGAATAACTTGTCTTGCCATTGACCGGGATTTCAGGAGCCCCCATCTGGGAGTTCTGTCCGAGATCGACAGTCATGAGGCGCTGAGACTCTTCCGTGATGAGTGCCTGGAGAAACTGGGGTGGGTCGTGGCTCCCTTCGGCGATTTCGAGGAGGGCGACATGGTGATGACGGTCAGGGACAATGACAGCCGAGAACTGTTCAGCATGTCATGGGGAGACCTGAAATACATCGGTAAAGGCGGCAACCTGAAGTTCGAACTGGAGGGTAGCGCATCCCTTGGCGAAGCTGACAACGCCCTTTTCACTGACCTCCCGGTACTCATAGACTGCCGTAACCGGCACCAAGGAGCGTCCGGCAGGGTCCTCTCCGGTTCGGGAATACCAGCCTTCAGTCATGACGGCTACCCGGCCTTCAGGAGCCGGATCAGACCCGCCCACGGGGAGATCGAAGCCGGAGAATGGGAGATCGAGAGCCGCCTGCCTTACAGGGGAACGATCAAAGTGAGACCCGGGGATCGCGTACAGCCCGGCACACTGCTCGGGGAGAACAGGTACAACCCTCCCAAGCTGTACATAATCGATCTGAACAGGATAACGGGTTACGACCGCCATCTGACCCCTGACGAGATCAGGGATGGTCTGCTTGTAAAAGAGGGGGACAGAATAAGACTGAACGAACCTCTTTACGAAGTCCACAGAAAAGGGCTGACAGGGTTCGATTTCACATTCCATTCCACCGTAAGAGGCAGGATCACCAGGATAGAGAAGAACGGCCTTATCGTGGTGCGTGAGATACAGGACTACGACGGGAAGCCGCATGTGGTGGACATAGCCGGTCCCCTGGACATAAAACCGCGGCATATCGGAGGCTACCTCAAGCGAAGAGAGGGGGATTTTGTCGAGGCAGGCCAGGTACTGGCTTCGGATATCTCCAGCGGGAAGGCGGCTGTGGTGACGTCACCCACCAGCGGTGTCGTGAGGAGCATCGACCGGAAGAAGGGTACGGTCACCGTGCAGTTCGATATCGATCCCGTGCGCATGCTCTCACATGTAAGCGGCGAGGTAACGGAAGTCATCCCCGACCATATGGCGCGGGTGCGGGGCAGAGGTTCAAGACTCTGGGGGATCATAGGGTTCGGTGGACAGACCAGCGGCATACTGAGGGAGATCCGGAACATCGAAGGCGAAGAGCCGGAGAGGGGCAGTATTGTATTCACGACGGAACCTATTACTGCGGGATTCCTGAAGCTGGCTGCCGAGTCGGGGGTGAACGGCATAATCGCTCCTTCAATACCGGCCACCCATTGGCTGGATTACTCCGGAAGCGAACTCGGGGTGGCCGTGACGGGAGATGAGGACATACCGTTCACACTGGTTCTCACCGCGGGGTTCGGACATCTGCGGATGGACGGGGAATGCGCGGAATTCCTGAGGGGTTCCGAGGGAGAATCAGTCTTTCTCTCGGGAAGGACTCAGATAAGGGCCGGAGTGACCAGGCCTACGGTCATCGTGTGAGGTCCGATACCGTAGTCGGGACAGTTCCCCGGAACCGGCGCGCCGGTTCCGGGGAACTGTTTGCCAGATCACATCGGCGCTCAGTCGCAGGTCTTCCTGAACCTCTTGTAGCAGCCGAATATCACATAGATACAGGGCTCCACCAGAAGAGTGAGGACTGTGGCCACGAACAACCCGCCGATGACGGTTATGGCCATGGGAGACCAGTTCTCGGCTCCCTCGCCGAGGCCGAGGGCCAGGGGCACCATGGCCAGTACAGTGGTCGCTGCGGTCATCATTATGGGCCTCATCCTGATGGTGGAGGCTTCCACAATAGCCTCTACAAGGTCCTTGCCCCTCTTCCTGAGCTGGTTGGCGTAGTCGATCATCACTATACCGTTGTTCACGACGATCCCGGCCAGCATCAGCATTCCCACGATCGCCATGACCGACAGGGGGGTGGCTGTAATGAACAGCCCCAGCACGACACCTATGAACGCAAGTGGAAGAGTGAAGATGATGATGAAGGGCTCGAGGAACGACTCGAACTGCCCCGCCATGACCATGTATACAAGAAGAGCCGCCACGACAATGGCAATTCCGAGGTACATGAAGGTCTCTCTCTGATCCTCCATCTCACCTCCCATCTCGTATCTGAACCCTGACGTATCCATGTTCCCGACGGCGGCCATCACGTCGGAGGCCACCTCTCCCAGTGACCTTTCCCCTGAAACGCCGCAGGATATGGTGACCATCCTGGCCTGGTTGGTCCTGGTGATCACGTTGGATATCATTCTCTGCTCCAGGGAGCCAAGTGAGATCAGAGGTCTTCCAAGGACCGCCGCGTACTCCAGATCCTCTCTTGAATCCCTCATTTCCTCGGGGAGCCTGACATTGATGTTGAACTCCTCGTCATCCTCCCTGTACACGCTGGCGTTGGTGCCCTGGAAACCGTACCTGACATCCATGGCCAGCTGGGACTGGGTCAGCCCGAGAAGCGACATCCTTACGGGGTCAGGGGCGAAGGAATACTCCGGGATACGGTCCTCCATGGAGGTTGCAGGGTCGGCGACCCCGTCTATGGTCGATATGGCTTCCTTTATCTCCTCCGCCTTCTCGTAGAGCCTCTCGAGATTGTCACCGTAGAGCGATATCTCTATGGCGGCGCCGCCGAGCAGCGACATTCCAGCCTCGGACGAGTACTCGACGCCGGGCATTCCCCTGAGCACTTCCCGTATTCTGTCCTGGTACACGAACATGCTGGTGCTCCTCCTGCTGGAGGAGGTCAGCCTCACACGGATCATCGCTGCGTTGGAACCGCTGGAACCGAAGATGGCCATCACGCCTTCGGACTCACCCACAGTAGTGAATACGGCAAGCAGGTCCTCCGGCTCCACGATCGACCGAATTGAGTCCTCCAGGACCCTGACAGCCTGGTTCGTGGTCTCCAGGCTGGTCCCAATGGGCAGTTCGATGTCCATCATGAGAAAACCGTCGTCCGACTCAGGGAAGAACTCCGACGGAAGCTGTCCCATCATGACTATTGCCAGGACGAAGGCCCCGGCGGTGGAGAACAGTACTATCTTCTTGTGCCGCACGGCCCAGGATACAAGTTTGCTGTACCCGCTCTCCAGCCTTGCTATCATTGATTCCAGTCTCGCGGGGATGCTCCCCGGCCTGTGCCTGGGCACCAGTTTCCTGACCCAGGACGAGATCAGGGGAACAAGGCTGAGAGCGACGAAGAGCGATACGGTCAGGCTGAATGTGATGGTCAGCACCATCTCCCTGAAAAGCTGCCCTGCCAGTCCGGGTACGAACAGTATCGGAACGAAGACGGCGAGGGTAGTCAGTGTCGATGCCGTAATGGCGTTGGAAACCTCCAGGGCGCCGTTCACCGCGGCATCGAAATGGGATTCCCCCGCCGACCTGTGCCTGAAAATGTTCTCCAGAACGACTATGGCGTTGTCCACCAGAAGCCCGATTGCCAGGGCCAGTCCAGCGAGGGAGATCATGTTCAGCTGGACATCGGTGAAGTGCATCACGGCGAAGGTGACGAACACGGATATGGGTATTGCTATGCCTGCTATGAACGAACTTCTCCAGGACCGAAGGAAGAAGAGCAGGACAAGGAAAGCCAGTATGCTGGCCTGAATGGCTGTGTTGCCGAGGTTGTTTATGGACTGCTCGATGAACTCGGACTGGTCGAAGAGGATCACGGGGGTCAGCAGACCCCGGTAGTTCCCCTCGATCTCATCAAGCTGCTCCCTAATACGGGTGCATACGTTCACCGTGTTCGCATCCGACCTCTTGTTCATGTACATGGATATGGAAGGCTGGCCGTTGAACCTGACATACTGGAGCAGCTCGGCTTCGCCATCCTCCACGAGGGCAACGTCGCGCAAGAGGACCGGAGATCCACCGTTCATACCTACCACAAGCTGCTCTATCTCCTCGACGCTGTGGAAGGCTGACTCTATCCTTATGCTCATGTTCAATCCGCCGGCGTCTATCCTTCCCGCCGGAGTGTTGTTGCGCACCGAGGACAGCACTCCGACGACCTGCGATACTGTTATGCCTGCATCCATCATGGCGGCGGGCTGTATCCTGACGTTGATCTGCCTTTCGCGGCCTCCCACGGTGACCGCGGACCCCACACCGTCAAGCCGGCTGAAGAGCGGCTCGATCTCCTCCTGGATCAGCGTCCTGAGGTCGAAGTCGTTGAGGATATCACTGCTGAAACCCACGTAGAGGACAGGCTGCATGCTGGGATCCAGCGCGAATATCAGAGGATCGCTGGCGTCGTCAGGCAGCACGGCCTTGAACATGTCCAGCTGTCTTCTGACGTCCGTCTCAGCCTGCTCGAGACTGTGCCCCCAGTTGAACTCCGCCGTTACGATGCTGATGCCCGGTCGGGATGTTGAGGTGACCTTCTTCACGTTGGAGACCCTTGCCAGGGCCTGTTCGAGAGGATCGGTCACCAGATTCTCCATCTCCTCCGGGCCGGCTCCCTCCATGGTGCTGAGCACCATTATCATTGGGAACTCCATATCCGGGTACATGTCCACGCCCAGCTGAGTGAGCCCGAACAGACCGGCTCCGAATATCGCTATGAAGAGCATGAGGAATGTTACTCTTCGCCTGACTGACAGCTCCGGGAGTCTCATCTGGCCACCACTTCCACCCTGGCTCCGTCCTGAAGCATGGACTGACCGGCCACCACGAGAGAGTCACCGAAATACAGCCCGTCCGTTATCCGGACCATCCCTTCGCTCGAGATGCCGACCTGGACTTCCCTGACCTCCGCTGCGCCATCCTCGATCACGACTACCTGAAAACCGGTCTGGGTACGGCGGAGCACCGATTCGGACACGGCAACGGTGTTTTCGTAGGTCTCGGTGAGTACCGCCACCCTGCCGGCCATTCCGGGACGCAGCCTTCCCCTCGTCTCGTCGAAACGCACTTCCACAGGAACCAGGCCGCTCACCTGGTCCACAGTGGAGGATGCCGAGGTGACGATACCGGGGAAAGACTCGTTATCAAGGGAGCTGACGGTGATGTACGCCGGAAGACCGGAGTGCAGATGGAGCAGGTCCTCCTCGGGAAGAAGCACCCTGGCCACGATGGCCGAGTTGTTCGATATGGACACGAGAGGAGTGCCTGAGGATGAATTGCCCTCCCTGGCCCATATCCTCCCGATCTGTCCATCGAATGGGGCCGTGATCCATGAGTTCTCCCTCGCCGTAAGGGCTTGCGCGTAACCGGCCCGTGCCTGGCTGAGCTGAGCCTGGGCTGCTTCCAGCCCCGCCTGGGCGGTCTCCACCTGCTGGGCACTGGCTCCGCCGACCTCGAAGAGCGACTGAAGCCGTTCGTAATTGCTGGCGGCGTTGTCCACATTCGCCTGGGCGGCGCTGATGCCTGCCACCGCGCTGGCAGTGCCTGCGACGGCCTGCTGGTCAGTGTTCAGACGAACAAGTCTCTGACCCGCCGTTACACTGTCACCCTCGGAAACCATGACTTCTTCCACCTTGCCCGGCGTCATCGCGTAGATAAGGGCCTCTTCAAGCCCTTCGACCCTTGTGCTGGCGTAGGCTATGCTTGATATCTCCCTGGGCTGGACCACTTCCACGGAAACCCTTACGGGAGGCTTCTCCTCAGGCGATTGAGGGGCCGGACCACAGCCCGCGGGCAGGACCGCAATGACCGAGGTCAGAAGAATAGGACGAAAATTCCTGAAGTTACTCATTGATGTATCCTTCCATTATTCCAACAGATCTCATGAGTTCAGCTTCGGCGATCCTCAGGCTGTAAAGAGCGCTGGCGTGATTGGTCCTGGCCGTGGTGAGGGCCAGGAAAGCCTGATCCATATCAAGCCTCGTGATCATGCCTGCCTCGTATGAGACCCTGGCTATCTCCACTCCCTCCATTGCCTGTTCCACCGTCGAGCAGGTGGCGTCGGCACTCTCTTGCGCGGCCTGGAGGTTATTCCAGGCGGAAACCAATGAAAGCTCCGCAAACTGACGCACGCTCCTGGCTGATGCCATTGCCGCAGTGCGCTGTGCTCTGGCTGAATTGAAACCGGCTATGTCGGAGAAACCGTTGAACAGCGGGACCTGGAGGGACACCGAAGCTGTAAGGTTCCTCTCGTAGTCGTCTATCTCGAAGTCCATATCGCTCCTTGCGGCCTGATAGTTCAGGCCAGTCTGGAACACCAGCTGGGGCATGAACGAAGCTCTCGCCATGTCCACTCCGGCTTCGCCGACCAGCTGCATGTATTCGGCCGACTGCAGGTCCGGGCTGTTCTCCAGCATCATCTCCCGAGCATCCTCCAGACTCACGGGTAACTTGAGATCAGGGTGTCGATCAAGGTCCCCCTCGATCTGGAAAAGATCATCGCCGTCCTGGCCGAGGGCGACCGAGAACCCGACCAGAGAGTTCTCGAGAGCGTTCTCGGCCGAGATGAGACCAGGCTGTCTGTTCTCCCAGGCGACCCTGCTCTGAAGAAGCTCGAATCTGGAAATGGTTCCGGCTGCGTACTTGAGCTCCGCAAGTCTGTAGCCTTCTTCGGCTATATCAAGGGCCTCACGGGACACGTCCATCATCTCACTGGCGAGCAGGACCCCGTAGAAGGCCCTTACGACCTCTACCACGGCGTCCATCTCAGCGGCCCTGGCCTGGTGCATCGAAAGGTCCTCGGCCCTGGAAGCCATTCTGGAACCCGCCGGGCCCTGGGCCACGAATATGGGGATGCTGACCGTTATTCCCGCCAGCGACGTGTACTCCGAACCCATGGGAATTGTGCCGATTCCAGGTAGCGAGAGCTCCTGGACATCGAAGTTCCTCGAGAAGGCGAGCTGTCCGCTGACCTGGGGAAGGAACCACAGGTCGGCATTCCTGCTCTCCCAGCCGGCGCTCTGGAACGACATGAGGGCGGACTGCACATCCCCCCTGCTGTCGAGGGCTATCCCAACCGCCTCCTGGAGGGTCACAGCCCCTGCGGGGAGTGCAGCCAGCATAAAGACCGTCAGTAAGAATCTCATTTTATTCCGTATCCTCTCTAGCCGCGGCGATACCGTCGAAAATGATATCCACCACCTCTTCGGGCTTCATTTCATCATGACCGCAGAGCTTGTTGATCTTCTTGACCGTGTACGATACCAGCAGGGAATTCAGCATCATCATCACTATCATCCTGTTCACTCCCGAAGTGACCTCGCCGCTTTCCACCGCCCTGTCGAACATCGGGTCTATGAACTCCATTCTCATGATATCGAATTCCTCCTGCAGCTCGTTGATCAGCATGCCGATGTTAGGGTCGGTTATTATGGAAAGGAATGCGTTGGCGATCCCCGGGCTCTCCTCGACGAAATCGATCCTGAAGCGGACGTACCTTTTCAGGTTCTCCCTCATGCTTATCTCGGGATCGTAGAGCTTCTGCATCATGGACCTTGCGATTTTCAGCAGATGCTCGGCAAGACCCCTGTAGTAACCCTCCTTGTTGTTGAAATAGTAGTAGATCATGGGCTTGGATACCCCGGATCTTTCGGCTACCTGGTCCATGGATATCTCCGAGAAGGTCTTCTCCGAAAGGAGGTCGATCCCCGCGTTAAGCAGCTTCTCCCTGTTGTCTTCGCTCAAAAACACACCTCCGTGGTAACATATACGTGAAATACTATTCTACTTACCAGTAGGTAAATGTCAAGAAGCAACAGAGTGTTGATTCATTATGTTATTTACTATCATATATTTATCACGATACTATCCGGTTCGTGAGCACCGGGATCGGAATCCTTTTTCGGGCCTGTCACCGGTCCGCGGACCCGGTCTGTTTGCCCCGCGGGTTCCAACAGCTATATTCAGCCTCCATATATTTTCCGTTGCAGGGGAGGTTCCATGAAGTCCGGCGTTTCTTTCTTCTGCCCTGCGTACAACGACGAGGGCAACATCAGACGCACGGTGGAATCCGCTCTCGCAACGTTCCGCAGCCTGGCGCTGGACCACGAGATAGTGATAGTCGAGGACGGTTCGCCCGATGGCACCGCTGAAATCTCTGACGGACTTGCGGAGGAGTACGATACCGTCAGGGTGGTCCATCACCCTGTGAACAGGGGTTACGGCGGAGCCCTCAGATCGGGGTTCGAGTCGGCCAGGAACTTCGAGCTGGTTACCTATACGGACGGCGACGGGCAGTACGATTTCTCCGAGTTCGGGCTTCTTCTCGATTCATGGGAGGATGGCGTCTGTGTCGTGGGATACCGGCTTGAACGGGCCGAGGGTTTCAGGAGGGATTTCCAGAACAGGGTCTACGGACTGATCCTGAGGATGCTGTTCGGTCTTTCGGTCAAGGATGTCAACTGCTCGATGAAGCTTTTCCAGCGCGACCATCTCGACAGCATCGATATCCGCAGCGACAGCTCCTTCCTCGACGCCGAGATCCTGATCAAACTGAAGAGACTCGGCGTGGGCATTGTCGAGGTCCCGGTGCATCACTTTCCGAGACTTCACGGTCAGGCCTCGGGCATGAAGTTCCCCGTCATCATGGATACTGTCCGCGACATGATCTCCTACCGGCTGAAGCGAGGCTGAAAGCGCTCCGGACTGCCGGGCTCAGCTACTGTTTGCCCAGAATCCCGAACCGTATATTGAGCAATGAGTCCATGAAGGGCGGATGGTGATGAGAGGCGGAAACGAGTCCAGGTTTCTCCGGATAGTGAGTTCGCACCTGTTCAGGTATCCGCTGATGCAGTGCGCCGACCTGTACAAGCTCCTCCATCAGGCTGCGATGGGCAGCTCCCACGGGCTTGCGGGAGTTGCTTCCTCTCGAAGGAGCCTGTACAGTGAAATCGATAACCTGTCGAAAGGTCCCCCCGAGCCCATGCTTGATGTCATCTCCGATGACGGACTCATATCCAGGATAAATCTGAGACCCTATCTGGCGGCAGGGGGCGATCCTGACAGCCTTCTCGAAGCTTTCATAAGGACATCGTTGGAACACACGGGCACCGGAGCGAGACTGGAGAAGTACAGGGGCTGGGTGACAGGCATGATGAGGGAGGACCTTCTTCCTGAAGCGCTTCTCGGGATAGATGAGTTCATGGATGAGATGTACGGTTCGGGATACCCGGCGGTACACCACTCCGAAGTCTACGGGACCAGCTACTCGCCTGCCTACAGGGTCATCCTGTCGGAGCTGGTCAGGGAACTTTCGATATTCCCCGGCGAGGCACCGAACCCGTATCGCCAGTGATGGATACATCCGCGGACCTCACCCAACCCGGGGACCCTTCTCCGGCCGGTCCCCGGGACGGGTCGACCATTAACCACCCACCGTCGATCATTTCCAGTGCGGCGGCTCCGTCGGCAGGAAGCGTGTCAACGGCGACGGAGAGACTGTCCGGGGACAGGAGGACGGGAGTGTCCGCGAAGGTCATGACGTAGACGACCAGAGCCTCGGGAGCCCAGACACACGGAAGTCTCCCGGTGTCACCCCGCAGGGTGAAAGCCCCATCGGGAGATATCCATCTGTACCGGAAGCTCCCGGTATTGCCCGCCTGGGCCACACCCGGGTCGAATCCGAGCCAGCCGGAGCACGTAATCGCTGAAATGTCCAGTGTATCCCCGGGGGACAGAACGGCAAAGACGACAGAAGCGGTATCCGGTCTGGTGTAGGCTTTCATGGGGATATCCACCACCAGAGTGCAGG
>JAFGPK010000093.1 GCA_016936235.1 Candidatus Fermentibacteraceae bacterium | reverse complement strand
TCCTCTGATTTATGTCCTTGCCCCTGAATGGCTTTGAGGTGAGCATAATGCGATATCCATCAAGTCTGATCTCCTTGTAAAATATTTTCCGGAGTACAGTTGCGAGTTCTTCAGGAATTACATCGAAATACTGCCCATGGTCATCCCTGATCTGGAACACCAAACCCTGTCGTTGCAGAATCCTCCTGACGTCTCTGATTTCAGATCTAGAATGAAGTTCATTATTAGCTTTCGGGTACTTACCGAGTTTTGCCTCAAGTATTCGGTGTTGCTTTGTAGTTATCCCTAGTCGTAATCGAAGTCTCCTTAACAGGTTGGCTTCGTCAGGTGACTTAGTATTTCTATGCTCCCAGGCAACAGTAAGAATAAAGTTATACAACTCCAGGTTGGCGAAATTCTTGCTGCTTCTACCTCCTGCGAGATCTGGGATTTCGACCTCATTCGATCTATTTAGAACATCCTGTTCAGTGGAGATGACAATGTCTTCCAGTTCATCAGTTGTGACTCCGAAACCTAACTGCTCTATGAGGACATCGTTTAACATCAGCCTGGATAGAACACGTGTATCTAGATTCTCAGATGCAAAAAAGACCTCTTCGACTTTAGCGATGACGGTTTCCTCGTGAAGGTATTGAGGTTTCACAGCTATAAGAGCAGAACGAAGTTCGTCTTCCTTAAGATTTCTGCAGTCGACAACGTGAGCACTCGCAATTCTTCGAAGTTCAGTGAAGGGATGAATGTTATGAACGGCCTCTTCGAATCTCATGAGCATCTCCATTCACAAAGTCATTCTTTCAATAATACTGTGCCTTAAACCAACCATACTTTCCATTACAATACAGAGTCAACTTTCATTTAGCATTGGCACACAATTCTCTATGTCAAAGAGCACTTTGAATCAATGATGTTATACTATCCCAGACTGTCCGGAGAATGTTTGAAAGTGGTGTACGATTATCGATAGAACTCTGGAGGCTCACAATTGAGCCATCTTGACAAAAAACGCGGTCAGATTCCCTTCAGGAGTATATGGATATTGCGAAAAACACCGCTGTATGGGAAGTATTCACTATGGCTCTTCACTCATAAGCAGCAGTAAACTCTCCCCGATCAGCGCACCTGGCCAGGTCGAGGACCATACTCGAGAAATGCTTACTGAAAAGGAGGAACGAGATGGAAGCAGCAGAATACGAGGCCGCGGTAATATCCGCCACGATAGCACTCGAGATGAAGACGCATAGATGGCAGAGGCTTCCATCAGGATACTCCCCCTTGCATACTAGCCATTAATGTATCACTAGAGACCGTTGCTAGAGTCAATAATAGGACGATTCGTTAAATAAACCAGGAAGGGAATAAGCAATGAAACCGGCCCTGTTGATAGTCGACATGCAGAAGGCGTGCTTCAAGGTCAATCCGAATGCGGTACAATCCCTGAACGAAGCCGCGGAGTACATCAATGCGACCGTAACTCTGTTCAGAGAGAAAGCCCTGCCGGTCATCTGTATTCATCATGTTTCCGAAGAGATGGATCTGGTGCCCGGCAAGGAGGACTTCGGAGTTCCCGATGAACTGGCAGTGCTGCCTTCCGACCTGCATATCCACAAGAAGTACGGAAACGCCTTCAACAGGACATCACTGGCAGAGGAATTGGGGAAGCTCGGTGTCGATACGGTCATAGTTACCGGTTACTGTGCCGAGTACTGCGTGCTTTCGACCTACAGAGCTGCACAGGATAACGACCTGACAGCAATAATGCTCCGCGGAGCACTGGCGAGCGACAGCAGGGAGAACATCAGGTTCGTGGAGAGCATAAGTGAACTGATAACTTTCAGGGCGCTGAGGAAGATGCTCGAATGAAATCCTGACCTGTTCTTCGATCCTGATCCCGCTGACAGATTACCTTGTTAGCGAGGAAAACCGTCCGCTCCGGTGTTGACCTGATAACGGTTTTGAACAACATTGTACAGGTGAAACAGCAGGATGCTTTGAATCTTATTTCCAAGACGGTATGCCAGCCAACGGGAGGAAGAACTGATGAGCCTGTTACTCATAACTGCGCTGACCGTATTGAACTCATCCGCATGCAGCATTGAAACTCCTGAAACGGGGGACTTCCTCATCGGAACCCGGGAAGCTGTTTCTGCTTCCGAAGAATCGGATGCATCCCTCCACAGAGGATGGCCTGTGAACCTTGGTTCGCCCGGAGCCGGATTCCCTTACACACCGGTTCTATGCGACGTTGATAACAACGGATCGTGCGAGATATTCCTCACAGGCGGAGAGACATTCGGGCTTGGCGGGGATGGGAGCTTTCTTCCCGGATGGCCCACGCATGAGATGACCTACATGGGTTACGCTTCCACCGGCCAGCTGCCGGGGCCTTCAGCCGGGGACATGAACGGAGACGGAACCCCTGAGATCATGTGGTCCACGAGAGACTGGTATGCCGGGAGTTCTCACCTCTGGACCTTCAACGGAAGGTCGGCGAGCGGCATCAACCTTCCCGGCTACCCCCTCGCAGCTCCGGACGAGTCATCCAACGCGCTTGCATCGCCCTTCGTTCTCGGCGATTCCGACGGAGATGGGAACCTGGAAGCCGTTACCGCTCACACACTGGGCAACACAGGGGACTATTACCGGATATCGAAGCTCGATTACGACGGCAGTATCCTCTTCACGATTGACCTCGACCCCGGCGAGGACATCCTGGACGTCTATTTCGGTGACGCGGACGGCGACGGCGGGGAAGAGTTCTTTGCGGTAACCCTCCTTTCCGGAGACTTCAGGCTGTATCTGCTGAACTCCGTCGGAGGTTACCAGCCGGGTTATCCGGTCACCATCCACTCGCTGTCCAGTGGGTATCTCATGTTCGGGCCTCCGATACCGGCGGACCTGGACGGCGATGAAGACCTGGAGATCATCCTGGGTTACAACGTATCTTCCGTTTCGTACGCCATGGCCGTCCACCATGACGGAACCGTCGTTTCGGGTTTTCCCATAACGATTTCATCCGGGAGCCAGCTCTTCTACCTCGGAATGGGGGACACTACCGGAGATGACGCACCGGAGCTTCTCGCCATAGACAATCAGCTCAGTTCCGACTACAGGGCATGGGCCATCGACATGGCGTCGGGGGCTCCACTCGCAGGATGGCCCGTGGCTGTGACGGACTGGCCCAAGGGTTTTCCTTCGGTGGCCGACCTGGACAACGACGGGAATCAGGATATCTCCTTCGCCACGGACGGCGGCAGCCTGCATGCACTTTCCAGCGATGGGACCGAGCTGGCAGGCTTCCCCAAGACCATGAGTGCGGCATCCACTTCTGGAACAGTGGTGGGTGACATCGACGGAGACGGTCTCTACGAAATCGTCGCCGCCACATGGGATGGATGGGTGTACGCCTGGGATACCGACGGTGTGGTATCCAGTGACAACCGCGACTGGCCGATGCGGGGTGTCGATCCTCATAACACGGGTGTCTACAGGGGATCGATACAAAGCGGTATGGAATCGAACTCTCAGCCGGTATCATTCTCGATCACGGCCAATCCGGTAACCTCCATCGCCCTGTTCATTGTCATCGGAATGGATGCGGAACCCAAGATAGATATCTACGATATTGCTGGAAAACTCGTGGCGAGTACCTCCGGCTGCTGGACACCGGCAGGGGATTGCTCGAACGGCGTCTACTTCGCGAGGCTGTCCGGAGCAGACGTGCAGCCGGTGAAATTCGTACTGGTCCGATGACGTCCCGGAGAAGGAGTTTCCGGGCTGTCCCTGCCGAAGCATGAACGGACTCAGATCGTAGAGAACGGCGGCGGGGCTATGATCGTCTGGCAGGACAACCGCAACGCGCACTGTCCTGCCGTTCACCCGGCTTGTGCGTTCCAGCTTTGCCGTTCATCGGACCGCAGGCTCCGCCAAGGCAGCGGGACATGCCAGCTGTTGCCGCTTCAGATCACGGACGTCTACCCTGTGGCTCCGGCTCCATTCCCATAACTAGGTATTCTTCATACTGAAGGCATGGGGCAGGAGGTCCTTCAGGGTAAATTTCTCCATCGAGTCTTCACCGGCCGCATACACAGGCATGCCGCCTTTGCAGAACTCCGCCAGAACCTGCCTGCAGGCGCCGCAGGGCAGGGGATTTCCGTCCGGGGAGTAGACCATGAGCCCGGTGAACTGCCGCTTACCCCTGGAAAGTGCCTTGAACAGGGCGACCCTCTCGGCGCACATCGTCAGGCCGTAGGAACCGTTCTCGATGTTGACTCCAGTATGAAGCATCCCGTCCCCATCTTCCAGGACGGCGGCAACCCTGAACCGTGAATAGGGACAGTAGCAGTTCTCGAGGGCCTTCCTGGCCCTGTCCAGCATGACGGCTGTATCCATCGGGGCTAGAAGGTCCTCTCGATGAAGGGGAGGGAGCGGAGCTTGTCGTTGGCGTTCCTGAGCCTTAGGGAAATGACTTCGGAGAATGCCCTGAGGACCTTGAGACCGATCCGGGGGTTGTCGTTCAGGATCGACGTTACCTCCGTGTGCTGGAACTTGGCCAGCTCCACCCTCGAATGGGCGTAGACCGAAGCGCTCCTGCTCCTCCTGTCCAGAAGGACCATCTCGCCGAAGAAGTCGCCCGTCTCAAGTATCCCCAGTATCTGCTCTATTCCTTCATAGGTCCGTTTGGTGACCCTGACCTTGCCCGACAGTATGAGGAAGAGCTGCTCACCCGGATCGTCTTCCCTGATTATCACGCTGTTCGGGGTCATGTCCGCGTACCTGGCCTTCTTCACGAAGAGATCCAGCTCCTCCGGGTCCAGAGTCTGGAAGAGGTAGGCGGTCTTGAACACCTCCATGTGCTCCTGTGTGAAACTGTCCTTCATGATCGTCCTTCCCATAGAGAACTCATCTGGTTCCGGAGGACTTCCCGTCCATGTCGACGAATATCGTCTTCTCCCTCGTGTAGGTCACCTGACCGGGCTTGCCCTTCTTCATTCGATTAACATACTGAACTCTCGTATAGTCGACAGCTACCACCCCCGAGGAGACACCGCTGCTCCGGGCTGCCTCCCCGGCCGCCTCCCTGATGACGCTACCCGGCGGGTTCTCGGCCCTGCCGTCGAGTTTCAGCACCACATGGGCGCCGGGGATCCCCCTGGCATGGAACCACAGGTCCCCCCGCCTGCCTATCCCGAAGGTCACATCCTCGTTCTGCCTGGCGTTCCTGCCCACGAAGCACCTCCAGCCACCGCTCAACTCCGTGGCCTGAAGCAGGTTCTTCCCATCCCTTTCCCTCTTCCGTTCCATTCGATCCCCGCGGATATTCTCCTCCAGCTCCCCCACGCCAAGCTCGCCGGATTCATCAAGGGAACCCTCCAGCATGCCGATCTCCTTCAGGGTGGTCTCACGGAGGGATTCGAGATTCTTCCTCTCGCGCCCGATGCTGGAAGCCTTCCTGAAGAACCTTGCGGCGCCGGCCCTCAGAGTGCGGAAGGGCTTCAGCGGAATGACGTGGTCCACGCCCTCCCAGTCAGTGAGCCTGATCTCATTAAGACCCTTCCGTTTCCCGTCCTCCACCGAAAGGAGGAGGCTGCCCCATGTCCTGTACTCGTCGGGTGATACCAGTCCGTCAAGGGCCGTCTCCAGACGGGCCAGCCTTCTCCTCTGATATGACAGCCTGCTGCCGAGAATGCTCCTCCATACTTCAAGCCTGTCTTCCCTGATTGTGCGGGTGTCCTCTCCTCCGCCCGGGGAAAGGGGGTCTGCGACAGGCCTTCCGGGACCCAGCCTGACGGGGAGCGGACCCCCGGCACCTTCCCAGGGGAAGAATCGCTTTTCGATCAGGGCATTCTCGAGGTCTCTTACTACTTCAAGGACCCCGGTGGACCGGTCGACCGCCTCCCTGAGGATCGCCCTGGCGGTCACGGGCCCCACTCCCTCGAGCATCCGGTACAGGACCTGGGGTGAAGGGTCCTTTCCGATGGCCTGTGAAAACGCGGGGTCGGCGCTCCAGGAACCCGGCGACAGTCCGGAGGGGGGAGGGGGGACGTACACCTGTCCAGGCGCCACGGTCCGGTACCTGCTGTCCGACGACGTGACCCTGCGCTGGCAGGCCAGTATTCTCCCGTCCTCCCGCCTCAGCAGGATCAGGTTGGCGTTCCTTCCGGTGGCTTCGAAGACGAGCCTGGTATCGGAGGCCCCGTAGAGGAGCCTGCTGCTGAAATGGATCTCCAGGACCCTGTCCGCCCCCTGCTGGACAGTACCGACGACCTCGGCCCCTTTGATGTGCTGGTCCCACGCGGGCGAGAGGGTATCCGACATGGGGGATTCCACGTCCCACCACAGTCCGGGCGAACCGGGTCTCGCGCAGATCACCAGCATTCCCCTGTCGAAAACCAGTCCCAGACCTTCCTTGACAGGCTGTCCTACCCTGAGGCACACACCGCCTGTGATGAGGTCATCCAGAAGCGGTATCAGCGCGCTCAGATAGACACCTTCCACGGATACCCCCTTCGAAGGCTGCCGGTCGTTCCCGGGCTACTGGTGAACAGGATCAATTATGTTTAATATAATTCGTACTGTACCGTGCCGTCTGAAAAGCCTCACGCGGGAGGGACCCGATGAAATCAATGACCGGATTCGGTCGCGCTTCCGGCAGGGGGGCCGGCTTCATGCTCACCGTCGAGGTGAGATCGGTGAATCACAGGAACCTCAGCCTGTCCGTCAGTCTCCCCGATCCGGCATCCGAGATGGAGCCGGGGATAGTGAAGGCCGTACAGGAGCGGTTCAGCCGGGGAAGGATAAGGATAGAAGCCCGCCTCGAATCAGTCGGGGACGACGGAAGCGGTCTTTTCCTGAACACTGACACTGCCTGGGCGTACCTCGCCGCCGCCGATCGTCTCAGGAATGAACTGGGGGCCGTGGGCGACATTCCCGTATCCGTCTTCCTGGGCCTTCCCGGAGTCATGGAGAGGGCAGATGCCTCGAACATCGACCGGGAGGAGCTCCGCAGTATCATGGCGTCATCAGTTGAGTCAGCCCTTGATCAGCTTGAGGAGAGCCGGACCAGGGAGGGCCGGGATCTTGCCGGGGTCTTCCACAGCGGGCTCCGTTCCGTCATGGAGCTGGCGACGCCGGTGATAGACCTCCAGAAAGCGTCTGTGAAGGAACGGTTCCGGAGACTTCGGGAAAGGGTGGAGGAGCTGACCTCGGACATTGAGCTGGACCGGGACAGACTGATGCAGGAACTGGCCATGATGGCCGATCGAAGCGACGTCTCGGAGGAGGTCCAGAGGCTCCTGAGCCATATCGACCATGCAATTGAGACCATCTCCGAACAGGAGAAGCCTGTGGGGAGACGCCTTGACTTCATCCTTCAGGAGATGCACAGGGAACTGAACACCATGGGCGCCAAGGTGGATGATTCAAGACTCGCCGTGGACGTGGTCGAAATGAAGAGCATCCTGGCTTCCCTCAAGGAACAGGCAGCCAACGTTGAGTAGATCGCCTGGACTGCTCTTCGTCCTTGCCGGTCCCTCCGGCGCCGGAAAGACGACCCTGGCCCACCATCTGGTGGATACTTTCGCCGACGCGGTCTTCTCGGTGTCCGCCACCACACGGTCTCCCAGGGGTACCGAAAGGGACGGTGCGGATTACCTATTCCTGGACAGGCGGGAATTCCTGGACAGGATCGAAGACGGTTTCTTTCTGGAGCACGCGGAGGTTCACGGACACCTCTACGGCACCAGCCGTCAATGGGTGATGGACGAAATGGCAGAGGGAAGAAGCGTCGTCCTGGACATAGACGTACAGGGCGCCCTCCAGGTGAAGAGGTCCTTTCCATCCTCGGTCCTGATCTTCATCCTTCCGCCCGACCCCGGAGTGCTCAGAAGGAGGCTCAGCTCCAGGAACACCGACGACGCCCTGGTCGTGGAGAGGAGAATGGCCGCAGCCGTCCGGGAGACCGGCTGGATAGGCTCCTTCGATTACTTCATACGGAACGATGACCTTGACAGGTCCAGGATCCAGGTGGAATCCATCTTCAGGGGTGAGGGGCTCAGGCTGGACAACATGACCTTTCCAGCGGAGGCTCTGAAGCTGGCGCAGGAGGACTTCAGGGGTCTGGATCACTGGAGGGGGAAAGCGGTGGTGGTCGCATCCGGTCCGACAAGGGAGCCCATCGACCGTGTCAGGTTCGTATCAAACAGGTCCAGCGGCCTCATGGGGAAGAGTCTGGCGCAGGCATTCCGTGATTCGGGAGCCAGGGTCCTGTACGTAACCGGACCCGTGTGCGGTCCCTGCCCCGCAGGTGTTGAGACAGTGAGGGTGGAGACCGCGAAGGAGATGATGGAAGTCCTGCTGAAGAGGCTGCCCGGCGCCGATCTGCTGGTGATGGCCGCCGCGGTCGCTGATTTCAGACCTGCCGCGTTCGTGGAAGGGAAAATCGAACGTTCCGGAACCCTTGACCTTGAGATGGAACCGACCCCGGACATTCTGGGAACGCTGGCCGGAAAGGTGCAGGACATGTGCCCGGTGCTGGCCTTCGCGCTGGAATTCGGCCCGGGCGGCAGGGACAGGGCGCTGGCCAAGCTTGATAAGAAGGGAGCCTCTGCCATCTTCCTCAATCCGGGGGATGCCCCTGGCTCCGGAATGGAGAGCGATTCGAACCGGGGGG
Organism: Candidatus Fermentibacteraceae bacterium; assembly: GCA_016936235.1. Lineage (GTDB taxonomy): Bacteria > Fermentibacterota > Fermentibacteria > Fermentibacterales > JCC-6 > Aegiribacteria. The sequence goes on along the minus strand of JAFGPK010000093.1, from coordinate 55,462 downwards.
AGCTCATCTTCAGTGATGGACGTTCCATCGAGGTCGCACAGGCCTCAAAGAGGTATATTGCCCAGTTGCTGGCGGCGGCCATGGGAAGGTACCTGAAGGGGGACCCGGGAAGAGATGGGTGAAGGAAGGAAGAGCTGCGGACCGGGCGGCAGGTCGGACCCCTTCTGGCGTTCAGTGGCCAGCTTCGGTATCGATGAACTGTTCGTGCTCCCCGAGTGGATACGGGAACTCAATGGTGACGGGACTCCCGGAGACGAAGGCGCCGGGTCCGTCGGCAGGGAGCCGTCCAAAGGCGAACGCGATGTGGCATCAAGGCTCGCATCCCTCGTGGAGAGGGTCGGCGACTGCCGCGGCTGCAGGCTTTGCGAGGAGAGGAACAGCATAGTTTTCGGTGACGGCGATCCTTCGGCCGGGATCCTGTTCATCGGCGAGGGTCCGGGAGCCAATGAAGACCTTCAGGGGAAACCCTTCGTCGGAAAGGCGGGTCAGCTGCTGGACAGGATACTCGCCTCCATAGACCTCGACCGTGAAAAGATATACATAACCAACATCGTGAAGTGCAGGCCCCCGGGCAACAGAACCCCTTCGGGGGATGAGGCTGCCGCCTGCTGGTGGATTCTGGAGGAGCAGATAAGAATAATGGAACCAGGCGTAATAGTTGCACTTGGAGCACCGGCCAGCAGGACCATGACCGGAAGCGCCGAGGGCATAAGCAAGCTCAGGGGCTCCATCCACAGGTACGGGGATATTGCCGTTCTTCCCACTTACCATCCCGCCGCCCTCCTCAGGACCCAGGCACTGAAGCGACCGGTGTGGGAGGACATGAAGATGCTGAGGGTCCTTCTCGACGAGCTCGGCCTTCCAAGGGAAGGGCGCGGGGTCTGATGGCCGAAGAGACGGGTCACAGGCCGCCCCACAGCCTTGACGCCGAGAAGAGCGTTCTCGGTGCCATGCTGCTGGACCAGGAGCTTGCGGTGGAATCCCTCGACGCGCTCAACACTGTGGATTTCTTCGACAGGAAGCACCGGATGATATTCCAGGCCTGCCGGGAGCTTGATTCCAGGAACAGCGTGATAGACATGGTTACTGTAGCCGAGGAGCTGTCACGGAAGAAGCAGCTTGACGAGGCCGGAGGCGTGGACTACCTGGCCTCACTCACCGACGACATACCACTTCTTTCCAACGTGCTGGAGTACGTTCGCATAATCAGGGACAAATCCATGCTCAGGCAGCTCCTGACTGCGAGCAGGGAAAGCATCAACGAGGTCCTGGAAGGCACGGACGAGGTGCAGGTCATCCTGGACTCGGCGGCCAGCAGAGTAATGGCCATCACCGAATCACGGTCCTCCGGGGAATTCAGGCCTATTTCACAGCTCGTGTCCAGGGCGATCGAGGAGCTGGAGAACCTGAGGAACACGAAGGGGTACGTCACCGGTCTCCCGACCGGATTTACCGCCCTGGACAAGATGACCACGGGCTTCCATCCCGGCGAGCTTATCATCCTGGCGGCAAGGCCGGGAGTGGGCAAGACCAGTATGGCCCTCAACATGGCCGCCCACATAGCGAGGGAGACCGACAGGGCGGTGGCGATCTTCAGCCTTGAGATGTCAGACGAGAAGCTAACCACCAGAATGCTGTGCGCTGACGCCCACATCGGGACGAAACCGATAATCGAGGGCACCCTGGCGCAGAAGTACATGTACGACCTGCAGGAAGCCGCGGACCGGCTTCAGAGGATGAAGATCTTCATCGACGACAAGGCCGGTATCGGCTCAATGGAGGTCAGGGCCAAGGTGCGGAGCCTCAAGCGCAGGGAGGACCTCTGCATGGTTTTCGTGGATTACCTTCAGCTTATGCGGGGGGAAGGCAAGGCGGAGAACAGGCAGCAGGAAATAGCCAGGATCTCGGGCGACCTGAAGGCTCTGGCAAAGGAGATGGGTCTGCCTGTGATGGCCCTCTCCCAGCTGAGCAGGATGGCCACGAGGCGAAGCGGCCCCCCTCAGCTCAGCGATCTCAGGGAGAGCGGGGCCATAGAACAGGATGCCGATCTGGTCATGTTCCTCCACCAGCCCCAGTTCCACGATGAGAGCGAAGATGAAATGGGTGGTGGGATAGATTACTGGAACCGCGACACCATACTGAAGATCGGCAAACAGAGGAACGGTCCTCTGGGCACCATCAGGCTGAAGTTCAGGGCCGACATCACCAGGTTTCTCCCGGATGAGCCCGACGAAGATGAGCTGTAGGGTATAGTTTGGCAAGGAAGAGGACCGTTTTCTTCTGCAGCGAGTGCGGCGGCGACGCCGCCGGATGGTCCGGGAAGTGCCCCCACTGCGGAGCATGGAACACCATGGTGGAGGAAGTGGTCTCAAAACCCCCGGGTGGTCTGCGCAAGGATTCTCCCCTTGAGATACCGTCCCCTGTGCCTCTGGACAGGATCCCGCAGCTGACGGGGGAGAGGATCAGCTCAGGGATACAGGAACTGGACAGGGTCATGGGCGGAGGAGTGCTCAAGGGATCGGTGAACCTCATCGGTGGTGAGCCGGGAATCGGAAAGAGCACCCTGATGCTGCAGCTGTCGGCCAGGCTGGCGGACCTGGGTGAGAGCATACTGTACGCCACCGGCGAGGAATCGCCGGAGCAGGTGGCCGGAAGGGCCAGAAGGACGAACTCCGTGAGGGAAGCCGTGAACGTGCTTGCCGCAACGGATCTGGACACTGTCCTGTCCGGTCTGGAGAGGACCGGCTGCTCGACCCTGGTGGTGGATTCCATACAGACCCTTTTCTCTCCCGACCTTTCCTCTTCACCAGGCTCCGTATCGCAGGTGAGGCATTGCACTTCCGAGCTGATAAGGATGTGCAAGGGCAGGGGGATCACGGCTTTCATAGTAGGGCATGTGACCAAGGCCGGCTCCCTGGCCGGTCCCAAGGTGCTGGAACATCTGGTTGACTCCGTCATATACTTCGAGGGTGAGGGTGACAGGGTCTACAGGCTCCTGAGGGCGGCAAAGAACCGTTTCGGTTCCACGAATGAGCTGGGGGTTTTCGAGATGACGTCCGAGGGCCTCAAGAGCGTAAGCGAGGTCTCCGCCTATTTTCTCAGAAGGGAGAACGCGGGTCGGAGCGGAACGGTCATAACCGCGGTCATGGAGGGTACCAGGCCATTCCTGGTGGAGGTGCAGGCCCTGACCAGCACCACCAGGTACGGATACCCTCAGAGAAGCGTGAACGGAATGGACTCCCGACGGCTCCCTATGCTGCTGGCGGTCCTTGAGAAAAGGTGCGGCATGGACCTGGGCAACCAGGATGTATATGTAAACGTTGCTGGAGGAGCCAGCCTGACGGATCCCGGAGCAGATCTGGGAGTATGTCTGGCCGTGGCTTCAAGCAGATTCGAGAAACCGGTCAGGGAAGGCGTCGCCGTGAGCAGTGAGATAGGCCTGGGCGGCGAACTCAGACCGGTGACACATTTCGACCTCAGGCTTCGGGAATCTCTGAGCCTGGGATTTTCAGTACTTGCCGGAGCAGCCGATGACGCTGACAGGTCCGGTGACGGAGCTGAAGGTTTTGTAAATTTGTACGATTCGATCGAGAACCTTCTCTCCGAAAAGAAAGAAAAAGGAGGAAGCTGGTTATGAAAATTTCGGGCTGGGAAGTACGCGTACTTTTCATTCTTGTTCTCGGCCTGCTGGGGACATTCGCATTCGAAGGTTTTTCCCCCTCCCCATGGTACGGTCTCACGGGTCTCGGCATCGGAGTGATGGCCGTCATTCTGCAGATGGCATTTGTCAAGATCCCCGCTGACGAGCTCATATATGCCACGGTGGGCGCTGTGGTGGGTCTCGTGGCAGGGGTGCTTATCCTGCTGGCCCTGAAGCTGGCCAACCTGCCCGCATCCGGTTCGGGGGTCACCCCGCTGGTGATGGTGCCTTTCGCGCTTTCCTATGTATTCGCTCATGTGGCCTTCACCAAGGGGAAGAAACTGGGTCTGATGGACGGCGCCGAGAAGAACGAGACCGCATCGGCGACCCCTCTGCTGGTGGACATCTCAGCCATGGTCGACGGCAGAGTGGCCGACATGGTCATAGCAGGGCTGATAAGGGGCCCTTTCATACTCTCCCAGTCCCTGAAGACCCGCCTGGAGGACATGATCGATTCCGAGGACATCATAGAGAGAGGCAGGGGCAGGAGGGGCATGGAGACACTGGAGAGGCTGGAGGAGGCCGCCGGCAATTCCGGCGGGATCCAGCTCCGTGATTTCGGCAAGCCGGACCGTGAGCGTTTCCGCATGCTGGAGTTTCTTCGCAAGGAACGCGCATCTCTCATCAGCAGCGATGATGATCTGCTGGATATCGCCATCAAGGAGGGCAACCATGTCATCAATCTCGACGAGGTGGGCCCCGCGGCAAGGCCTGTGATACTCCCGGGCGAGATAGTCTCCCTGCGCCTGCTGAGGAAGGGCAGGAATGCCAAGCAGGCCGTGGGTTTCACCGAGGACGGGACCATGATAGTGGTGGAGGAGTCCGAGGAGATGATCGGCAGCACTGTCGATGTGGAAGCCCATACCACGTTCAGGTCGTCAGGCGGGACAATGGTGTTCGCCAGGCTCCGCAAGGAAGGGAACGGGAACGGCAGCTGACGGGGAATGCCATCCCACAGGCGGGAAATGAAGGATGATAACTGGGGAGCGGTGATCGTGGCGGCCGGGTCCGGCACGAGGTTCGGGTCAAGAATTCCCAAGCAGTTCGTCGCCCTCGCTGGAAAGATTGTCGTGGACTGGTCGGTGGACGCCTTCCTGAGCCTGGGTTCCGTATCGGAGCTGATCGTGGTCACGCCCCCCGATGAAAAGGACTGGAAGCCCTGGTGGAAACCACCGAGGGGGATCAGGACCGCACCGGGAGGACCGAGGCGCCAGGATTCCGTGTTGGCCGGGCTGAATGCCCTGAGGCGTTCAAGCCATGTTCTGATACATGACGCTGCAAGGCCCCTGGTCACTCCCGCCCTCATAGAAAGGGTGATGCGGGGGGTTTTCAGTGCCGGGGCGGCGGTTCCCGTGGTTCCCGTGCGTGATACTGTCAAGAGAGTATCGGATGCGTCAAGCGTCCTTTCCACGGTTCCAAGGAAGGATCTGGTGCTAAGCCAGACGCCCCAGGGGTTCCGGCTGGAGCAGCTGCTCGGAGTGCTCCGGAGTTCCGGAGAGGTCACGGATGAGAGCGCCGCCATGGAATCCGCGGGAATGACCGTTCTGGCGGTTAGGGGTGATCCAATGAACATCAAGCTGACGGACCCTGAAGACCTGGATCTGCTCCGGTCCCTGTCCGGGATCGACGCGGAGAGCAGGACCGGCATAGGGCTGGATTTTCATCCCTTCAGGGAAGGCATCCCCCTCATGCTTGGCGGCTGCAGGATCGAGGGCGGGTCGGGGCTGGATGGTCACTCCGACGGTGACGCGGTGCTGCATGCCGTTGCCGACGCCCTTCTGTCGGCTTCCAGGCTTGGCGATATAGGGGTCCATTTTCCTCCCGGGGATAGTGAATGGGAGAATGCAGACAGCGGTGTCATCCTCAAACGGGTCGCATCGATGGTGAGGTCCAGGGGGTGGGAAGTATCTCAGCTGGATATAACGGTCATGGCTGATTTCCCGCGAATATCCCAGCTGCGGGAAATGATGATGGAAAGGATCGCCGGTATCCTGGGTATCCCGCCCGAAAGGATCTGGGTCAAGGGCACCACAACCAACACCCTGGGGGACATAGGCAGAGGCAGGGGCCTTGGATGCATGGTCGTCGCCGTCATCAGCAGGGTTGCCCGTCAACGGGCAGGGGAGTGACGGCCCTCCTTGATAGAGAGCGTTCTGGAGTACCTTTCAACTCATCCTCCCGGAGGATGGGCCGGACCGGCCCTTGGTCTTCTGGCCTTCATCGAAACCCTTTTCCCTCCGATCCCCGGGGATATACTTTTCATAGTTATTTCAGGATGGGCCCTCTCAGGTGGACTGTCCCTGGTCATTGCCGCCGTCTATGGAGCTGCCGGATGCTTCCTGGCCAGCTGCATCCTCTTCTACCTGGGCCACCGGCCCGGCAGGATGATAGTGGACGGCTGGCTCAAGCGCAGGGTCGAACCGGAGAGGATCAACAGGGCGAAGGACCTGGTGGCGGAGCACGGCCCCGTGATCCTTTCAGCCAGCAGGTTCGTTCCCGGTCTCCGGTCACTGCTGGTACTGATAGCCGGAACCTCCGGCATGAGATTCGCCCTCGCCGTGTTACCCATCGCCTTCAGTGCGGCGGCATGGTACCTGATACTGTCACTTGCGGGGTCGGTGTTCGGGCACAACCTTGTTACCGCTGAAGCCTTCATGCGCCAGTTCGAGATATGGATATGGGTCCTGCTGGGGCTCTGCGTCTGTGCATTCGTTATACTGAAGCTGATGAAGGCGCGGAGGAGAACATGAGAATACTCTTTGCCGCTTCGGAAGCCCACCCCTACGCAAGTACCGGAGGTCTGGCCGGGGTTGCGGGTTCCCTGCCCGCCGCGCTGGCGCAGTCGGGCCACCAGGTGAGCCTGGTCATGCCCTTCTACGGATGCATAAGAGGCTCGGACGATCCGGAGTGGATGAGCCACCGCTTCACCACCTTCGCGGGTGAGCAATTCGGTGTGGCGCGTTCGGTACATCCCCTGGGCGGTTTCCCTGTATACCTGGTGAGCAGGGACGAGCACTTCGACCGGAAGGGGATCTACGGGCCTGATCCGGGAAGCGCCTACCCGGACAACGCGGCCAGGTTCGCCTTCTTCTGCAGGGCCGTAGTCGCGCTGTGCGAGAGTCTGCCGGAGCCCCCGGAGCTGATCCACTGCCACGACTGGCAGACAGGACTGGTCCCCGTCTATCTCCGTAACAGCATCCGTCCCGCCGTTGTCCTCACCATTCACAACCTCCACTACCAGGGCAACTTCCCCCGGGATGACTACGGCTGCACCTGTCTTCCATGGTCCCTCTTCACGATGCAGGGGCTGGAATTCTACGGTACGTTCAGCTTTCTCAAGGGCGGTATTCTCTGCGCGGACAGGATAACCACCGTGAGCCGGACCTACGCCCGCGAGATACAGACCCCCGGGTACGGCGAGGGGCTGGATGGTGTGCTGGTCCAGCGTTCGAATGCGCTTTCAGGGATCGTGAACGGCATCGACAGCCTCAACTGGAATCCGTCGTCCGACCCGGCTCTGGCGGCTTCCTATTCAGCCGGGTCGATCTCCCGGCGGAAGGAGTGCCGAAGAGACCTGCTGAGAGTCACCGGCCAGGCTGGCGGCGGTATCGTCGCCGGGGTCGTCTCCAGGCTCACCGGGCAGAAGGGGCTGGACATCCTGTTCCCGGTGATGGAGGTCCTGGTCCGCGAGGGAATGGGCTTCGTGGTCCTCGGGACCGGCGAGAGTTCCTACGAAAAGACTCTGGCGGGACTGCAGAAGAAGTATCCCGGAAAGATCTCGGCCATTATCAGGTACGACGATACCATGGCCAGGAAGATCTTCGCCGGCAGCGACGTTCTTGTCATGCCAAGCAGGTTCGAGCCGTGCGGACTCGCCCAGATGATAGGCATGAGGTACGGGGCAGTCCCACTGGTCCGAAGGACCGGGGGGCTGGCGGATACCGTGGATGATGTAGACCAGGGAGGTTGCGGGTTCGTTTTTCGCAAGCCTGACCCTGATCATCTGCTGAAAACCTTCCGGCGGGCCGTCGATTTGTATAATAGAAGGAACAGATGGGCCTGGCTGGTGAAGAAGTGCATGGAACGCGACAATTCTTGGGACAGCAGGGTCGGAGCCTACGAGGAGGTCTACAGGGAAGCCATGGCGGAGAGAAGCGGCAGATGAAAGCCTGCGGCAGAGATGTCAAATCCCTGCTTGCGGTCTTTACCCAGTTCTGGAACCCGGTCAGGGCGTATCGGCTCCTTCTGGACACAAGGGCTGCGGGACTGGCCATCATCGCGTCCGTACTGGTCATCTCGGTGGCGGGGTACATCCCCGCTCTTCTGGTGGATTGGGAGGAATTCGAGGCGCAATGGATTTCCGAAAGAGTCCCGGAGCTCATGGAGGAAGGCATGGCGCAGACCGCCGCGGACAGTGTCGTGGCAGGGGAACTCGTCGAGATCAGGGAGATGGCCGGGAACCTTCCCATGGCAAGACTGGTGGAACGTGGCGTAATAGGTCTGCTGGCAGCCCTTACGGCCTTCGGCGTCGTCTACGCCGTGGAGGGCAGGAAAGTGGGCAGGCTCACCGATTATCTGACATCCTCGATCCTGTCCCAGTCCGCCTACATGCTCATCGTCGCAGTCCTGACGTTGCTGGTGACAGTTATGGAGCTCTCCCCGGCCACCCGGCTGAACCTGTCGATATTCGTACCGGTGGACACAGTGGATCCAACCAGGATCCACGTCTTCATGTTCAGGTTCCTGGAGAGCGTGGACATTCCCTCAATTGCGTGCCTCACCATATGGGGCGCCGGACTTTCGGCCATGCTGGAAAGGAACAGGTCCTGGGGGATCAGGCTCGTGTTCTCCGTATATATTCTGGGAATACTGCTCATTTCGCTGCCGGTCATGTTCGCCCCGGCGGCATGATGGAAACGGAGCTTACATTATGAGGATGACAGCTGTTCTGCTGCCCTTCGCGGCGGCTGCTCTGACGGTCCAGGCCGATTCCCTCTCGCTGGATCTGGCCGGCTGGGTGAGCCTGGCCATGGAGAATTCACCCCAGATGGACATCTCTTCCGCCGACCTGATGTCCTCGGAAGCTTCCCTCAGGGCCACAGGGTCCTTCCGGTGGCCTGTTCTCAGCTTCAGCTCGTCCGCCAGGCACTCGTGGAGTTCCGTGCCGGACATGTCAGGAGGCTATACCGATACGGACAACTCCACCTGGTCCATGTCCGCCAGCGTCTCCCAGGAGTTGCTGGCATCCGGAGGCGGCAGCTGGCTGCGGCTTTCCGGCAGCAGGCGCTCGCTGGAGGCCTCCAGGTTCGACTACGACCAGGCGCAGCTGGACCTGACCATGGACGTGATAGAGTCCTACTACGGAGTCGTAGAGTCCATGGGTCTTCTCGAATCATCCAGGAGAGCACTGGAGCGAAGCGCGGAGCAGCTCAGCAGGACCTCCGCCCTTTACAGGATAGGGGGGGCCACCAATCTCGAGCTGATACAGGCGGAGGTGCAGCGGAGCACTGACAGCCTGTCCGTCCTTCAGAGGGAACAGGCGGTATCCAACGCCTATGTCGGTCTGTACAGGGTCGCCGGCGTCATCGGGTCCGATTACAGGGTCAACCTGGACGCCGTCCTGCAACCGGTAGACCTGAACACTGCGATGAACTATGACCTGGACCTGTCCGGCAACAATTCCATAGCCGCGTCGGAGAAGCGTGTGGCGGCGTCGGAGTACAATTACCAGGCAAACCGGCGCTCCTACTGGCCTTCCCTGAACGCCGGGGGCAGCTGGAGCTGGAGCAACGACGAGCTTGATTTCGAGGATTTCTCGGACCGTGACAGCTGGCAGGTCTCGCTCTCTCTCCAGTGGACCCTTTTCGACGGTTTCAACAGAGAGGGCATGATCCAGTCCGCGAGGGCTTCCATGCTCAGGCAGCAGGCTTCCCACGAATCGCTTCTCAACACGGTGAGCAGCTCCGTGATAACCGCGCGCGACGATCTCATCAACTCAATAAGGAGCTGGGAACTGTCCCTTCAGGTGCTGAACCAGGCAAGGGAGCAGCTGAGGCTGTCCATGATGAGCTACGACCTCGGAAGCATCTCTCTGCTGGACCTTCTCGATGCCCAGTCCAGGGTGGCCTCGGCTGAAGCTTCCGTGGAATCTTCCAGGGTCTCGAGCCTCATAACCGAGGCGCGGCTGCTTGTCCTTCTGGGACGGCCTCCGAGGGTAGGTGAGTAGCTTCGCAAGGGGGTTGCATTTTCCCGATGGACTTATTTAGAATTTCGGTGGTTGTATTTCCGCCACCATAGGAGGATTCGATGGGTAGATTAGCGTTTATGTTCCCCGGTCAGGCTTCACAGAGTGTGGGCATGGACAGGTTCCTCTGGGATTATCCGGACGCAGTGGATTTTCTCGAACGCATCGATGAGATGACCGGAGTTCATAAACTCAGCGACATCATCTCCGGCGGTCCGGCCGAGACACTCACCAGGACGGACAATGTCCAGCCTGCGATCACCATGGTCAGCCTGGCCACCATGAACGTTCTGGTGGCGGCGGGGGTGAAACCGGAGGGAACCGCCGGGCACAGCCTGGGCGAGTACTCGGCCCTGGTCACGGCGGGAGTGCTGCTTCCCGAGATAGCGGCCAAGCTCACCAGGATAAGGGGCGAGCTGATGCAGGAGTGTGCCGACAGGCACCCGGGAGGGATGCTGGCCCTGATCGGCATCAGCCTGGAGAACGCCAGGGAGTGTGTCGCGGAAGCCTCCTCCATAGGACCGGTGGGAATAGCGAACGTGAACTCCGAGGGCCAGGTGGTTATCTCCGGCGCCAGGACCGCTCTGAACAAGGCGGGACAGCTGTGCAAGGACAGGGGCGCCAGGAAGGTGATCCCCCTCGATGTATCGGGAGCCTGGCATTCACCCCTCATGAAGGATGCAGCCAACGGCCTGGAAAGCGCGCTTGACGATGCAGGCTTCTATGAACCGGAAATGCCCGTGGTATCCAATGTCACGGCTGACCTTATCCGAAGCGGGGACGAGGCGAAGAGACTGCTCAAGGAGCAGGTCACCTCACCCGTGCTATGGGCGGCCTCCATCAGAAAGCTTCAGAACAGCGGATTCGACACCTTCGTGGAGGTGGGGCCGGGGAAGGTCCTTCAGGGGCTCATGAAGAAACTTGAAGGGGTGAAGGTCTACGGCACGCAGGACAGGGAAGCCCTTGAGGAGACTCTCGGGGCTCTTGTCTGATACCCGGACTCGAACCTGAGGCCGCTCTTCAGGTCCGGACAGTCAGGAAGCCCACCCCGATCCCCCGCATCCCGAGCATTTTTCGTCCCGATGGCTGTTGCTGTCCGTCACCTTGCCGGTACCCCTGCATCTGCCGCATTTCGTTGGAGGGTCGGGGACATTTACGAACCCGTCCCCGCCGCAGACATTGCATGGGGAGTTCAGCTTGCTGTCGTCTATTCCCTTTCCGCCGCACCAGGCACATTGTACCATTGCCATGTCAGATCCTCTCTTCGAAGTTGTCCGCTGCCTGATGACGTGCCCCGCCCCCGGCCAGTACCCGCAACAGCCTCTCGTGAGCTCTGAAGGCAAGCCCCGGGATGTCCGCCAATGAACACCAGACCAGCTCGGAAGCATCATCACCGGGTTCCGGATCACCCGACCATCGCAGCACTTCCAGGGTCACCAGGAGAATGCCGCCGTAGGCCGTGGAGTCTGTCTCAAGGTCAAGCAGCCTGACCTCCCCTGCGATAAGCCCCGTCTCCTCGAGGAGTTCCCGCCTTCCGCACTCACCGGGCGTTTCACCCAGCTCCATGAAACCACCGGGCAGGCACAGCATGCCCTTCGCCGGAGCCACCGACCTCCTCACCAGGAGCACCCGGTCACCATCCCTCACCAGCAGAGCAACCGCCGGCAGCGGGTTCCGGTAGTGGATCAGGCCGCACCTGCAGCAGTGCAGGTGTCCTTCTTCTCCCGGCGTCCTCGTCATGGATCCTCCGCACATGGCGCAGTAGGCCGGAGGAAGGTAGAAGGAACCTCCGTCGGGCACTGACGGCAGAGGGGCCGCCAGCGGGAAGTGTCCTGGAAGATTCCCGTGAAGCCTCTGCACCCTCCTGGAAATAATCCTCGACACGAAGTTCCTGGCTACCGGGACCGCCTCCTCCAGGGGGAAGCCGGCGATCAGGAGGGAGGCGCATGCGCTGGCCAGGGAGCATCCTGTCCCGTGAACGTTCTCTGAGGTCACCCTCACTCCGTGGTACACGCGTATCCCCTTTGCGGTGACCAGGACATCAGAGGGTTCGCCTTCGAGATGTCCGCCCTTCACAAGGACCGCTCCGGCTCCCAAGTCCAGGATGGCTCTCCCGGCTGCGGCCATGGAGTCTATGCTGTTGATGCGCTCCATTCCGGAGAGGAGACGGGCTTCATCGATATTCGGTGTCACCAGGGCGCACAGCGGCAGCAGGCGTCCGGTGATTACTTCAAGGGCGTCATGTTCCAGAAGCGGATTGCCGCCGCCGGAGACCGTCACAGGATCGAGTACGTAGGGGATGGAGCGGAGTTCTTTCTCTATGAAGGCTGCCAGGGCGACCCCCGTCCCGGCGCTTCCGATCATCCCCGACTTGATACCGTGCACCGGACCGTCGTCCAGGACGGATCGAAGCTGTGCCGTGAGTAGAGAGGGTTCCATCGATGTCCAGGATGTTACGCGGCCGCTGTCCTGAACGGTGACGGCGGAAACCACGGGACATCCGTGCATGCCCATCGCAGCAGCGGTCTTGATGTCCGCCGGCAGCCCTGCGCCCCCGCTGGGGTCCGTTCCTCCTACAAGGAGCAGGATGTTTCCTGTCATGTCATTTCCATCCCCGGCATTCTATCCGTTCCGGCAGGTGAGGCGAGTCGCCGAGATTGTTTCACTTCGATAATAGCAACTATACTTGCTGGCCCGTATATTTTCGAGTACCTTGTATCGAAGCGGTCCGCTGCAGGAATCATCCTTCCACAGGTTGAAGCTGAAAGGAAACGGGATAGCTGTCACTTTAAGGAACTCGATCAGGAGAGCGCTTCCTTTCCTGGTGCTCATGCTGCCTGCGCCGGCTGTCGCCGAGGTAACCGAGCCCATGGTGGATTCCGTTCATGTGGCCGGCGACCTTCCGCTGTCCGAGAACAAGCTCCTTGAAGGAACCGGACTTTCAGGGGGAGCCTCGCTGCTTCGGCTCACCCCGGTCCAGGTTCACGACGGCATGATAGTAAACCTCAATAATCTCGGCTATCTTGACGCCAGGGTCACAGTGCAGTGGCCCCTTTGGGACGACGAGATAAACATAGTAAGGATAACGGTTCAGCCCGGCGTCAGGAGCCTTCTCTCCGGCCTGGTATTCGATGGCGCGACCGTATTCCCGGCGGATTCCCTCGCCACCTTGTATCCTGGCGCGCCGGGGGAACCCATCACCCCGGAGGATACCCTCAACTTCAGGAATTCGGTCCTGAAACTGTACAATGTGAGGGGATACATATACACGGACCTGGATCTCACTCTCCTGGACCTCGGCGATACGCTGAGCGGGTCTGGTCACAGGGCTCTGCTGTGCGAACTGGAGGAGAACGGGCAGGCTTTCCTGGGTTCCGTCTCGGTCAGCGGTCTCTCCACGGTGAGAAACAAGGTGGTGACCAGGGAACTCCTGATCCAGTCAGGCGACTCGCTGAACATGGAACTGCTCAGGCAGTCGGTTACCAACATCTACGGCCTCGGGCTCTTTCAGGATGTGAGGTTCAACTACGCTCCCCATGAGGATGACAGCAGCCTGGTGGACCTTTCCATATCCGTTACGGAGAGCGAGTACAGACGAGTCGATCTGGGGACAGGATACGTATCGCCGTCCGCCGTCTTCGGGAGTGCGACCTGGCTCCACCCCAACATAATGGGCAACAACCAGCGGCTCACCATCGGGATATACATGCTGGAGTACATCGGTTCGCGTGAAGGCCGCCAGATAGAGCCCGAGATAATCTACGAGGAACCCTGGCTTTTCTCCTCGAGGTGGCAATGGCAGCTGAAACTGGGTTACCTGTACCTGTTCACCCCAGGCGTCCGCCAGAGGAGCTATTCGCTCACCTCCACCTTCGCGCGGGAGCTTACCGAGCACCTGAAATTCTCTGCAGGATACAGCCTGGAGTACGAGAAGTACAATGAATGGGTCGGGGATTCCTTCACTTCTTTCGACTGGCGGACCACGTCCAGCATAACCTCCACACTGATCCATGACACCAGAAGTCCCACCCTGGATCCCGTCAGGGGCCACTGGATGATGGGGGAGGGCAAACTGTCGGGAGGTTTTCTGGGCGGCAACGACTACTACAGGCTCGTGAGCGAGGCCAGGCTCTTTTTCGCCCTCAGCAGTGATTTCGTCCTGGCCGCACGGGTCAGGGGAGGCGGGGCCTTCCCCTACGGCGACGACATGGCAGTACCCCCGGATGACAGGTTCTTCCTTGGAGGAGGAACCACAGTCCGGGGCTATCCTTTCAATTCGCTGGGTCCAGAGGACGATGAGGGGAACCCGGTGGGAGGCAGGGTCGAGGTCCTTGGCAATTTCGAGATAAGGGCCAGGGTGGTCGGCGATCTGGGCATAGTCCTGTTCACCGACGCCGGTGGCGTCTGGAGGTACCTGGACGAGGTCAGTCTCGACACGGCAGGATTCGGCACCGGTATCGGTCTGCGTTACCACACCATGTTCGGTCCCCTCAGGCTGGACTACGGTTTTGCCCCGACCTGGAGGAACTCCCTGGAGAGAGGCAGGGTCTATCTTGGGATCGGCCATGTCTTCTAGGACCGCGGGAAAGTCCTTCCGGGCATGGGCGAGGGGCGTGCTCCTGGGTCTTCTCCTCCTCCTGCTGTCGATGTACGCCCTCCTGGCAACCGGATTCCTGGGCGAAGCCCCCGGCAGGATAGTAAGCGCCATCGCTTCCGATGATTCGATGAGACTCGAGTTCAGGGGACTCAGGACCGACCTGTTCTGGAGCACATCGGCTGATTCCGTGATAGTATCAGGCGTAGACGGACTCAGGGTGGAAGTGGCCGGGGCGGACATAGACGGAAGCGTACTGGACTACATCTTCAACGGTCATGTCGATGCCGTCACTGTGGAAAGCCTTGGCATAAGCGTCCCGGTCTCACCTGATATCCCTGACGCCCAGCCGGATTCGCTGATCGAGATCCTGCGCAACATAGACATCGGTATAGCGGTATCCACTGACAGGCTCAACCTGTTCTACGGATCGCTGACCCACGACGGATCAACCATCATCGATTCGATGTCCATAGACTGCTCCGTCGACAGGATGCCCGGAGTACTCCTTCAGGTTGATTCAGCCGGGATATTCCTTCCCGGGTTCGGTTCCATCGGAGGCAGAGGCATGCTGATGATGTCTGATGGAGTCGTATCCACCGATGGGTTCACGGCGGTTGCCCCGCCCGGTTCCCTGACCATCTCCGGATCCCTGTCGGGAATCGGCGAAAGCCTGGATGTCCGGCTCTCCGGACAGGTCTCAACCTCGAGTCTCGATCTGCCGGTCAGTCTTTCCTTCATGCTGCAGGGAAGCCTGAGGGGAGATCTTTCAGACCTTCAGGCGAAACTCGGACTCTCAGGTGGTGAGGCCGCGCTTTTCGGCATGGCGGCCTCTTTCAGCGCCGATACTCTTACCGCCGACCTGAATGGAGTATCGGTGAAGGGTCTGTCCGTCTTCACCGAAGACGCGACATTGAACCTGGATGGTGATCTTGATCTTTCCACCATGGCGTGGAACGCCGGCCTCTTCCTGAGGATGTCGGGCATGGACCTGTCCGAATATCTTGGATCTGCGGTCCCAACGGACCTGTCCGGTGATGTCTCCGCCAGTATCAGCGGCACCGGGAGCACAGGTCTGGGTGGTTCGGCGACGGTGGACCTCTCAGCCTCCTCCTCATCCATCGCCCGGGTCTCCGGCATGCATCTCGAGGCATCACTGTTCGATGACGAGTTCAGCCTCGGCGGCAATATCAGCACCGTCGGGGGAAGTGTCACGTTCAACGGCAACGGGCATCTGGGACCCGGTTGGGTGCCCCAGTCATGGACCTTCAGCGCCGACGGGTCGTTGACCGACTTCTCGTTCATCAGGCAGTTCTCCACAGGGCGCCTGCCGGAGATAGCCTCGGGATGGTTCTCACTTTCGGGAACCGGCAGCAGGTTCGGCATGAACCTGCAGGGAAGCGCGGGGATCCGGGGCGTCTCTTCGAGTGGATTCAGCGCGGACCGTGTCACCATGCAGGGAACCATGAATTATTCCCCGCGCGGTTCGGCCGGCGGCATACCCACAGGCATGGGTTTCAGTGGAACAGTCGAGGCCATCGGCCTGTACACAGAAGGGGTCTCCGCCGATACCGCGAACATCGAAGGTTCATTCAGGATGTCGGGGAGGAGCGCCACGGTGGAAACCAGCCTGCGTGTCGACAGCCTCAGGCTCGCCTCGCAGGTACTCCATGCCGAAGCCGGGATAGAGATGGAAGGTAACGACATCACTGTCAGCGACCTCATTCTCACCGGTTCCGGGGAGAGGCAGTACACGGCCGACGTTCACGTCAGTGTGGGAGATACGGTTTTCGTCGACCTGCAGGACCTGAGGGCGACCCATTCGAAGCTCAGGCTCATCACCGACGGTGGACTCGCTATCCATGCCTTCGGGGAGACCGTGGTCCTGGATACCCTCTGGCTGGACCCTCCCATAGGGAACCTCGGTGTCTCCGGCATCCTCAGTCCCGAAAGACTGGGTTTCCAGGCCGATATAGTGAACGTTGACCTGACATCCATCAGCACCTTTTCCGGGCTTCCCGCGGACATGTCGGGAGTCGGCGACTTCAGGATATCCTACTTCAGGGATTCCACCGGGGTCCAGGGCTACTTCACAGGGAAGATCAGCGATCCCTCGTACGGTCAGTTCAAGATGGACAGCATCACTGTGGACATTTCAGCGGTGGATGACGACCTGACGTTCAACGGCATCTACGCCTGGCAGAACGGCGTGAGATCGGGACTCCAGCTCAGGGCCGAGGATGTATGGGCCGGGACCGAGTTGTCCCTGCTTGGAGACAAGATCCGGTGGTTGGAGCTGGAGATCAACGACATAGGCGACTGGCTGTTCTACGTCCTGCCGCTTCCGGTGAGGACGATGGGAGCCAGTGTCTCCGCCAGGATCGAGTACGAGAGGTTCAACGGTGATTACCAGCTTCAGATGCAGGCCTCAGCCAGGATAAGCAGGCTCTATATAACGATCCTCGGTATCGAACTTCCCAATGTCAATTTCTACCTGAGCTACCCGGACTCCTCCGCCGAAGGTTACAACACCCGTTTCACTCTGGGTTCCGGGAGCCTTGAAACCGGCAACTTCTCCTCCACCTGGCGGGCGGATATCATCAGCATGTTCCCGTTCAAGCTTGGCGATTACATCATAGAGTCCACCCTCACGGATTTCGAGATAGCCATTCCAGGCATTGGCGCCGTCATCTGCTCGGGGGATCTTGGAACCGACGGTACAGGGCTTCTCCGAAGGCCGCTCCTGACTGGAAAGATAAGAGTCAGGGAGGGCGCCGTTGGTATTCCGCAGCCTGTTGCAGCCTCATCCGGGAGCGGTTCGGGGGAGATGCCCTTCGATCTTTCCATCGATGTGTCAGGCACCGGCGACATCTGGTTCAGAACGAGCTTCGCCGACATCGAGATGTCGCTGAAACTGAGGATATTCACACTGGAGAAAAAGCCCACCGTCAACGGTACGGTTTCAGCCGTTCGCGGAAGGATAACGCTTCTCCAGAGAGACTTCCAGATAACAAGAGGAACGGTGACCATCATACAGGGCCATCCTCCCGTTATGCAGCTGAACGTGGAAGCTGTGACACACGTGAGGAGCGCCCTGAGCCATCAGGAGTTCGAGATAACGGTGCTGATCCGCGGCGACGCGGAGAATCCGGAGATAACCCTCACCGGGATCGGACCTGCGGGTCCGGTGACCCAGGAGGACATTCTTACCCTTCTTGCCGCCGGCCTCACCTATGGTGAGATGCAGCAGATGAACTCATCGGCTATCAGGTCTGAGGTTCAGAACGTTGCCCAGAGCATGCTGGGCAACCTGCTGGCCCGGAACCTGAGGCATGAGATAGGGCTGGACACCTTCGAGATATCCCCGGAACTCCTTTCCGATACCACGAGCCTGGTGCTGAACGTCGGTAAGTACGTGCTTCCCGACCTCTATGTGTCATACAAGGACGATGTCTTCTCCGGAGAGCCGGGAACCGTGAGCGCCCAGTACCTTTTCAGCACCGATTTTTACGTGGAGGGTTCTTCCAGGACCACCATTCACGGCTACCTTGAACCCACCGTAGAGCTTCACTACACCATACGCTACTGATAGCGCTGGAACAAGGGAACTGAAGAACCCCGCCTTCCTTGGAAGACGGGGTTCATGACTTTCAGGGTTTCCCGGGGAGCCCTAGCGCAAGACCGTGAATCTCATTGCGGCCCTGCCATCGGGAGTCGAAGCAACCAGGAAGTATATCCCGCTGCCCATTTCGTCCGGGATGCCCCAGGTGAAACTGTGGTTACCCCGGGGAAGCTGTCCGCTGTGGACGGTGCCGGTCACCCTGCCGGTCAGGTCGTAGACCGATATCTCAACATCGGCCGGAGTGCCGGTGAAGAGATCGAACATCACCGATGAGTAAGCGGGGTTGGTTCCTGCCTGGGCAAGGATGAGACCCGAAGCTCCGCCGACCTGGGGGCCGCCGGCCACAGGGACTTCCAGGGCGGCCTGGACGGCTTCCAGGGCCTGCACCCTTCCGGATCCGAATATGTTGTCCTTGCCTGCGCTGCCAAGGTCCAGGGCCGTTACCTCCAGCAGGGAGTCGACCTGCGCCGGGCTCAGCGATGGATTGGCGCTGAGGATCAGGGCCATGCAGCCGGCAAGGTGAGGGGTGGCCATGGAGGTGCCGCTCATGGTGGTGTAGCCCGAGGGATTGGAGTAATTACAGCTGACGATGTCCACCCCCGGTCCGGATATATCGGGGTCTATGAGCCCTATGTTCGGGGAGGAGTCGTTGTAGTCGTACCACGGGGAGTCATACATCCAGGTGGAATACCCCACGCTGGAGAAACCGGCGATGTTGTCGTTGCTGTCGGTGGCTCCCACGGTAACCACGGCGGAGAGGCCGCCGGTGGTTGTCTGATCGGGATGGAGCCAGGGGGGAGGGCAGTCGCCCGGAGTCCTGATATCTCCCGGGGTGGAAGGATTGCCTCCCTCGTTGCCCGCTGCTATCGAATGGCAGATACCGGCAGCCAGGATGTTCTCCTCCGACTCTCTCCAGGACTGCCTGTCGGGACTCTGGGACTGGGGCCAGCCGAGGGATGTGGAGATGACATCCGCTCCGTGGTCGATACTGAACTGGAACGCTTCCCAGACATCGGCCTCGTCGCTGAAGGTAACTCCCACCCTGAGGGCCATTATTGTCGCCCCCGGGGCGACGCCGGTCTCGGTACCCGCGGTTCCGTCACCGGCTACGCTACCGGCGCAGTGTGTTCCGTGACCGTGCACGTCCATGGGATCAGGATCGTCATCATCGAAGTCCCACCCGTAGTGGTAACCGTTGGGAGTGTCGTGCCACATGTTGTTGTGAAGGTCCAGGTGGTTGTAATTGACGCCGGTGTCCACGACACTGACGAGGACGCCGGAGCCGTTGTATCCCAGGGCCCATACATCGGGGGCGCCAATCTTTGATACCCCCCATGCAACTGCCCTTGAGCCCTCATCCGCTGAGTGGATGTCCACCGGCTCTATCAGTGCGCCGCAGGTGTTCATGAGCCTGATGAAGAGGACGTCGTCGCGGAGCGCTACCTCCCTTATGACTTCGCCGGAGAGGTTAACCGCGATGGCGTTCACTATCCAGAGCGGACGGATGCCGCGGACCTCCTGGCCGCCGTATGTGTCAAGCTGGGCCAGGATGCCCTCCTGTGCGGACTGGGCCCTGTCCTTCATGACCGCCGCGGCGAATTCCCGTCGTTCGTCCCTTGTCATGCCTGCCGTGGCCTGGGCTATGTACTCGGTATCCACCGAGCCCACCGGCTTTATGAGCACATAATGGAGTTCGGTCTGGTCCGAGCCCTCGATGGCGCTTTGCAGCGCAGGAGAAATTACGCCGGCGAAAGACGCCGCCGTGATCAGAAAAAGGACTGTCAAAATCTTCATGATCAACCTTTCGTGAGATCCAGTCGGGGCGGGATACCGCTGACTGTTCCAGTAATACCTATCAGCACAGTATAGTTCCGCGCTGAACCGCGCGCAATGCACCGGCTCGCGGCCGACTTATCCCTATTGTCCGTCAGGGTTTTGGCGGGACAGGTTTTCTTCCCATTACCGAAAGCGAGCTGGCTGAATGGAAGCCCCTGGTGGTGAGTCTCTTCCGGAGTTCATCCCCTCGCCTCCGCAGCTCGGGATCCCCTCCCGTCTTCTCCAGTTTGTGCAGGTAGGAGTCTATGGCCGAGTCGAGTTGCCGGACAAGCTCCTGTTCAAGCGGGTCGGACTCCAGGGACGAGTAGTCGCCGGTGATCACGTCCTCGAGGTCCAGATTGCCGACTATGTTCAGTATTTCCTGCCTTCGGAAGGTCCTGTTATGGGAGATCCCGTTCCTTCTGTCTATGGCGGCCCACCATTCGTGCATCATGACATGGGTCATCTGGGTCTCGGTCTGCCCGTCACGGTACATCTCCCTTACCAGGAACCGGCCGCCTGGACGCAGGACCCTGATCATCTCCTCCAGAGTTTCCTCGAGCCCGTCCAGGTGATGGAGGGAATTGGAAATGCAGACCAGGCTGAAGCAACCTTCTTGAAACGCCATGCAGGCCGAATCCATGCAGACTGGAAGCAGGTCGGCAATCCTTTTCAGGTTCGATCTCGCCCTGCCCAGTCCATCCTCGCTGACATCCACCGCCACGATGGTCCCCAGTCCGCCGTATTCGCTCCTGAGATGGGCCGAGAACCCTCCTCCTCCAGTCGCCACGTCCAGAACCATGGGAGCACGGAGGTCCCTCAGCCTTGCTTCCAGCAGGTCCATTCGAGGTCTGCTCCCTAGAGGCCGGGGTAGATCTTCTTCTCGGGGATCACGTTCCGGATCCCGCCCCTGGGATCGTCCACGTCCCTCTCGAACCTCGGGATCAGGTGAATATGGACGTGGTGGATAGTCTGTCCCGCTGCGGAACCCTCGTTCACGCCTATGTTGTATCCGTCTGCGGCAAGCGACCTTTCAAGTTGCTGCTTGCGGAAGAGGAGCGCCATGGAGATGGACCTCATCTCTTCCTCGGTGGCCTCGAATACGCTGGCGAAATGTCTGAACGGTATTATCAGAGTATGGGATGGGGATACAGGGTAAAGATCACGCAGCACATACACATTCTCATCCTTCCAGATGATCCTGTTCTCTTCCGGATTGCAGAAAGGGCATTCCTTCATCGCTTCCTCCACTTGATCATTGTCAGGTTGCGGTCCGCACCTGAATAATGTACGATAAAGCGTCCTGCAGCAACAGGAGGGTCGTTCCGATGGATTACGTTCCACCTCGAGAGGATTTCTTCCGCAGCCCCGCCACGGAGCTGGCGCCTGCGCTGATAGGCTGTCTGCTGAAAAAGGAATCCTCCGGTGGCCCGGTCTCCGGTGTCATCGTGGAGACGGAGGCATACACCAGGGATGACCCCGCCAGCCACTCGTACGGTGGAATGACGGCCAGGAACCGGACTATGTTCCAGGGCGGCGGTCTTGCTTACGTGTACATGATCTATGGGGTCCACAACTGCTTCAACGTCACATCGGGCCTGCCGGGGACGGGTCAGGCGGTCCTCGTGAGGGCGGTCCGTCCTGTCCAGGGCATAGACATTATGCGCGCCAACCGCGGTCTGCGGGATATCAGGAGGCTCTGCAGGGGTCCTGGAATGCTCTGCCAGGCCTTCGGCATGGACCGCAGTCTGAACGGGACCTCCCTCATCGTCGGGGATGTCCGGATCCTGGTTCCCCGGGTTCCTGTGGAGCATGACATATCCTGCGGAATGCGGGTGGGTATCAGCAGGGGCAGGGAGATGATGAGGAGGTACTTTCTCAATGACTCTGAGTGGGTGTCTCGAATAAGGGTTTGATCATCGCCGGCCGCGATTTCCCTGCGACAGGACCCTGAAGGACAGGATGGCAAGGCCGATCCCCTCCAGGACGGCGAAGAATGCGTATATGTCTCCATGCAGCGCCGTCCCGGAACCTTCCGCCCACCTGATGGTCCACAGCGTGTAACCGTGTGGTACCAGGAGCTGAAAGATTCCTGAACCTGACCAGGAAGCAAGGGAAGCCTGTGCCATGAAGCCCGTGAGGTTGATGAGGTTCCCGGTCGTCCCGAAGTATGTCTGCAGAAGAAGGGTGGCCGATGCGGCCGTAAGTGAGGCGAAGGGTATCACCGTCCATACCTGCCAGGGAATACCTCCTCCGCCGGTATGGAGTGCCCGTATCATCAGGAGGGCCGGCAGGGAGCCTGCCATGATGGGGAGCGTCATTTCCGGTATGATCAGGGAGTATCTACCGGCCCGTGATCCATGGAGCAGGCCCGCAAGCGCGTTTCTGTCGGCCGAACCGGGCCATCCGGCCATGAAAGCGGCCGGCAGGCACCAGGTGACGGCCGAGATGGCAAAGGGCATGATGGGGATCGTTGCCTGGCCGGGAAGAAGCCATGCGGCCAGCGGAGCCCCGAGGGCGATCCATGGGAAGACTTCTCGTCTCACGGCCCTTCGGGCCATGCATCGGACCACACTGAACCATATCCTCAGATATCCAGGTCTTCCCCGCAAAACAGGTCCGCCTCTCCGGTTTCTTCCTCCGCAGTGAAGTGCTCCACCAGCTCGGAGATACTGGGTGATCTGACCTCCAGTCCCGCTATCTGCCTGGAGTTGGCGCGGGCGAGGTTCACCAGGTTCGTCACAGCGGCACTGAGGCCTCTATGAAGGAATTCGTAGCCGCCCGGGACCGCTACAACGTGCCTGGCTCCGGGAAGACTCTCCATAACCGCTCTGGGAAGGGCAGGGAAAAACTTGACCCTCAGGCGCATCAGGGAGGAGCAGGCTTCGGAGAGTTCCCCGAACCTCACTATCCGTCTGACGTCCCTTGCATCGCATAGAGCTATCCTGTCAGCTGACTGGGGCATATGCTCGAGACCGGGCAGGCAGGCTATCACCGAGGCGCCCCCCTGGCACAGGTCCTCCAGCAGCGGATTCAGCTCCCCCGGGAAGGGCCCCTGAAGGACCAGTATGCCGGGGACCGGCAGACAGGCTGCGGCGAAGGCGGCCATGTACCTCGTCTCCTCCGGAAGCTCCATGACCTTTGATCCGGCGTACTCCTCCAGGGAGCACCAGCTCATGAGCTGGGCCAGTATCTCGCCCGTTCTCTTCCTGCGGTGTCCCGCAGCGGCTGCCGCCATGGTCAGATGGTCGCGAAGAGTTATTCCCGAAGGGAAGGATGGATTGCCGGGGACATATTCCACGATTCCCCTGGCTTCGCTGCTGCCCAGCTCGATACCGACATCCTCCAGGAGTATCCTGCCGGAAGCGGGGGGAATCTTCCCCGCCAGCACCCGGGCCAGGTCCGGAGCCACTGTCGTATCATCGCCAAGGATAACGAGAAGGGACCCCGAGAGCACTGCCAGATCCAGCGGCTCCCGGGAGCCAGTCCTCACCCTGAGCTCATCCGTGCTCAGCAGGACCGATGAATCCATCCCCGGTCTCTCCCTTTCAGCCGCTGGCCTTTCGCAGGCTCTTCTCAGCCTTCTCCAGGGCTCGGACGACTGCCAGGCCCTCCTCTCCGGAGGATCTGGGAGTCCTTCCCTCCTCTATGCTTGCCAGGAACTCCTCCATCTCTGAACCCAGGGGTTCGTCGCTGGACAGTTTCGGGGAGAGTATATCGCCGGTCCTGTAGGTGAGCTGGTACTCGCCGAAACTCTCCGGCTCGATAAGCTCAACGCCTTTGTCGTATATCTTAATCTTCTCGATGGGTTCGGTGTCATCGTAGACCAGCATCTTGCTGCTTCCGACGATGACTGTTCTCCTGAGCTTCGAGGGAGCCAGCCAGGCCACCTGTACGTTACCTATGCTCCCGCTGGGGAAGGCCAGGTTGATGAAAGCCACATCCGGTATCCCTTCGAGAACGTAGGCGTGCCCGAAGGCGCTGACCCGGCTGGGCTCCTCTCCAAGCCAGTAGAAGAGCATGGAAAAATCGTGCGGAGCAAGGTCCCAGATTACGGATACATCCTTCTGATGAAGCCCCAGATTGACCCTGCTTGCGGTGATGAAATAGATATCGCCAAGCTCGCCGCTGTCAATGATCTCCTTGGCCTTGATCACGGGAGGGGAGAACATGAAGGTGTGCCCCACCATGGTGACCAGACCCTTCCTCCTGCCCAGTTCCACCAGCTCCTCTGCCTGCTCCACGCTGGAGGCGAAGGGTTTCTCCACGAAGACATGCTTGCCGGCCTCCAGTGCCAGTTTTGCCAGCGGGTAATGGGATGATACGTCAGTGGCTATCACCACGGCATCCAGCCCGTCGTCCCCGAAAACCTCCCTGCAGTCGGCGGTGCAGTAGAGATCAGGGTATCTTGACCTCATTCTTCCCGCTCTGGCCGGGTCGCAGTCGCATATGACCAATCTCCCGCTTCGCTGGTTCGTATACAGGTTCCTGAGCAGATTCGGCCCCCAGTAGCCGAGGCCGATGACTCCGACGTCAACCATTGAATTCCTTCCGTTAGAGATACTCTCTTCCATCCATTCGGAATACACTACAACGAGTATCGGGAACAGTAAAGCTGTTATCTGCAGGCCATTCTGGCGCACCCTGAATGTCCCATTTTCGTGCCGGGCCTGAAAATGGGACATTGTCCCGGTGAACTGAGTGAAAACCGCCCGCGAAGCGACCCGGAGACCTTGCCGGATGATGATTGCCTGGCAGGAGATATGCTTCTATTTTCCTGCAGGAGGTAAGTAATGAATTTCGATAAGTTCACCATAAAGTCAAGGGAAGCGATACAGGAAGCCGGACACATGGCCATGGAGGCCGGCAACCCTGACATCGCCCCGGTGCATCTGGCGGTGGTCCTCCTGGACGAACGGGACAGTCTGATAACGGGAGTGCTGGACAGCCTCGAGGTCAACCGTCAGGCCCTAAGGGATGAGCTGACCGGCGTCCTCGGGTCGCTGCCGAAGACCAGCGGCGGATCGGAGCCCAGGATGGCAGTCGGTCTGGCCAGGGCGCTCAGTTCGGCGGAGAAGATAGCGGCGGGGATGAAGGACGAGTACGTGGCCAGGGAGCACCTCTTCCTGGGCCTGCTCGGTTCCGGGGATACGGTGGCGGATATCCTGGGATCCAGCGGGGTGACGGAAAAGGACTTCCTGGAAGCTCTTGCTTCGGTCAGGGGTTCGTCCAGGGTCGCCACCGAGTCTGCGGAGTCAACTTACAAGGCGCTGGAGAAGTACACCCGCGACCTTACGGCCATGGCCCGACGGGAGAAGCTCGACCCCGTCATCGGGAGGGACGACGAGATAAGAAGGGTCATGCAGGTCCTGGGCCGCAGGAGGAAGAACAACCCCGTTCTCATCGGCGAACCGGGAGTCGGCAAGACAGCAATAGTAGAGGGTCTCGCCAGGAGGATCACAGAGGGCGATGTGCCGGAGACCCTCAGGGAGAAGAGCGTCATGGCCCTGGATATGGGCGCACTGGTCGCCGGGGCCAAGTTCAGGGGTGAGTTCGAGGAGAGACTGAAGGCCGTCCTGAAGGAGATCGCCGACGCCGAGGGTCGAATAATCCTTTTCATAGACGAGATGCATACACTTGTGGGTGCCGGTGCCGCAGAGGGCGCCGTCGACGCGGCCAACATGCTCAAACCTGCTCTTGCAAGGGGCGAGCTTCACTGCATCGGCGCCACCACGCTGGATGAGTACAGAAAGCACATCGAGAAGGACGCAGCCCTTGAGAGGCGGTTCCAGCCGGTTGTGGTCGCCCCGCCTTCAGTGGAGGACACCGTCAGTATCCTCAGGGGTCTCCGCGACAGGTACGAGAGCCATCACGGCATCATCATACAGGACGCGGCCCTCATGGCCGCAGCGTCTCTTTCCAACAGGTACATCACCGACAGGTTCCTGCCGGACAAGGCGATAGACCTGGTTGACGAGGCTGCCAGCAGACTCCGGATAGAGATAGACAGCATGCCCGAATCCATAGACGAGATAAGGCGCCGTATCATGAGGCTGGAGATCGAGCGTGAAGGTCTGCGGAGGGAAGGGGAAGAGGACTGTCTCCAGGAGCTCCGGACCATCGAGAAGGAGCTTGCCGGACTGGAGGAGGAGAGGACGGCGCTGGAGTTCAAGTGGAAGAACGAGAAGGACCTCATAGACAGGATAAGGGACAATGCCAGGAAGATAGAGGATCTTCGAGGTCAGTCGAAGATCGCCGAACGCCAGGGTGACCTCGAGAAAGTCGCTGAGATAAGGTACGGCAGGATAAGGGATCTGGAGAGCGAGACGGGTGAACTGAAGGATAGGCTGGACCAGCTTCAGAAGGAAGGTTCCCTCCTCTCTGAGGAAATAACGCCTGAGGACATCGCCGAGGTGGTCTCCAAATGGACGGGAATACCGGTCTCGAGGCTTCTGGAAAGCGAGAAGCAGAGGCTCCTGACCCTGGAGGACGAGCTCCACAGAAGAATAGTCGGCCAGGATGAGGCCGTGTCCGCCGTGGCCGAGGCGGTCAGAAGATCCAGGGCAAGCGTGCAGGACCCCAACAGGCCCCTTGGGAGCTTCGTTTTCATGGGACCCACCGGTGTGGGCAAGACGGAGCTGGCCAGGTCCCTGGCGGATTTTCTCTTCGACGACGAGAACGCCATGGTGAGGATCGACATGAGCGAGTTCATGGAGAAACACTCGGTATCCAGGCTGATCGGAGCGCCGCCGGGATATGTCGGGTACGACGAGGGTGGATACCTTACCGAGGCGGTAAGACGCAGACCCTATTCAGTGGTGCTCTTCGACGAGATAGAGAAGGCGCACCCCCAGGTCTTCAACGTATTCCTCCAGATCCTGGACGAGGGCCGTCTCACCGACGGTCAGGGAAGGACCGTGGATTTCAGGAACTCCGTGATAATAATGACGAGCAACCTTGGAAGCGACTGGATAGCCGAAGCAGCGGGGAAGCTTTCGCAGGACGAGCTGTCCGAGAGAGCCAAGAGGGAACTGGGAGTCCACTTCAGACCTGAGTTCCTGAACCGCATAGACGACGTGATAGTGTTCAGGCCCCTGGGCAGGGAGGAACTGCGGGAGATCGTGGAGATCCAGCTCAGGAAACTGAACAGGATACTGAAGGAGCAGAACCTGGTCCTTGAGCCCACCGGGCCGGCCCTTGACCTGCTGGCTTCCCTGGGGTACGACCCGGCTTTCGGCGCCAGACCCCTGAAGAGAGTCATACAGAAGCACGTCCAGAATCAGCTGGCCGATGCGATAATCGCGGGGACGGTGCGCCCGGGCCAGAGGGTCTTGCTGGATGCGGATGGCGACGAGTTCGTCATGAGACCTTCAGAGGGCAGAGAATAGCATGACGGCCACCCTGCTGGTCCTTGCAGGATACCTGGCTGCGGAGCTGTTACTGGGGGGATATGCGGCAGCCCTGGCCGTTTTCGGCCTCGGACTTGCCGAGTTCTCCATTGTGCTTGCCGTGAGGAAGAGGAGTCACCCTTCCCTCATACTGGAGGGTGCGGTACTTGCGGGAACAGGAGCTCTTGGCGAGTATCTCTCAAGAGCCGGCTTCCCGGGAGCGGAATTCGTCCTGCTCGAGCTTGTACTCGGTGGTGTCCTGGTTGTCTCGACTCTTATGGGAAGACCGTGGCTTGAATCACTCATGAAGCGGATGGCCGGCTTTTCCGCAGGTCCTGCATTAGCCGGTGACGCCTCCATCGCCATGGGTGCCATGTTCGCAGTCCACGGAAGCTTCATGGGAGCATTCCTGCTTGCCACCGGTTCCATTCCGGTGCCACAGGCGATACTTGTATTCGCAGTCCTGTACGCTGCCGCGGTGCTCTGGCTGAGAAGGAGGCGGAGGAGCAGGGCGGAAAGGGACACACCCCGGCTGACGCAGGGGAACGATGAGAGATGGAACCTCGAGATGAAGGGCAGGAGGCTGGGCAGCATGGAGCTTCGAATGGCCCCGGCCGCAGCCGTGGACTGCGTGGAGATCGCCGATGATGTTGAAGTGCATGAATTCCTGGAGGTCATGGAGAGATACCTGAAAAGCCGCGGCTGCAGGGCGGTCAGGTTAACAGGATGGGAATGGGATGAACTGCCCCTGGAGATAGGGGGCTACACCAGGACTACCGCCGGCTGGACAAAACCCGTTTGAAGGCGTACTGAGTCCCCGGGCTATTTGAGAAGGATTGCGGCCACGGCAAGCGCCAGGGCCCCCAGCATTGAAAAGACGTAGGAATGGAACCATGCTCCGGTCCTTCCGGTCTCCTCTCTTGTCATGTTCCTGTACTGGTTCACGTACCTCAAGGCGAACAGCCTTATGAATACGAAGTTTACCTTCGTTCCCCTGGAACTCAGGTAGGAAACGATCCTTATCAGTGACGTTATTCCCCAGATAACGGCAGCCAGGGCCACCGCCGCCAGGATCTCGTAATTCTCCATTACCGCCCCCCGATATGTTCCAGAACTGGAAGGGACGTCAATATAGACAGCTCATCGGCGAACTGCCTTAACTCGCGACCCTTTCTGCTGTAAGCCAGGGGAATTCTCCTGTCATCCGGCGTCATCAGGTAGATCAGGGCGCCAGTGTCGTTTTTCTTTTCGGAGCCTGTGTACATGTCCGCCCCGGAGATCTGAAGGCCTATCTCCTTCACGGCCGACAGTTGAACCGTGTGCCTCTGTCCGCCCGGCTTCCTGTATGTGACGGTGCCCTTCATCTGGTCCACCACGACGCCGGAGCCGCGGCCCCTGCTTTTGAGTACAGCCGCGAGTAACGAGCTGAGGCCGAATACGGATCCCATTACGATTAGCGGGAGCGCCGGGTTCATCTCCAGGCTTCTGCCTGAGGAATTTAAGATTATTCCTGCCAGGACCACCATCGGCAGGATAGAAACAGCTATCCTCAGCGCTCCAGAACCCCCCGACATTCCGGGTACGCCCTTCGAGACGTACCTGCCGTCGTCCTGGGTGAAATACTCCAAATGAAACCTCCCGCCCGGAACCGCCCGGAACCCCGGGCAACCGTTCATGTTACTGCAATTGAATGAATATAGGCACAGCCTGGGAGCCTGGACCAGTGACCCCCGGGCTCGTTAGCCGGGCATGCCTGTTAAGGATTATATTCCTCAGGTTCAGGATGCAATCACCGGGAGGACCAATGAGAGAATTCGCAAGAGCCGCTGTCCTGATGGGTATCATGGTCACCGTCCTGCTCTCCTGCAGCGATCCCTCCGGACCGGCTGATTCCGTGTTTCCCACTCCGTCCATCCTGACCGTATCCCTTGAACAGGATATCGAAGGACCCACCCGCGCAGGCCGGGGAGTGAGCCTTCATCTGTGGTCTCCCATGGATCCCGGGGGGAAGTACAGTTACCAGGTCCTTGCAGTGTGGACCCAATGCCCCGATGACGATTTCGCATGGTACGCCGTCTACAGATCTCAGAGCTCCGGAATAGCCGAGAACCCGGAGAACGCTGATACATGCGTCATCTTCTCCAGCGTTTCCAGCACGGCATGGACCGACGCAGGGATAAGTGAGGGCGGGACCTACTACTACGTCATTCGCACGGTGAACGATCACGATCAGGACTCCTGGAGCAACGAGGAGGTCATCGAAGTCCCGCCTGCGGCTCCTCCGGAACCCTCCTATCTGTCCGGTTCCTATACCGGCAACGGCCTGTTCGGTCAGATAACTCTCGAATGGTCCCAGTGCCCTGACGGTGACTTCAGATGCTACAGACTCTACCGTTCCCTCGTTCCCGGCATCGAGGCTGATCCATCTTCGGCCGCATTGCTATGCGAGATAGATGAAGCAGGTACGCTGACATTCCAGGACAACAATGTGGAGGGTCTGACGCCCTACTACTACGCACTTGAGACCGTAGACGACAGCGACCAGAGCTCATGGAGCAACGAGATAGTGATAACCACCCCGGATCTCACTCCCCGACTAACGGTGTTCTTCATCGATCCCTCCCACAACAGTTACTACTCCGGCGACGTGATTCTCCTCAAGACTCCGGGAAGCAGGTTCTACCTCATAGACGGCGGCGACAGGTCCGGAAGCTGGAGCTGCGGGGTGGAGAAGGTGCTGCCCCTGCTGGACAGCCTGGGAGCGGACAGCCTTGACGGCATCGTAGGCACTCATCCTCATTCGGACCATATAGGAGGTCTTATCGGTGTCCTCGAAAACGTGCCCGCAGCCACCGTCTGGGATTCCGGGATGCCCTATACGACATCCACTTACTACGATTACCTGGATGCCATAGACTTGAACGGGTCCGACTTCATCACCCCGAGAAGAGGCGACATCCTGGAATGGGACGAAAACCTCACCGTGGAGTGCCTTCATCCTGTGGATCCCCTGGGCGATAATCCGAATAACGCATCAGTGGTGCTGAGGGTAACGTTCCAGGATGTGACGTTCCTGTTCACCGGAGACCTCGAGACGGAGGATGGTGAGGACGTCGTGCTCGATGCACTGGCCCAGGGTTACATAACCGACATCTCGGCGGATGTGCTGAAAGTCGGGCACCATGGATCCTGCACCTCCACCTCGATAGAGTTCCTCTCCGCGGTGGACCCTGACTACGCTGCAATAGAAGTGGGTTACGGCAATCCCTACGGTCACCCCCACGATGAAGTGATGGACAGGCTGGAGAGTTACGGGGCCGTCATCTACAGGACCGACCTCGACGGGACCTTCATCATGACCACGGACGGTACTGACCTGCAGGTGATCCCCTGAACTCACTTTCCGGTGGAATACAGTGTTTTTGCGTTGACTTATGACTCATTTTGGTTAATCTTTCAATGCACTGTATCAAAATGAGTATCAATCTCATGATTTTTTGACACGAACCGGGAGGTCTGACAGTGAACGAACACAGGGAATACCCGTGTCCCGAGATCGATCCGGATATCTGCAAGGGGTGCGGTCTATGCGTGGCCGCATGTCCGAAGGATGTTCTGATGATCTCTCCGAAGCTGAACTCTAAGGGATTCCATTATTCGGAGTACGCTGGTGAGGGCTGCATAGGCTGCGGCAACTGCTTCTACGTCTGTCCTGAACCGAGCGCTGTCACAGTCTACCTGAAGGATTACGTGCCCGAGGAGGTGAGCTGAATGCCGAGAAAGCTGATGAAAGGAAACTATGCGGCGGTCTACGGTGCCGCCCTTGCAGGCTGCCAGGCGTACTACGGTTATCCCATCACTCCTGCCAGCGAGATCGCGGAATCAGCGGCAGCCATTTTCCCCAAGCTCGGAAGGACCTTTCTCCAGGCCGAGAGCGAAGTTGCGGCCATCAACATGGTCTACGGGGCTGCGGGGTGCGGCCAGCGGGTCATGACGGGAAGCTCAGGTCCGGGGATCAGTCTCAAGCAGGAGGGCCTTTCGTACTGCGCCGGTTCGGCGCTTCCGTGCGTGGTGGTGGACATCATGCGGGGAGGTCCCGGGCTGGGCAACATCGGCCCTGAGCAGGGGGATTACAACCAGGTGGTAAAGGGTGGGGGACACGGCAATTACAAGAACATCGTCCTCGCACCCAATTCGGCCCAGGAAATGTGCGACCTCACCATGCTCGCATTCGAGCTCGCCGACAAGTATCGAAATCCCGTGTTCGTCCTCACCGACGGCGTGATAGGCCAGATGATGGAGGCGGTGGAACTCCCCGAACCGGTATCCGAGTTCCCTGACAAGAGCGAATGGGCTGTCAGGGGCACCGCAGATTCAAGACACCTCATCAATTCCATCTACCTCGATCACGATGACCTTGAATGGTGGAACGAAGAGCTCGCCAGAAAGTACGCCCTCGTACAGAAGAACGAGGTAAGAGTAGAGGAATACAGGATGGATGATGCGGTGATTGCGGCCATAGCCTACGGAAGCGTCAGCCGGGTCCTCCGCTCCGCAGTCGACCTGGCCAGGGACAGGGGCGTGAAGCTGGGAATGTTCAGGCCCGTAACTCTGTTCCCCTTCCCAAACGAGCAGGTATTGGCCCTTCCCGACAGGGGGATCAAGGGCATCCTCACGGTGGAGATGTCCAACGGGCAGCTCGTGAACGACGTTAACCTGGCTCTGAGGGGAAAGATGATATCCGACCTTCACAGCAGAATGGGCGGCAATGTTCCTTCCGCCCTGGAGATCGTTGAAAAAGTCTCCGAACTTTACGGGGTGTGATCATGGCACAGAAGACGGTACTAAGAAAACCCAGGGGTTTCATTGACGTATACAAGCACAAGCCCGGGGCGGAGAAGGACAGGACCCATTACTGTCCCGGCTGCGGACATGGAATTCTCCACAAGCTGATAGCAGAGGCGCTTGAGGATTTCGATCTTGTGGAGAAATCCATCGTGATCAGCCCCGTTGGCTGCAGCGTATTCGCGTACTACTACTTCGACACCGGCAACCTGCAGGTGGCCCACGGCAGGGCCCCCGCGGTGGCTTCCGCCGTGTCCCGCGCCAATCCGGACTCCGTGGTCATCAGTTACCAGGGCGATGGCGACCTTGCGGCCATCGGCGGGAACAACATCCTCCAGGCCGCGAACCGCGGCGAGAACATGGTGGTATTCTTCGTGAACAACGCCATTTATGGAATGACAGGCGGCCAGATGGCCCCGACGACCCTGGAGGGGCAGAAGACCACCACCACTCCCTACGGCAGGAACATCAGGACAGACGGATATCCTATCCAGATGTGCGAACTGATAAATCAGCTGACGGCGCCCGTGTACATCGCCAGGACCTCTCTGCATGACATGCCCAACATCCGAAAGACAAGGGCCGCGGTGCGGAAGGGCATTCAGAACGCGATGAACAGGAAGGGCTTCTCCTTCGTGGAGGTCCTCAGCATGTGTCCCAGCGGCTGGAAGATGGACGCCGTGCAGTCGCAGAACTGGATAAAGGAGAACATGATCCCCAGGTTCCCGCTGGACACCTACCGGGACAACTCCGATCAGCCCTATACCGTTGAGAGACCCGTACCGATAATGGACCCGGAGGAGGTTAGGAAGATACTCGGATTCGGCAGCCTGAAGACGGCGAATCTCAGGCAGAATCCCGATGCCGTTTTGAGGAAGGTGGCCCTGAGGGTCTCCGGATTCGGCGGTCAGGGTATTATGTCCACCGGGATAGCTCTGGCCAATGTGGGCATGGAGTACGGCTACAATGTCAGCTGGCTTCCGTCATACGGTCCGGAAATGCGGGGAGGGACCGCGAACTGCTCCGTGAAGGTCCAGGAGGAGACCATAGGAGCCGCCGAGTGCACCGAGCCGAACATGGTGATCGCCATGAACCAGCCGAGCCTGGAGAAGTTCGAGAAGATACTCGTTCCGGATGGAGTGCTGATGTACAACAGCACTCTGATAGACATCGAGCCCACCCGTAAGGATATCAAGGTCTACCCGGTGCCGATCACGGGCATGGCCGACGAACTTGGTGACACAAGGGTTCAGAGCATGGTCAGTGTAGGCGCCTTCGCCGCAGTGACCGGGATGTTCGACCCGGGTGAGATCAAGAGCCTCATGCCCGTTCTCTTCGCCGGGAAGTCGGATAAGGTGATGAAGCTCAACGAAGATGCGGTCCAGATGGGGTACGACTACGTGAAGGACAACTTCTCCTGACCTGTGCGGGTCCCGTTTGACCCGCCCTGCTCGAGGAATTGGAGGCGGAATGGCAAGGTGGCTGCCTGCTCTATCGTGCCTGCTCCTGCTGAGCGGTACCGCTCAGTCTTTCGGGTACCTTTCCACGATGGGAGAAGGTACTCCCCTTCCCGGTCTCAATGCAGTCACAATGGGCCTCGGCGGGGCGAGGGCGATCGGTTTCGGGGACGCCCTCTCCATCCTGACCAATCCGGCGGAGATATATCGCATCCCCGGCACTACCATGACGCTTTCCCTCGGACCCGGTGTCATACACGAGTCCTTCGATGATTCCACCGGATACGTCAGTTACAACTGGGTGGCCGTCTCCAGCCTGTCCGGCGCAGTCAAGTTTCAGCTCAGCCCCAGGCTTGCGGTGGGAGCGGGAGCCGCGAAGATCTCGGACGTATCATTCCAGGGCAAGTACTACGAGAGGAACAGTTTCTCCGGTGAGATCACGGAGTCCTTCGAACTTGATTGCAGGGGAGGTCTCTACGAGTCGGCCGCAGGGTTTTCATGGCGTCCCGCCAGATGGATCAATGTAGGGCTGTCAGGAGGTCTCAGGTTCGGGGGAGCGACCTGTGACTCGGTCTACATCAACAGGTTCGCCCCGGAGCAGGACACCACTGTCTCCACTGAATGGGACGAGAGCCGGTTCTGCTGGCACGCTGGTGTCATGGTCCCAGTCGGGCTCACAAGTTTCGGTATGTCATGGGCTTCGGGAACGGACCATTACGATTCACGCATAGCCGCCGGCGCCGTACTTTACACTGCTGAATCAAGGCAGGGAGCCCTGGGTATCGAGGCCGAACTGGTGGACCCCGGAGGCGATGGCAGCCTGGAGACAAGGGTGCTGGGGCAGGTATCCCCTTCCAGCTCGCTGACCTTCAGAGGATCGCTTTCCTTCCTGGACCTGAACGGGGAAGTGCCCAGCCAGGGGTTCGGGATCTCCGTGGGAACGGGAGTGGCTTTCGGCAGGATCACCTTGAACGGGGCTTACGCGTGGTCCTCGCTGACAAGGGAAGAGGTCTCCTATTCCCCCTACACTCCTTCGAATATCAAGGTTTCCCGGTCACTTCTCTCCGTGGGGGTCAACTGGAATCTCTAGTTGCGGGTCCGTGACGGGCAGGGAGCGCTTCAGTTTTTTCCACGTTAACACGAACCCGGTTACAGCCAGGGTCTGACGGCCAGCCTGTATTCCTGGATCTCCTCCGGGCGGAAGAACAGCTCTATTTCCCTTGTCGCGGACTCTATTGTATCCGATGCGTGTATCATGTTGTGCCCCGGGCTGGTGGCGTAGTCGCCCCTGATGGAACCGGGAGCCGCATCTGCGGGATTCGTGGCGCCGACGGTAGCCCGGACGATGTTCACTGCGTCCATGGATTCAAGGATCATGAGCACCGAGGGACCGCTGGTGATGAAAGATATCAGGTCCTCGTAGAATTCTTTGCCGACGTGTTCCCTGTAGTGCTCCTCGGCAGTGTTCCTGTCGATCCGGCTCATCTTCATGGCCGTGATCTTCATCCCTCTTCGCTCGAACTTCGAGATCAGCTCTCCGACCAGTTCTCTCTGAACCGCATTCGGCTTGAGTATTACCAGCGTCCGGTCCATGCGCTCCCCTTTCGTATGAACGGGAAAATAAGGCCACGGACGGTGCAGGGCAATATTGATTTTACCGGTCCCCGCTTGTATCATTGCAGGTACAATCATTCTCTTCGGAAAGGAACCCGCCATGCTTTATTTCTTCAGATCCGGGAAATGGGAAACTGTCGGGGGAGAAGCCTGCCGGCTGATGCCGTTGCTTCTGATGCTGCTGTTTCTTTTCCCGATAACGGTCCTCGGTTACGGCTTTCATGATGCTCTGACCTATGGGAACACCATCGATATAATCAGCATAAGGTCCGCCGCCATGGTGGGGATCAGGGTATTCGGCTCCGAAAGCGCCACCGCCGTCTTCATGAACCCGGCATGCCTTTACAATGTCGGTAGGTTCAATATCGAGAGTTCCACGTCCGCTATCTCCTGGACCGAAGAGGTGGTTGACAGCACAAGCGTTACTCAGAGATCCAACAGGGGTCTGGGATCGGTAACCGGCGCCATGGCCTACAGAGTCGGCCCGGATCTGGTCCTTGCGGCGGGCGTGGCCAAGGTTTCGGATTTCCAGTACGACGGCACGCATTTCCTGCCCGAAAACCCTTCGCATCCCGGAATAGACGTGCTGGAGATACTCAAGTCCACAGGTGGCCTGTGGGAAGCCCTCGGAGGGGCTTCCTGGAGCCCGACCGAACACCTATCGGCCGGCGTGTCGGCCGGTCTCCGGTTCGGAGAGGTAAGCTATGATTACACATACGATGCGAAGTTCACGCCGGAGGTTGATTCCACGGCCACCTGGAGCTGGGATCTCTCGGATGCCTGCTACCATGCCGGTTTTGTGATCGGTGACGAAACCATCAGTGCCGGGGCATGTTACTCTTCAGGTACCGCGGATCGCTACTATTCCAGGCTATCCATAGCCGGCGAAACCACGGCCGAGCACATAGGCAACACCACCATGGGATTCGAGGGTGAGATAACGGCTCCCTTCGATAGGAACTACTTCAAGGGCAAGCTGTCCATCGAGACGCCCATACGGCAGTCCATCAACCTGAGAGCAGGTGTGGGGTTCAACGAGGGAGAGAACATGAACCGCGTCGGAACGGCATTCTCCGTGGGCGGGGATTACAGTACCGAAAGGGTGAGAGTTGAACTTGCCCTGTCACAGATCAGCAGGTCCCGTGTGAGCACGTCCTTTCCGGAGGAATATTCCGATTATGTGGATGACTCCTGGACGCAGTTCTGCATAGGTCTGCAGTACATGCTCTGACCGCGGCGGTGCCTCCGGCACCGGACTGCCTTTGCCACCGCGGTGCCTTTGCACCGGAGAAGGAACAGGGATGAGGAACGGAAACGCAGGGGCCCCTGCATCCAGAGGCTGGCTCATCATCAGATGGAACCCGGAATCAGGCGTATCGCTGGTCAGTGGCGACAGCGAAGGGCTTCTGGGCGTGAGCGCCAGAAGGCTCCTGCGATCACCTGAACCCCTTGGCCTTCTTCCCACTGACATCTCGACGGTACTGGCCTCGGGACTGCCGGATGTGCCCGTGCACCTTGCCACTGCAACGTTGACCGGCAGTGTGAGCACCGTGGATGAACACGCTGAGATAATCCTGTTCGGCATCCCGGGTCTTCAGAGCAGAAG
Source organism: Candidatus Fermentibacteraceae bacterium (assembly GCA_016936235.1). Lineage (GTDB taxonomy): Bacteria > Fermentibacterota > Fermentibacteria > Fermentibacterales > JCC-6 > Aegiribacteria. The sequence continues at coordinate 18,577 of JAFGPK010000093.1, read as the reverse complement.
CGACGTGATGCTGGACGAACTCGGGGCCGGTATTGTCGGAACTGACAGGGCCGGGGTCATTACACTCTGGAACAAGTCCATGTCCAGTATCTTCAGGATCCCCCAGAAGCATGTGATCGGCAAGAATATACAGGATGTGCTGGTTTCACCCGTGCTCTATTCATGGGAGAACGTGATCAAGATGGTCCTCGAGGGTAAGCAGATCAAGGTCGTATGCAGACCTGATGCCCAGAGAAGGATCGAGTGCACCGTCACCCTTGGAGGAAACGGAGTGGTGGGCACATGCTTCGACACAACCGAGAGCTATCAGGCCGAGAACCGCCTGCGTACAAGCAGGAAGATGAACCAGGCCTACTTCCACTCAGTCAGCACCGGTCTTGTTCTTTTTGATAAGGACTACAGGATCCTTGTAGCGAACAGGGCTTTCGGCAGGATGTTCGGCCTTGTCGAGAATCTGCTGGGGATCCATCTGCACGAGATCCTTCCCAGCGAGAGCTACGAGATAATAGAGGATCAGACGAGGCCCTTCTTCACCAGCAATACCCTCGAGAAGGAAGATGGAAGGACAGCCCATTTCGTCCTTCCCGACAGGACGAGAAGGGTCATACTGCAGGATGTCCACCCCATCGTTGAGGATTCCGGTGAGGTCTTCTACGCCGTGGGGATCTTCGAGGATATCTCCGAGATCACTCTTCTTAGGGAGAATTATGGAAGCTACGTCGATACTGTCAGGAAGCTGAACTCGCTGTCCGATCTGCTTCAATCGGGCAGATCGCTCAGCACCGCGGAGATATCGGAGAGGGTCCTCGACTGCCTCGCGGCCGGCGCCGTGGCAATATTCCTCTCAGATCCCATAACTGACAACAGGCTCTCGGGCTCCACGTCCGGATGGCCGGAATCCGCTCCCGAGGTGTTTTCAGAGCTGAGACTGGCTCCCGTCCTGGTTGAGACTGATTCCGGCTACAGGCTGACGGGTGAGGACCTCGGCGTAATCTCCAGCAGCTTCAGCAGCTGTCTGGTGTTCCCTCTGGAATCTGAAAGGAAGAGTTACGGGTACCTGATAGTCGCCTACAGCGGCAACGAACCCTCGGCGGACATCTTCCCCCTGGCCGAACTCGCATCCAGGATGGTCAGGTCGCATTTCAGCGCCGGCGAGTACGAGACGGAGATCGAGCACCTGGACCTTCTGAATTCGAGACAGGGCGACCTTGTGGGCAGGATAATCGATTCGCTGGATGTCCCCGTGGCCATATTCAGGCTGGACTGGTCCGTGATAGTATGGAACAGGCCCATGGAGGAACTTACCGGGGTGTCAGTCGATCTGGCATCCGGAAGACCCGAGCTGGCTGCCAACATACTTTTCAACGGAATCGGCGGCGTCAGCGCCGCCCAGAAACTGTTGAGGAACGGTTCATCGGAGTTCCCCGAGTCCTGGGAGGTGGAGAACCAGGACGGAGGTACCGCACGGTGTACCTGGAGACTCACGAGAACGGAATCCGTAGAGGGCAGGAACCTTGAGCCTGTGGTGATAATAGCGGGAGTCAAGTCTGATGACGTTTTCAGCATCAACGCCGCCAGGAGCGCCGCAGAAACCTATTCGGCCCTGAGCCGTGGAACCTCGGCTCTCCTTGCCGCATCCGACAGGACGAGGGTCGAGGAGGCCGCCGCCGCCGCCCTGCTGGAGATATCCGGTGCTTCCAGGGTCACCGTCAAGATCAGGGGGATAAAACCGGTCACAAGGACATCGTACGACCTGAAACCCGAAGAGACGATCAGCTACTGGACCCTTCCCCTCGAGACCGAAACGGAGCTCGTAGGAGAGTGCCAGTTCCATGGCGGCAAGGAGTATTCCGTGATGAAGGACTTCGCCAGGAACATGGCCAGGACATGTATCGAACTTGAGAAGTCGGCCATAGGAAGACGCTTTGCCTTTCTGGCGGAGAGGGCGGCCGGCAAGTTCTTCATTTCAAACAGCAGCGGTCGCTTACTGCTTTCAACATGGATGGACATTACAGACGGCGTCATCTCCAACCGGACCATATACGACATGTTCTCGGGCACTGACTGGAGCGTTATAGATTCGGTCATGTCAGGGCTCAGGAACAAGGGCAGGCTCAACATGAAACTGAAGACCGCCGATGGGGATGAGGTGCAGATGGCGGCCGTGGCACTGGACGGTCATCAGGGTGAGACCCTTTTCATCTGGTGGCCCGTATCGGACCCTGCCTACAAGAAGCACCTGATGCGCCAGGAAGTAGCCCTGGATTCGGGACGGGCCCTGAGGGAAATGCTCGACAGCCTTCTGGAGTCCATAGGCAGCAGTTTCGTCAAGGTCAGGGAGGTTCTCAATCCCGACCACCCGGTAGCCTCCGTACTGAACACCTCGCTTTACGCGTTCGAGGGTATCGAGAAAGGGCATGTCTATCTCAGGATGATCCAGATGTCGCTCAACACGGTTCCTGAGAGGGTCAGTACCGAGGAATACCTCGACAGCGTAATGGCCGCATTCATTGAGAGCGGCCGTGCGACACCGGACATAACCATTTCAGGCAACCTCTACGACATCTCGGGCCGGATGGACCTGATGACCGAGACCACTCTGAGGCTCTGCGGAATAGTCTGCCCGGAGTCAGCCCCCGCGTTCAACGTGTCAGTTGTAAGACGCAAGAGCCTCGAGACAGACGAAGCACTGCCCAGAGGTCCGGAGCAGTTCGTAAGGATAGACGTCAGGAGGGTTGACGGGGGGCAGCTCAAGAACCTGCCGGGAACGATCTGCGATTTTGAAGCCCCCTGGGATTTCTCTGCAGGCATCACTCCCCATGCCGAGATCAACCTTCTCTGCCTCGTCCTCATGCTCGCAGGGGGATCCCTTGGAAGGTCCTCACAGAAGGGGACTCTGCAACTCCTGTTCCCATGCATGGACTGAAGGAACCGGTCAGGGCGTAACGGCTCAGGATACTTTACCTTTGGACGCTTTCTGGTCATAATACCGATTCGTGCAACGACATGGCATCAATCCGGAGGGATGTGACTTGGACCCCTACGATTTCGGAAAACTTGAAAAGAAATGGAAACCCGAATGGGAGCGGATGGGGCTTTACAGAACCGGGACCGACCCCGGGAAGGAGCCTTTCTACTGCCTCGACTATTTTCCCTATCCATCAGGCGCGGGTCTGTCCGTTGGTCACTGCAAGAACTACATACCCACCGATGTTATCTGCAGGAAGAAGAGGATGGACGGCTTCAATGTGCTCCATCCCATGGGTTGGGACGCCTTCGGGCAGCCTGCCGAGGAATACGCCATCAGGACAGGAGTGCACCCCTCCGCGGTGACGGGGATCAACACGGACACTTACCGGAGGCAGATGAAACTCATAGAGGCAAGCTACGACTGGGACAGGGAAGTGAACTCCAGCGATCCGGATTACTACATGTGGACCCAGTTCTTCTTCAACCTCCTCTTTGACAGGGGTCTGGCATACGAGACGGAGAACGAGCAGATGTGGTGTCCCACCTGCAGGATCGTCCTGTCGAACGAGGAGGCTGCGGGAGGGATCTGCTGGCGCTGCGACGGACATGTGACCAGGAAAAAGCTGAAGCAGTGGTTCTTCAGGATCACGGACTACGCCGACAGACTGCTCAACGACCTTGACGATCTTGACTGGCCCGAGAGCATCAAGGCGATGCAGAGAAACTGGATAGGGAAGTCGACGGGTGCCGAGGTCATCTTCAGGGTCCGTAATCCGGAGACCGGTAATGAGTTTCCTCTGCCCGTCTACACAACAAGGCTTGATACTATTTACGGGGCAACCTTCTGTGTACTCGCCCCGGAGCATCCGGACATTGCCGGGATGGTCACCTCCGACAGGCGTGACGAGGTCATGGCCTACTCGCTTCTGGCGAGGTCCCGCAGCGAAGTGGAGCGTACCGCCGCTGCAGAGAGGGATAAGACAGGGGTCTTCACCGGGTGCTTCGCGGTGAATCCCTACAATGACAGCGAGATACCGCTTTACGTGGCCGATTACGTGCTTGCGGGTTACGGCACTTCGGCAATAATGGCGGTCCCTGCCCACGATGAGAGGGACCACGCCTTCGCAGTGAAGTACGGTATCCCCATAATCGAGGTGATAGCTCCCGGCGGAGTGCCCAGGGGAGTGGTCGAAGCCGCCGCTGTGGCCGACGGCCAGCTTCTGAACAGCGGCCCCTTCGACGGGATGGACTCCGCCGAAGCCAGGGAGAGGATGGCGGAATACGCCATTGATAGGGGCTTCGGAAGGACCGATACCAGATACAGGATAAGGGACTGGCTGGTCTCCAGGCAGCGCTACTGGGGCGCGCCTATACCCGTGATCCATTGCGTGAGGTGCGGGTCGGTACCTGACAGGGACCTGCCGGTTCTGCTTCCCCGGATGGATAACTTCGAACCTGACGATTCCGGCAGATCGCCCCTGGCCAGGGCGGAGGACTGGGTCAACACCACCTGCCCGGCATGCGGTGGTCCGGCTGAGAGGGACACCGACACCATGGCCGGTTTCGCGTGCTCATCGTGGTACTTCCTCAGGTTTGCGTCGCCGCATGAGAAGGACAGACCCTTCGATCCCGATGCGGTGCGGTACTGGCTGCCGGTGGACCTCTACGTGGGCGGTGCAGAGCATGCGGTGATGCATCTGATATACGCCAGGTTCTGGACCAAGGTAATGTACGACGCGGGAATGCTGGACTTCAGGGAACACTTCCTGGTCCTGAAGAACCAGGGAATGATCCTTGGAGCCGACGGGCAGAAGATGTCCAAGTCAAAAGGCAATGTTATAACTCCCGACGAGATGGTGGAGAAGTACGGTACGGACGCACTCCGGCTCTACATCCTCTTCATGGGGCCATTTGAAGCTGAGCTGGAATGGAGCGAGGAGGGAATCGCCGGCACATACAGGTTCCTGAAGAGGGTCTGGACCGTGGTCAACGAGACTTCGGACCAGCCCTTTGAAGAGGAGGACAGGGACCTTATGGACGAACTCCGTTTCCATACCGCAAGGACCGTGAAGAAGGTCACCGAAGACATTGATGGTTTCGCCTTCAACACGGCGGTCGCGTCGTTGATGGAGTTCGTCAATTTCCTGTCGGCCAACCGGGAAAGGGCGGGAACTGCAGGAAGCCTCTGGCGGGATTCCATCAGGAAGCTGCTGGTGGTCCTGGCTCCCATGACACCGTTCATCTCCGAGGAACTCTGGCAAAGGATGGGATTCCAGGGGGACACCGTGTTCCATCAGCAATGGCCGTGCTGGGACGAGGGCGATCTGGTCCAGGACGCAGTCGAGGTAGTGGTCCAGGTGAGGGGCAGGATAAGGGGCAGGATGATGCTCGCGCCGGATGCTTCCCGGGATGAGATGTGCCGGCGGGCCCTTGAACTGGACAGGATCAGGGAGCTTCTGGATGGGCATGAGCCCGGGAGGATAATCGTGGTTCCGGGCAAGCTGGTGAACATCATTCCATGACAGGTCTGATCGGCGCTCCCTTCAGGGCTGTATGGAAGCTGATCAGCGGTCTGCTTTCCCTGACCGGCAGAGTGCTGGCCGGGATCATAGGTCTTGTTCTGCTGGTCCTGGGGATCATTTTCTGCCTTACGGTCATTGGATCGGTGGTGGGCATACCTCTCTTGATACTGGGCATCCTCCTGCTCGTCAGGTGCTTCTTCTGACCGTCATGAATACAGGCCTGGAATGAGAAGGAACGACAGGGAGATAACAGATCCTGCCCTGATGGAGGACATACTCCGCAGGGGGCTTGTCTGCCGCCTTGGAGTTATCAGGGGGGATGACCCCTACATCGTTCCCATGAGCTTCGGTTACGAGGACGGTTGCCTCTATTTCCACTCGGCCATGGAAGGTCTCAAGGTGGATTGCATAAGGAACCGCGATCGGGTCTGCTTCGAGGTGGAATGCGACGTGACCGTGACTGAATCGGATGAGGCCTGCGACTGGACCATGGGCTACGGCAGCGTGGTCGGTTACGGGACGATCTCTGAAGTATCGGGGAACCGGGAGAAGCTGAAAGCCCTGAACATCCTGATGAGACATTACTCCGGGAGGAAGGGATGGAGCGTTCCCCCTGGTCAGCTTGACAGGACCCTTGTACTGAAACTGGATATAGTGGAAATCACAGGCAAGCGGTCCGCAGGATAGTATTGGAGTCTGCTTGGGAATGGAAATGGAAATTGTGTTCAGCGGCGGCAAGAGGGTGGATGCGAAGTATGGTGACTTCACCGTCAGGACCGACCAGTCGCCCCTGGGCGGAGGAGAGGGATCGGCTCCGGAACCCTTTGATCTCTTCTTCGCCTCCATGGGTACCTGCGCGGGAATTTACGTGCTGTCCTTCTGCCGGCACCACGATCTGCCTTTCCAGGGTATCAGGCTCCTGCAGAGAGCGGAGAGGTCGCCGGAATCCGGGATGTTCGAAAGACTGTTCATAGAGATATTCGTGCCTGAGGATTTTCCGGAGAAATATCACGGGGCCCTGGTCAGATCCGCCGAGCAGTGCACGGTGAAGAGGCATATTGCAAAGGGTCTGCCGGAGTTCGAAGTGGCAGTCGTGACGTACTGAGCGGAAGGAAGAATCATGCGAGTGATAAAGTACGATGACATACCTGAGAAGAAGGTGGAGACCCAGGGCGCGGAGGGCGTGGGAATACGGGTCCTGATATCGGAGGAAGACGGAGCCCCCAATTTCATAATGAGGAGGTTCTCCGTCCGGCCCGGAGGCCAGACGCCGTACCACAGCCATTCCTGGGAGCACGAGGTATTCGTCCTGTCAGGAAAGGGAGAGGCCAGGCAGGGGAGTTCGGTGCATGAGCTGGAGAGCGGTTCCGTGGTTCTGGTGGTGCCCGAAGAGGAGCACAATTTCAGGAATACCGGCACGGAGCCCCTGGTCTTCCTGTGCCTCATCCCCATAGTCTAGTGGGGTCGTCTAGTGGGGTCGGATCTTACATTTTAACATCCGACTACGACTGTTCCGATGTAACGATGTTAAAATGTAAGATCCGACCCCTTTTAGACCCCTTTTACTTAGATCCGACCCCTTATTGTCTCCATCCATTCCTGGGCTTCCAGAAGGACCGGTCTGCTGACCGTGTGAACGCCTTCCCATGTTCGAAAAACCGTCTCAACACCCAGTCCCTCCAGTATCTCGACCGCTTCCATGCCGGTCTCCACATCCACCGACCCGTCCATGGTCCCGTTGGCCACGAAGGCGTCAAGACCTGAGAGGTCGCCCACTTCCGACATGTCCACAAAGGTCGTATCCAGCCTGCCCGCGAATCCCACCAGTCCCCTGAACTCCTCCGGATGGTACATCCCCGTCATCCATGTAAGTGCGCAACCCTGCGAGAAACCGAACAGGAAAACGTCGGATACGGAATACCTGTCCTTCAAGTCGTTAACCACCGAGACCACGTAGTCCGATGACAGGCGGTCCATGGCCTCTATATCCAGTGAATCGTCGTAGGGGACGAACCAGGAGTAGCCGGTGAGGTTGTTCTCCATGAAGGGGTACGGAGCCCTCGGGCAGGCGTAGATGAAGTCCGGCTGATAGAATCTCTCCCAGAGCTGTATGAAGTTCCCCGGGGAGTCGCCGTAACCGTGCAGGCCCACCACCAGCGGGTATTCGTAGTAGGGATCGTAACCCTCCGGAAGCCTCACCAGGCAGGGGAATGCCGCCTCGCCCACGACGAGGAACCAGTCCCCCGTGTACTCCGGGGCTTCACCAACGGCCTCGGCTATGTGCTCAAGGGCTCCGCTGAAATAGGGGTCGTCCCGGATCCCGTCGAAATCAGGGTCACCGCGCATGAAATCCATGTCCCGATATCCTGCGATCACGGCTCGCTGAAGGTAGAGGGCTGCCAGTTCAGCATCCCCCATCAGGGCGTAGCAGCAGGCTACATTGTAGATTGAGATCTCATCATCGATGTTCTTTGAGAGGGCGGCCAGGTAGTACCTCACTGCGACGGCGTAGTTACCCTCTCCATATGCTTCTTCTGCAGTCTGGAGGTAACCGGAGAGGTCGGCATCCAGGAAATCACCCGCCTGCCGGTCCAGCGGGTCTATCTCCGCCGGGGTAAGCAGCTGCAGGATCGCGAGAAGAAGCGATAGAGTGCCGGTCATGGTCGCTCCGCCAGTGTGAACGAGAATATCTTCGGATAGTCCAGCGGGTCTCTGTCACATGCCAGGAAACCACCTGCGTCTATCATGAAGGACGGTCTGCTCACAGGAGTGAAGGGCACGTCGGTCACCGCGTAGAAAAGCAGGTTCCCGGAGTAGTCGTAGACCCTGAAGACCGGATGGTCCTCGTTGGCCATCTCCACCCAGATCCTGCTTTCAGCATCTACTCCTATGGAAGCGATAACATTCCTCCACGGGTAGACATCCTCAACCCTGTCCATGTTCGAGGAGGCCTCTCCATCGATTATCCGGATGGAGAGCGACAGAGAACCGGCATCCAGCTCATCCTGTGTCATCGGGGTTCTTTCCGTCTCCTCGACCATCGTCAGGATCTCCTCCCCCTCCGGGGAGAATCCCCTCACTGAGAACAGCGTATCGGACAGTTCGGCCACGAAGACGCTGCCGTCCGGACCCACGGCGAAATCGATCTCGGGATTCCTTTCCACCGTGGTCGCGCCGCCTCCTTCCTGGATGTTCAGCTCCATGGGCACCGAGAGATATACCACATCGGCCTCGGCGGAATCCGACCACCTGCAGATATCCACTGAGGCCGTCACATCCTGTCCCATCAGCATCATGGCCATGGACTCCCCCACCAGCGAGCCATCTGGACCGCCCTGGATGGACATGGGGGGAGTGGGGAAGAAGCCGCTCATCATGCGCAGGTATTCGCCTTCGGGACTGAAGAAGGAAATGTTCCGCCCTATGGCGTCGGCGACTGCATAGCCTCCATCCGTCATCACGGCGAAATTGACGGGGATCTGGAACTCGCCCGGTCCCGGTCCCGGAGTCCCTATGTTCCTGAGGAACAGACCGTCGGGGGAATATACGGACAGGCAGGACCTCTGCATGTCCAGTACCGTTATCTCCCCATCGAGGCCGTGACCCGCCTCCATGATCATGCCGAAGACGTAGGAGCTGTCGCCCATCTCCAATCCGATGGTGTCCCTGACCGCCAGCACGAGGGTGTCCGATACTGCGACGGCTCCCTCCGACTGAGCTTCCATGTCTTCCCCTCCGCCGCAGGCCAGGAATGAAGCTGCGGGAAGGATGGAGATCAGTGGGATCCACAGTCTGAATTTCATTGTCTGTCTCCTTTACTCTGTACTGTCATCGTCAGGACGGGGATAGTGCTCTTCGAGTATCTCGAATTCCCCTCTGTCCAGAAGGAATTCGTAATCGAGAAGACTCTCGGGCATGGGCATATTCCCCGTCGGCCTGAAGTCCGGTCCCGGAGGGGGGTACCAGTGCACGCCGCCGCTCTCGTCCACCCCTCTTGCCAGAAGGACGAAGGATCCGTCACCGGACCCGTCCTCGATACCGATCCTGAAGGTGGTGAAGTCCTCCCCTTCGATCTCGGCATTCCAGAGACCGTCGAAGAGGTAGCCTGCCAGGGGGGCTTCGATCCTCTGTATGCGGCAGAAGAGAATGTTCTCGCCCCCGAGGTCCATCAGCTCCTCAAGGGCGGCGTACATCGATGTTTCCAGTCTCTGGTCATCAAGCTGAACGAGGAACTGGACGACTTCTTCCCCGGGGTAGATGAAGGAATCCAGCGGAGGAGGTGAGACTACTTCCCCAGCGGCTGTCAAAGAGAGGACAAGTGATGTGAAAGGTACAAGAAGAGCCATATCAGTACCTCCTCGGATGGTTTCTACCGCAGATGGACCAGCCTTCTGGAGACTGTTCCATGAGCTGTTGATACGACCACGCTGCAAGGACAGGAAGGCAACTCTCCGCATCCCGTGTCCGGCGGCCGCCTTCCGTCTCCTCCAATGCCGCCATTCCGCCGGCCGCATCGAAGCCGGGTACGGTACATGTCCCCGTCATGCCCCCCGGAACGATCCCGGTTTCTGTAGCGAAGGGATCCGGGGGAAGTTCCAGGGACGGAAGCGCCATGAGCTGCACGGCGATATGGATCTCATGTCATCCCGCCTCAACATGATGCACATTGATCGCTGATGTGAATATAGTCTTTTTCAGTGAAAGCGGGATTATCAGCTGCCGATCTGCTGATCCTCATCCATGGGGCCCGATAGCTCCCGCACTTTTCGCAGGCCAGGGAAGAGCTTCAGCCAGGCGGCCACCACCAGAAGGGTGCCTATGCCACCGCTCACCACGGAGACCACTGGGTTCCACAGCTGGGCCACCAGGCCGGACTCGAATCCCCCGAGCTCGTTTGAGGAGCCGATGAATATGAAATTCACGGCGGAGACCCTTCCTCTCATGTGGTTGGGTGTCCTGAGCTGGACAAGCGTATGACGGATGACCACGCTGATGTTGTCGAAGAATCCGGTGAGGAACAGCATGGCCCAGGACAGCCAGAAGTTCCTTGAGAACCCGAAGACTATGGTGGCGATTCCGAAGGCAGCCACAGCGGAGAACAGGGACCTGCCAGATCGGCTCAGGGGCCGACGGTGGGCCAGTATCAGCGCCATGGCTATCGAACCGGCGGCCGGCGCGGCCCGAAGCCATCCCAGAACCTCGGCGGGCGAGAGACCGAAGGGAGGACTGGAGATTATGTCCCTGGCGAAAACCGGAAGCAGGTACACCGCGCCTCCCAGGAAGACGGCGAACAGGTCCAGCGATACGCTGCCCAGTATCAGCCTGCGTTTCCAGACGAACCTTATACCTTCAACGACCTGTTTGACCATCTGTCCGCGATGGGTCCTGGGGGCATCGGGAATGGTCATGCGGAACAACAGGATGATGTAGACCGTCGTAGTCGCGGCGCTGAAAAGGTATGCAGAAGGAATGCTCCTGGTGATTATGAACCCGCCGATCATGGGACCGACCACGGCCGCAAGCTGGAATAGCGTGGACCTCCATTTCACAGCCCCCTCGAACTGGTCCTCGGGGACCACCAGGGGAAGCAGCGCGGTCCTGGCCGGTATGGCCACCCTGTGGAAGGAGGCGTCCAGGAAGAGGAGTACGTACATCCATTCGATGGATCCCCTGGTATAGCTGAACAGGGCAAGGGCGAGGGAGGTGAGTGTGGTTCCTGTCAGTCCCGCCACCATGACGCTGCGGCGGTTGAAGACATCGGCCAGGTAACCGGCGGGCAGGGTGAAGAGCAGCATGGGTATCGCCTGGGTCAGTCCGATGAGTCCGAGCATGATAGCCTGGTCGGTTCTCTGGTACACCTCCCAGCATATTGCCAGGCTCTGGGCCGCCGTGCCTATGTGCACGAAGACCCCGCCCAGTATGAGACTCCTGAAAGCCTCTATCCTGAAGATTCCGTAGGGATCGTGTCCGGAGGATCTCACAACGCCGTCAGCGAGCTTTCCGGGCTTTTCCGAGACTGATCCGACATAGGCTTCTCCTCGCGGTTCATTGAGACTGTGCAAGTATCATGAAAGACCCGTGGAATAGAAAGACCCGGGATGGAATGACCCTTCCCTTCCGGCTGTATATAATCCGTATGACTACACGGATGGAGGTTTCGGAATGAGCTTTCTGGCGGCGACCATTGCGGTGAGGATGATACTGCCTTTCCTGACAGGTGATGTCGAGGTCCACGAGTGGGGCGTCGTAAGGTTCGACGCATCCGGAATAACCGCCGTCGGGCTTCCCCCGGGCGAGTACTCCTCAGTGGGACCGGTACCGTTCGAATACGGCACCATGCCGCCGCTGGTGGACGCTCCCGTAATATTCTTCCATGGAAGCGGCTTCACCGGCGATTTTGTCGTCGAGATACCGGAGGGCCGCGCAACGGAGATCTATCCCGAGGAGGGCATGAGGACCACGGGGGATTCGATAATATGGCAGGGGATTGAGGTCATTGACAGCCCCCTGGTTCTCGATGGCGACGACCGGAGGGGGATTTCGGACTTCGTCTGGGAGAACGCCGTCTTCCTCTGGCGAGGAGTGGATGCGGGCATGGTAAGGACCGGCACCGGACTGGAGGAGGGTTTCCTCTACTACGAGTGCGAGATGTCGCCGCTTTCCTGCTTCCGGTATCCCGGACTCCTGGCAAGGGGAGAAGGCCTGCCTCAGGGAGTGGACAGGATACTGATGTTCCTGAAACCGGATGGGGATTTCCAGGAGATGTACATGGTGGATCCGCTGCAGGTGTTCACCCTGCTGGAAGTGGACGAAATCGGCTGCTACCAGAGGCAGCGGGTCATCGGGGTGCTCCGGGAGTGGGCGGGGTACAGGCTCAATCCCGACGAGGTGGAGGCGATGTGGTCCACTTGGGAGGAATTCGTGACATCCGGGGAATGGATGGGCGACGCCCTGATAGTATTTCCCCTTCCCGATGAGACGGTGCAGAGGATCAGCACCCTGACCCTGATTACCCACCAGGACCATGACGTGAGCTACAGGAGGTTCTTCCTGGGCATGGCGCCCGTGAACTGGTAGATGATCAGGGCGGAGCCGAGCATGATTTGACAGCCGCCCCGTATCCCTTATCTTAATATCAGAAAGCCATTAACGATATTCAGGGAACCGGAGGTCGCCATGTCCATATCCATTTGTCTTTTGAGCCTCATTGCGCTTTTCACCCATCCGGAGACGGGCTGTGTCCTGCCTTCCCACTCGCTGGATGTTCAGGGTTACGCGGTATCTGAGATGCTCCCTGCCACGGGCGTGGGGGAATGGACCGGCAGCGGGCCCTGGGGCGGCAATCTGAAAGGGCTGGCGATGTCCGGATCGGACAGCAGCGTGGTGATAGCCGGCTGCGGATTCTCCATGGCGTCGGATGCCGGTGGCGTCTGGCGTAGTACCGATGGCGGCGCGACATGGTCCGCCACCGAGCTCTGCCCGATTCAGGTGAATGCCGTGTGTTCCGGCGGCCCTGCTGCTCCCGGCACCTTCTATGCAGGGACAAGGACAGGGCTCTACGTCTCCGCTGACAACGGCGTGAACTGGAATACCGTTTCCGGCATGGCCACGGCCTACGTGATTGGCATCGGGGTCAACTGCGCCGACCCTGATCTGCTCATAGCCGGACTCTCCTCCAGCAACGGCATACGCAGGTCCACCGACGCGGGAGCCACCTGGACGGAAGTGGGGCTTTCGACGGGGTACATGAAGGGTTTCGGATGCGACCCGCAGCATCCTGACACCATGTACGTGGCAATGTCCGGTCTTGACTACTCGGTTTACAGGTCACTGGACGGAGGTGCCTCCTGGTCTCCCATAGGACCGGCCGGTTCGGGCTGGGGACTGCTGGCCGCCCCCTTCGGCTCCGGAGAGACCATCATAGCCACCACTTCCGACGGCTTCTACATGAGCGGCGACTTCGGATCCTCCTGGGACCTGGTCGTGCCGGGTACGAGCTATTCCCCTGCCGTATGCGACGGCACGGGTCTCTACGCCCCGGTGATAACCGAAGGAGGGGTCTACGAGAGCGACGACATGGGAATCACCTGGACCCTGAACACAGGGGGAATAGTCGCTTCCTACTGGCAGGCGGGGTGCGCCGGCTCCATCGGCTGTCTGGTGGGCCACTACGGAGGCCTGTACAGGACACCGGAGACAGGCAGCTGCTACGCCGTTTCACAGGAGGGCATATCCAACGCCTTCATACACACCGTCTCCTACGACTCCGCCGGCGGTACCCTTCTGGCCGGAGGGGAACACCACGGACTCTGGAGGAGTACCGATGCCGGCGTATCATGGGAGATAATCGATCCCGGTCCTCCCAGCTGGGTCATTTACGATATCGCGCCGGAGTCGGACCTGGAATACAGCGGTCCGGTTCGTTATGTGGCTACGGATGACGGAGTCTTCAGGTCCGACGACTACGGCGACAGCTGGGCTCCTGCAGGACTGGCCGGTACGCAGGTTTCAAGTGTGGCGTTCGATCCGGACAACCCGGACAGGGCATGGGCGGGAGCAGCATCGTCGGGGATTCAGTACACGTTCAACGGAGGTGCCACCTGGGCTCCAGGAAGCGGACTGCCCTTCGCCCTCTACCCGTCCATTGAGCTCATCGAACTCGCCTCGGGGGATATCCGGGTACTTGCTGCGTTCCAGCAGCTTGGCGGCGGTGTCTACTTCTCCGACGACGGAGGCTTCACCTATACCCAGGCCTCTGTGCCGGGCACCTACCATCCCGGCCTGTCCGCACGGAACGGCAGCAGCCCCATGGCCTACCTGGCCACCGACGGTGGGGTCTACAGGTCCTTCGACAGGGGAGCCTCATGGCAGCATTGCCCCGGCTCCTCGGGTCTCATGTGGACGGTACAGGGCAGCCTGAACGACAACGTATTCGCCGGAACCAACGGCACGGGCATCAGATGGAGCCCCGACATGGGCGGTTCCTGGCAGTCCCTCAGCACCGGTATCGAGAACAGGGTGGTCTGGGACATTGTCTACGGTGAGGGTCCCACCCAGCTCTTCGCAGGTTTGAGGGGGTTCGGCGTCGTGGAACTCACCGACGAACAGCTGGGATTCGAGGAAGCACCTGGTACCTGCGGGCAACTGGTTCTCGCAGCGTATCCCAATCCTTCCAGAGGTCTGGTCACTCTAACCGTCGACGGCATCTGCGAAGGTCCCGCAGATGTCTCGGTCTATTCGTCCGATGGAAGGATGGTCCATCATTCGCAGATTATCCCCGGTGTGACCGGGACCTGGGATGGGACCGGACAGCCTTCGGGCGTCTATCTTGTAAGGTTGACCGCGGGTGATGCCTCCGTCAGCAGGAAGCTGCTGCTTGTGCGTTAGTGACGATGTCCCGGAAGCAGAGGTCGGGCGGGTCATGGGATTGCAGAAGACCGATGTGCCGCTTATCATTGTGGGTTATGATCCCTTTTGCGCCTGCAGTGATGATCCTTAATTGAAAGGCAAGGTCGGGTGAAGATAGCACTGGTCTATCCCAGGTGGGATTGGATAGAGTACAACGGTCTGGCGGAACCCGTCGGGCTGCTTCAGCTGGTCTCGGCGCTGCGCAGTTCAGGGCATGACGTTGAGTATCTGGATTATTCCTTCTGCAGAACCATCGACGAGCTTGACGGCAGGGCTTCGGGAGCGGGCCTCGTCGGAGTGGCCATCTCCGCGGCCGCCAAGATGAGCAGGGCGGAGATCGTCACGAACCATCTCAGGAGGGTCGTTCCCGACGCGATGTTCCTGGCGGGGGGAGCGTATCCCAGCATATTCCCCGCGGATACCATGGAGCGCATTCCATTCGATTACGTACTGACCGGTGAGGCGGAGGAATCCATCGTGGAACTGGCGGACGCACTGGATTCGGGGAAAGACCCATCGGGTATGATGAACCTGGTGTACCGCCGTTCGGGGAAGATAATCGAGAATCCAAGGAGACCGGTACCATCCGATCTTGACTCCCTTCCTTTCCCTGCGAGGGATGTAGTTGATTACGACTCCTACATGAGGGAGGGCATGTCTGAATACGGAGTGGTCACGACCAGGGGCTGTCCGTTCAACTGCATCTACTGCAAACCCAGCACGGATTTCATCTTCGGAGGCAATATCAGGTACAGGAGCGCGGAGAATGTCGTGGAGGAGATCGCTCAGCTGGCGGAGCTCAGGCCTGCCGATAGCCTGCCGGTGTTCTTCAAGGATGATACCATAACAATGCATCCATCAGGGTGGTTCGAGGATTTCCGGGACCTTCTTTCAGGCAGGGGAATCCGGCTGTGCTGGCACTGCAACAGCAGGGTGGATACTGTTACCCGCGAGAAGGTCCGGATAATGGGAGAGAGCGGCTGCAGCTGCATTTCTTTCGGAGTCGAGAGCGGAAGCCAGAAGATCCTGGACTTCTACCGCAAGGGAACTACTCCTCAGCAGGCAGAGAAAGCCTTTGCATGGTGTCATGAATTCGGTATCGAAGCCACCGCGAACCTCATGATAGGTTTCCCCATGGAGAACGAGGAGGACCTCATGGCCACATACCAGCATCTGAAGCGGCTGAAGCCCGATGATATAATCGTCTACCTGTCGACCGCCATTCCAGGCCGGTACATTCACGACTGGGCGAAGGAGAACGGTTACCTTGCCAACGACACCAATCCGGAACTGCTGGACCCGGCCAGGAACAGGGCCTGTGAGGTCATGAACATGCGGCTGCCCTTCCTCTCCCTTGAGGATGTGATCAGCTGGAAAAGAAAGATAGAGAGGTACCGGAGCTGGCGTAAGCTGACCAGTTACGAAAACATACTGGACTGGACCGCCGAGCTTCTCAGCCATCCAGGATCAGCGGCCAGAAAGGCCTTTCGAGTCATCAGGGGTCTCGGCGGCAGCGGCGACGGGCTCAAGGGCAGGTAGCTTCACTCTTGATCGGGAACCGCCCGTTCATCTGCGTCATCAGGTCTGGCGTCACTGGAACGGCCTTCTCGCGGACCGCATGCTGAATCAGGCAGAATAGTCAGCGCTCGGGACAGGTTTCATTCCCTGGAGCTGTCACGCTTGCGGAAGAAGCTCGAGGTCAGTTCCCTCGCATCCCCTGTGATGCCTTTCAATCCTTTCAGCCTGATGTGTTTCCATAAAAGGCCGGGTATCCTGGTCAGCGGCTTTCGCATGAGATAGCTGCGGCCAATCTGACCCTGCGCCCACTCCTTCAGCCTCTGAAGTTCATGATCGGGCATCTCCGTAAGGTTCACGAGCAGCTGGTCGGCAGCGTTCATTTTCTCGAGGAAGGATTCAACATCCGGGATGAGACCGGCGTCCACGGCCTGCCGGAAGATCTCGGTTCCAGGATAGGGAGTTACGTAGAGCATCGGTGCGGTGATGTCGGCCTGCCTGCAGAACTCGACGGTTTCCCTCACGGTTTCCTCAGTCTCGCCGAACATTCCGATTATGAACGAACCCTCAGCGTGGATACCCGCTTCCCTGGTCATTCTTATCCCCCTCAGGCAATCCTCGGCGCTGACGTTGCGTTTCATCCTCTCGAGCATCCTGTCGCTGCCGGATTCGATACCGAAGGATATCCAGTCACACCCTGACCGGCGCATCTCTTTCAGCATTTCCGGGTCCACCAGGTTCACCCGGCCGATGCAGCTCCATCCGATATTCGGAAGCCTGCCTCTGAGAAGCCTGCATGTCTCCAGCACGAATTCCCTGTCACTTGTGAACAGGTCGTCAGGAAAACCCGTGTATTCGATACCGAACCTATCCACGAGCTCCACGATCTCGTTCACTATGGACGCGGGAGAACGACGCCTCACTTTCCTTCCGTAGATATGGTAGCAGTAAACGCAGCTGTATGGACAGCCCCTGCTTGCACCAACCTCCAGGTGAGGCTGGGTTTTCTGCCTGTGGTCCATGCTCGTGACGTAATTCTCCACGGGGAAGAGTCCCCATGCGGGATGGGGCAGGGAATCCAGGTCGGAACGCATTTTCCTGGTCTCCGAGTAGACAAGCTCCCCGCCGCTCAGAAAGGCAAGACCCGGAACCTTCCTCCAGTCGGTGCCTTCATTGACAGTCCGGACCAGTTCCGCGGATGTTGCCTCTCCCTCTCCGAGGACAACGGCGTCCAGCATGCATCTGAGCAAGTACAGTCCGGGCAGGGTCGAAGCACCGCTGTTCCCGGCCATCATAATCACATCAGGCAGGAGTTCTCTTAGTCTGGTCCCCAGCTCCCTCACTATCCGGAACCTGGTGACCATCCCCCCGAAACCCACTATCGCCGGATCGCTCTCAACCACCAGTTCCACGGCGCGGTTCAAGGACAGGTCATCGCCCTCCATGTCGACAACGGTTACCTTAGCACCTGCCTGCTCCATTGCGGCGGCCACGTATGCCAGACCGAAGGGGAAGTATTTGGATCGTTTCCCTTCACCGTAGTTGGGATACACGAGAGTGACATTCATTCAGGGTGTTCCTTCCAGCATAATCCAGGAGGTGTCATGTCAAACCGATGGTTCATAATATTCAACTCCCCGGGCTTCCGGCGCAACATCGGCGCAACCGCGCGTCACTGATAATCGCTGTCGGGAAGACCGATGATGAAGGAAGATTCCGAAAGCAGTCCCTCGGCTTCTGCCATGTCAGAAGATATCTCGATGGTGTAATAAGATTCGCCATAATCGTCTATGCGAAATAGACTGAGGACCGCTGCCTCGTCTCGCACTCCGACATCAAGGCATGAATGCTCCTTTAGAAAAGGCCAACAGTCAGTGTTCGTGTGTGGACCACCGCAGATAATGATATTCAGAATCAGTATCGATGGTGCATCAATATTTCAGGCGGCATGAACAACGGCTGAGGTTCATGATCTGATTGACCTCGGTATCCGATTGTTGGTATTTTCGTTATTCGATTCACAGTTTCCGGGAAGCGATCCAGATCGAAACGGAGATAGCCATAGGCAGCAGTCATCAGAGGGTTCTTCTGGTACAATCCTACTGGGCTCCACCGGGACAGGATTCAGTTTCGAAACCGGTATATCCCCTGGGGCTCGTATA
>JAFGPK010000023.1 GCA_016936235.1 Candidatus Fermentibacteraceae bacterium | reverse complement strand
GGTCAACAGGCCTCCGGCAGCGAAGGCCGGCACCGCAACCAGGTTCAGGAGCAGGAAGTAGGCAGACAGGCTCGCCCTGAACTGGTGTTTGGGCACGTCCTGGTTCACGAAGAAGAGGATCACGGGAGGGCCGCTCAGGGTCGTGGCGCCGCTGAGCACGCCGCTCAGGAGGCCCACCGGCACCATTGCCGGCTTCTCCCTTGCGACCTTTATCCTGAACCCGGAGATGAACATCAGGGAGGAGACAGCCACGATCCCTCCGATGGCTATCTTCAACAGGGACTGGTCCGCTGTCTTCAGTATCCAGACGCCTGCGGGAAGGCCGGCCACACCCGCTGCCAGGAGGGGGACTATTCTCCTCAGGTCCAGGTTCCGTCTGGCGCGGATGAACACCACCACGTTCAGGAAGATGCTGGTCATGGAAAGCATGGGCACCGCCTGTTGTACGGGCATCAGAAGGACAAGCAGTGGCAGCGAAAAGAGTGAGTAGCCAAAACCGGTCAGTCCCTGGAGACAGGCTCCCGAGAGCAGTATGGCAGCAATCAGCGCGATGTTCAGGCGCTGTTCCCTTCCGCTTCCCTGCCGAGGCCGAAGACATAGGACCTGTAGAGTGCGGATTCGAATACCCCGAGTAGCATCAGATAGGCGAACACTTCCGCCATGCCGTCCGTGCCTGTGCCCAGGGGCGGTCTGGGAAGGAAGCGTATGAATCCGGCGAGAACTGCGGAACAGATGACGAGGATATGGGTGAGTATCCCGAAGCGCCTGGCGAATATCATCACGGCCATTAAGGAAGATACTGCGAAGAGGATCAGACAGGCCAGACCCGCCATCAAGTTGGGCGCATAGTCGATCCTCTGGAATTCCTCTCCTTCGGCCGCAGCCTCCGCGACCCATTCCTCCTGGGCCGCCGTTCTGCGGGAATGGTAGATGATGTCGGCTACGCCTCCGATCAGAGAAACCACCACGCAGAAGACCGCGAAGGCGTACAGCATGTAGAGAATCCCCCCGGCGATGATTTCACGGATAAAACCCATCACGGCTCAGACGAGGATTCGGAAGAAGTAGAGCCCCAGGAGAACGCCCCCGGCCGCCGCCGCGCTCTGCAGAAGAAGCGAGATCCCCCAGGATTGTCCTCCGTCATCTGTCCGCCGGGTCCTTCTCTCCTCCAGGGACTTCAGGAAGGAGGCGACTATGATCAGAAGGGGTATTCCCCCCATGAGCATGAAGAGAGCGGCGCAGACCACCCATCCCCATACCAGCCCACCACCGGTTCCTGTCCCGAAGCCGAATTCAACGAAATTCCAGCCCAGTGCCATGAACAGGGCGGACCAGGACAGGGACATCAGGTTGGGTCCGGCCACCTTCGACCCGGCGAAGAAGGACGCGAACATGGACCCCAGTATCAGGAAGACCGAGACCGGGAATATCCACACCCAGCCGGGAGCCTCGTGGGCTATCTGATAGGGTCCCCCGCTGGCCACGAAGCCGCCCAGTCTCATCACGTCCCTCATACCCATGTAAAGCAGGGAGACGCAGAAGGAGAATACAAGAATGCTGAAAAGCAACAGGACCCGGTGAGCCGGTCGGGCTTCAACGCCGGGATTCACCGGTCTTCCGGAAATGAACAGTTTCTGCATGTCACTGCCTCATCCTCAGAAGAACCTTGAGGAGCATGGTCAGATTGCCCATTCGGCCCTTCCTGTTCCTCATGATGGTCTCGTAGAGGTCCTCGGTATCCTCAGGCGGCACCTTGTCCTCCACCCGCGGCACCAGGCTCAGCGCCTTCGAAGGACAGGAGGGTACGCAGAGCCCGCAGCCTATGCAGCGGGTCGCGGCTATCTCGGCGCGTCCGGGAGAGCCTTTGAGAGTGACGGCCCCGACCTGGCATCTCTTAACACATACTCCGCATCCGGTGCATTTCCCCGCATCCACCTCCGCGCGGAAGCTGCAGGTCCAGAAGTCAACGGGGTGGGGGAGCCTCTTCTGCAGCTGCAGCATTCCGCAGCAGCATCCGCAGCATGAGCAGATGAACTCGGGATCCCTGGCGTTCGAAGGCTGGAGAACGAGCCCCTCCTCCTGGTTCTGCCGCAGGATCTCCAGCGCCTCGGCACGATCTATCTCGCGACCGTTCCCGCGGTGCAGGATCATGGAAGCCATGCTGCCCATCCCCATACAGGTCTCCTCCCTCTCAGTGACGTGGCAGCTCTTTCCCTGAAGGGAGCTGCTCTCCCTGCAGATGCAGGGCAGTACCACGAAGGGACCCGGTGAGTTTTCCACGATGGAGGTGACCTGGTCGTATGTCGCCACCGGATGATCCACCGGTATGCTGGCGTTTATGGGTATGGTGCGCATCTGTGACGGCCTCGCGGCCAGAAGCGACTTCCCGAATGCGAAAGTCCGCATATATGCCCCGGCGTCTCTGAGGAAGCTCCTTGTCGGGCGGCCGTCCTGAGCCTCGTACATTCCTATGACCAGCGGCAGAAGGAACCACCTGTCCTCGCCCTCCGCCTTCTTGAAGCCTATGGAACCCTTCATGAGGAGGGATTCCAGAAGCTCACCGGCCTTTTCTTCGCTGAACTCAGTTCCCGCAGTCTCCATGACCGCTGAAAGGGAGGACGGTCTATAGGACAGGTGCAGGGCGAGCTTCGCCTCTTCCGGGGTGAACATCCTGCGGAGGAAACGCAGGTCGGCACCTGACCTGGCGGCCGGGAACCCGACAGGCTGGCTGTCCAGGTGTTTCTGCAGAGCCCTGTAGGCCCTCTCTTCCTGCGGCGCAAAGTCCTTCATGAATACCTTACCTCACTATTCCCAGGACCCTGTCCGTTTCCTTCTGCAGAAGCTCCCTGAATTTCATGGCAAGCTCCGGATCGTACTCCGGGAATTCGTCTGAACCCACTCTGGGTGTCCAGTAGCCTTCCATCTCGAGCCACTTCGCATGGGTGAAGCCGTTCTCGGCTATCACAATCATATGGTCCAGCTTCTTTGTGGGATCGTTCGGATCCTTCCTGTTGGTCATCTCGGCGTGGACTTTTGCGAACATCTCGAGGCTTCCCGGCTCCCCGCCCCCCCGCATCCTGGCCTGGGCCGCCTGGAACAGTGGCATGAAGGCCATGGCAGTCTTCCCCATGTCCGCCGGGTCCTGCATCCTGGCCGTGTAGTACTCCTTGGCCGCGGTCCAGTCCTCCCTGCCTACGCCTTCCGATCCGGCGATGACGAATTCCTTCTCCAGGTCCCCTCCCGTGTCCGCCATGAGGGCGCAGAGACCGGCATATGTCTCCAGCGATACGTTCACGTCTCCCATTATGAGTCCCTCCCTGTCAAGTAAACACCTTTGAATCACCCCTGTACGATTCAACCGGGATGATTACCGGTCAAGAAGGTAGATTTTCTGATACCCGCACAAAGGGTCCTCCGCGTAGGCCAGCATCCCTTCCTCTCCGATATGGAACCTCCACGTGCTGCCGTCGGAAGGGTCTCCTTCCACGACAGCCGTGTACAGGAAATCGCCCTCCGGCGAGACCACGGAGAAGGTCGGTGTCGAGGGACCACCCTGGAGTATCCAGAGATTCCCGTCGCCGTCCACCTCAAGGCCCCTGATAGTGGGCTTGAAGGGATCCGGCTCGAGACCTTCGGGGCTCTCATTGGAGGCGATAGCCTTGGCCCTCAGTATGTTCCTCTCCATCTCCAGCTCATCAGACGTCCTCTCCACGGGCTCGTAAGGCAGGACCAGGGTCCTCAGCCTGCAGCCGGAGGAATCGAAGACCATGACCTCCGCTTCATGCGTGGACCTTGGAGCGATGTAGACCGTTCCGCCGCGGTCAGCCGCGATGTCGTAGCCGTACCAGTCAAGCTCAAGAAGCTCCACTTCCTTCGTCGGATCGAAAAGCACCGTGTCGCTGTGGAAGACTATGCAGGGCTCCTCCATCCCCGCTTCGTAGAGGGATACGGTGACCGGCAGATATATCTCGTCCCCCCTCACTTCGAAGGAAATGTCCTTCCTCAGGTACCGGTCGCCCCAGGCGGCTTCCAGGCAGCTGGGCGGAACGAAGGTCCTGATTGAGGAAATCCACTCACCGGTGAAGTAGTCGAAGGAATGGATCCCGTATTCGTCCCCGCCCGCCCCGGCCAGCTGGATGGATCCGCTTTCGGTGACTGCCATGGAGGTGACGTTGCCCAGCTCTCCAGGGCCGCTGCCCCTTCGGCCCACGCTCCGCAGAAATTCCCCCCGAGGGGAATAGATCCTTACGGTTCCCCTTGCGCAGTCCAGGACCGCGATGTTCCCGTCGGGCCCGAAGGCCGCTCCTTCAACTCCGCCCATCACATAGTCCGAATCGCCTTCTGCGATACCTATGGAATCCCGCACGATCAGGGCTACTGCGCTGCCATCGGGGATGGTTACCTCGAAGGTATCGGAAGCCGACTCGGAAACCTTCCCGCCGCAACCGGCAGCAATTGCCACAAGCAGAAAAGCCGCACCTTTCAGATCGATCATGATTACACTCCCTTACTTGCTAATATTAATAACTTAATACTAGCTGAAGGGAATTCTGTCAAGTTGAAATCTGTAACTAATTCAAATGCTTATATATACGTATTACAGTTCCGGCATGGGAAGTACGCAGCGCCTCGGGTAGCCCGGATCCTGAAGGGAGTATGCAAGTATGCCCCGGCGCTGTACCTTAACATTGACGAAGCCGGCGATATCGGGATTCTCGACCCCCTCTGCCTCACTACAACCAGATGCCCGCTCTTACTCTCACGCCGGCTTCAGGGATATTCGGACCGCATTATCGAAATTGTAACTGGAGGGGTCTCAGGTCAGCTTTTTCCTCATCACGGGCATGAGGACATAGAAAAGGGTGGCCCAGTCCTCCAGCGGCACAGCCAGGAAGAACACCACGACGGAGAACCCGGGCAGGATGAGGAACCCGAAAGGGATGTGCTTCTGCAGTTCCATGCTTGTACCAAGCTCTTCGTGGCGCCTTACGTAGGTGTGCTCTATCACTATGGTCAGACTTATCAGGAATATGTTGATCACGAATATCCGCACCGCCAGGATGCTGTCGAAGTTGCCTATGACGCCCGTGGTCGCCGGAATGATGGCGATGAAGAGCAGGTGGATGAGCACAATCCAGTTGAGGGCGGTATCGGTCTTCTTTATCCTGTCCATCAGGTAGTGCTGGCCGATCCAGAAAGCGGCAAGGGTGATGAAGGACACTATGTAGTGGCGTAGCTGCATGAGCATCCCCGGGAGGGCCTCAAGGAGCGATTCATGGGTCGGCAGTTCGGCATCCACGTCGATGCTCAGGACCGCCAGTGTCATAGCGATGGCGTAGATGCCGTCGGATATGGCTTCTATGCGGTTCTTCTCCAGGATAGCCCTCTTCATGCG
>JAFGPK010000092.1 GCA_016936235.1 Candidatus Fermentibacteraceae bacterium | reverse complement strand
GCCTGACCGCATATGCCCTCGCCGAAGGCTATCCTGCCGTGCTCAGTCGGGGAGCCGTAGTAGGGGCCGAGGAAGAGCTCACCCTTCCTGTCAGGGTCCACAAGGTAGTAGCCGGCCCAGTGGCAGCCTGCCATGAAACGGCATAGGTAGTGGCATACCGCCTGGAGTACGGATGCGGGGTCGTCATCAGAGCACGTCATCATGCTGAGGTCCGCCATCATGGCATCATGTCCCCGGGTCTCAGACATCGTCCGGGACCTCCCGGCTCTCCGGCCCCTGAATACTGCACCAGTACCTTACAGCCCTCCTGATGTGGGGAATGGTAATGGACCCCCCAACCAGCATGGATATGCCCAGGGCTTCCATCACCTCGTCTGTGGAAAGCCCCTCCTCCATACACCTCGAGAGATGCCATCTCATGCAGTCATCGCACCTGAGGACGGTGGAGGCCGTCAGCCCCAGCAGCTCCTTAACATCGGCCTTGAGGACCCCATCCCTGTAGGCAAGGGAATCGATGCTCAGGAACCTCTTGATGACATGGTCGGCCTTCTCAGTCATGAGCCTGTTAAGGGTTTCTCTCTCCTCCATGAAATCACCCGCGGTGTCTTCAGCCATCCGATGTCCTCCGTCGTGTCGATGTCTTTCTTGTACGTGTTATCATCAGAAGCGTCATGTCGTCCATGGCAGCAGTCTCGCCCCTGAAGGTCTCCAGCCTGTCCAGGAGGTCCTGCAGCAGGGTCCCGGAGTGGAGGTCGTCATGGGAAACAAGGAAATCCACCAGCCTGTCCACGCCGAACTCCTCCTCGGTATCCTTTTTCATGTTCTCGGTAATTCCGTCGGTGAAGAGCAGGAGCCTGTCACCGACCTTCATCCTGATCCTGGCGGTAACGTAGGATTCACCGCCGGCCACACCCAGCACCAGGCCCCCCTCGTCCAGCCTCTTCACGTTCCCGCTCCCATCGATGAGGATCGGCGGGTCGTGGCCGGCGCAGCAGTAGTCCAGGGTACCCCTGGCAGAGTCCAGCACTCCGTAGAAGAAAGTAATGAACTTGTCATCCGGCATCCTGCCGCTCATAACGGAGTTCAGCCGTTGCACCGTCTCACCGACCTTCTTCCTGAACCCCGGGGCTATCGCGTGAAGGGCCGACTGAAGGGCTGCCATAAGGAGAGCGGCCGCCATTCCCTTCCCGGCAACATCCGCGATGGCGACTCCGTAAAGACCCTCCGATACGGGAAAGACATCGTAGTAATCCCCTCCGACCTGCATACTGGGGACGGATATGCCGGCGATGTCCATGGTCTTCATCTCCGGAATCTCCCCGGGAAGCAGGCCCTCCTGGATCGACCTGGCTATTGCGATCTCTTCCCTGTACCTCTCCCTCTCCAGTTCAGTCTCTATCATCCTGGCGTTGTCAACAGCCGCCGCCACCTGACGGGCGAAGGTCTCGAACAGGGCCCGCGTCTCGCTCATGAAGCCGAACTGCCTTCCGGTTGAGGCGTAGAGTATTCCGAAGGTCTTCTTCCTGATCCTCAGGAGAGACGCGATGAGGGAACCGGGGACAGGTGAGGTCTTCGATGCCATCCTTGCCAGTGTATTCGAGGGATACCGGCTGAGAAGGAGCGTGTCTCCGGTCTTCTCCAGCCGGCTCCTGACCTCGCAGTGCCATTCGACGGGGAACAGCAACCCGGTCTCGCCCTTACCCGTGGACTGCCAGGGACCGAACTCCCCATCCTCCATCTTCACCGCCCAGCAGCTGTCGGCCCCGGAGAACTTGCGTCCCAGTGTAACGGATGACCTGATTATCCTTTCCTCGTCGAAGGTGGAGTAGATGGACTGGCCGAGCCCGTCCATTATCCTCAGCTGGTTGAGCCTCCTGTCCACGAGCCTGGCCGAGGGAAGGAGGAAGAGTATCTTCACGAAGGCCACGGAACTGAAGATGAAGAGGACCGTGAACACGGCCCCAATCAGCGTACCGAGAGCCAGGGAACAGATCGTGAGACCGCCCCCGAAGTACACCCTGAGTACGGACTGGGACAGTATCAGGATCGAAAGCGAACCAACCAGGGCCAGGTACTTCCTCCACCTGTTGAGGTAGTGGACCCATTCGGTCCTGAACGCGTTTATGATGGCGAAGAGGAAGAGCAGCACGTAGAGCGGGCTGATAGAGAGGATTATATCGGAATCGCTGAAACCCGTTATCGCAGGACGGATCAGGTCCTCCAGCCCCAGTGAGATGTAGATTATCCTCAGCGCCAGGATTATCATCAGCATCCTGAGCCAGAGCAGGGTCCCCTTCTTCCTCTCCACCAGGACCAGGTGCCTGAGGGAAGCAAGCAAGGCTACGGAGAACAGAATGGTGCCCACAAGGGCCAGGACCTTCAGTGGGTGGACGGATTCCTTCAGGCTCTCCTCCGACAGTGCCAGAGTGTCATCCAGGGCCACATTGGACCCGGCATAGATAGTCCTGATGAATATCTCGGCTGTGGCAGAGGTCATCTCCCCGACTGCTCCCAGGGTCATCCCGACGGTCCCGCTGCCGTCGAACAGGCCGACGTTCCTGATGGCCCTTCCACTGGAGGTGGCCAGACTGTCTATCCTGCTCTGGATATCGACACCGATGGAGTCGGGAAGGCTGTCCGCCCCGGAGGATACCGGCGCTTCCTCTCCCGAAGCATTCATGGCAGCAGTTTCCCCGGCTGCTGCAATCTCACCGGGAACCGAGGGCTCTATGTACAGGGAGAGACCGAAGACGGCCACCGTGAAGATCACGACGGAAATAAGGACACTGGTGAGCTGAAGCCTGGAAATGAGCCTGGCCAGGATGAAGTAGAGAAAGACAGTGCCTATGCAGGCTGAAGCTTCGGGGAAGTTGACGCGCCCGTGGACCGGGTGCAGGAAGAACAGGGGAAGGAACATCAGCAGGGCGACCGCTGCAAAGAGTATCCTGCCGTGTACTTTGCTCAGACGCAGCTTCACTTGAATGTAATCCCCTTACTCTCTCACTGTTTCGGCCACCCGGGACTCGAGGCACGGTGTTTCGGCACCGGTGGCCATCTCCTTCAGAGTGAAGGTCCCGCTTTCCACCTCATCAGGGCCTATAACGGCCATATAGCGGATGGATTTGCGGTCAGCCGTCCGAATCTGCTTCGAGACGTTCTTCCCAGTGATGTCCATCTCCACGGACACCCCCTCATTCCTGAGCCTCTCAGCCAGCCTGACGGCAAAGGGTCTCTGCTCCTCGGAGAATACCGCCAGGAACAGGTCCGCGGGATGAGATCTCGATACCGACCCCGGCACCAGCCCGTAGGTGTCCAGGAACAGCTGAAGGGTAAGCAGTCCTAGGCCGAATCCCACCCCGGACACCCTCTGACCCCCGAACAGACCCACCAGGTCGTCATACCTGCCTCCGCCGCAGATGGCCCTTCGGTTTTCGCCGCCGGTGTCCATCAGTTCGAAGACTATCCCGGTATAATAATCCAGTCCCCGCACCACGCAGGCTTCGAACCTGGCCTCGGCGACTCCGGCGCTCTCCAGCATCGAGGAAAAACCGGCAAGCTCGAGGTAGGCGGGAGTGTCCCCCGCTATTCCGGTAAGCCAATCCGAGCCAAGGTCGTCACAGGATGCGAAGCGCATCACACTATCGGCCCCCGCGATCCCCTCCAGCTGCTTGCCGGCCCAATTCTCCCAGTCTTCGGGCTTCATCTTGTCCCTCTTGTCGATCACCGACCAGGCCAGGGTCATCTCCTCCGCGTCCAGCCCGGCCTTTTCCAGGACCGTTGCAGCCAGTTTCCTGCTGGAATAGCTGATGGTGTACTGTTCGCCGGTAGCCCCGAGGCTCGTCATGATCCTCCTGAGCACCAGGAACACGTCCAGGTCGGCCTCCAGTCCGTCGACACCGAGTATGTCAAGGTTGAACTGCATGAACTCCCTGACCCTCCCCCTCTGGGGTCTCTCGTAGCGGTAGCAGACCGGGAATGACATCCACCTCACCGGGTAGATCAGCTCTCCGGAGGCCGCCACCATCCTGGCAAGCGAGGGTGTCAGCTCCGGTCTCATGATGAGCTCCCTGCCTCCCTTGTCAACGAAGTTGTAGCTCTGCTCCGCAGCAAGCTCGCTCCCTGACTTGGCGGTGAACAGCTCAAGGGGCTCCAGAACAGGGGCCTCGTACTCCTCGAAACCGTACGCCCTCCCGGCGTCGGCCAGCTTCCCGGTCACGTAGTCCTCCACCCTCTTTTCACCGGGCAGGAGCTGCCGCATACCCTTCAGGGGTTGTCTGCTCAGTGCCATTACACTCCTTCTGAAAAATGGACTTTGAACAGGACTATTCTGCAGAAACACGGAGGAAAATTCAAGTGCAGGTCGAATCCTGACGGATTCAATTCCGATTCTATGAGGAATCGGGCCGGCATCGGGATGAATCCCAGCGAAACCGGGGATTGAACTTCAGGACGTGACCAAACCCGGTCAGGACATTTGCCGGGAAGGCCGGTTCATGCAATATTCATAATGTGTGTCACTCTTATGGAGGAAAACGACCATGAAGAAGCTTATTCTCTTCTCCGCCTTTCTATCAGTGGTGCTGCTGGCCATCGGCTGCGGTGACAACCCCTTCGACCCCGACGGCTGGAAAACGAAGTCCTACCAGGATTTCACCCTCAGATGGAGAACCCAGGGAAGCAACCTGGAAGTCGAGCTCGAGGGGCCTTCCACCGGCTGGATAGCGGTGGGTTTCGCAGGTTCCTACCTGATGCACGACTCCAACATCATCATAGGTTCCGTCAGCGGCTCTTCGGTGAACATCCGGGACGATTTCGGAGTTGACAGCAACACCCACGTATCGGACAGCTCCCTTCAGGGAGGTCAGCAGAACGTGTCGGACAAATCCGGCAGCGAGGATTCGGGTTCCACCACCATATCCTTCACGACTCCTCTGGATTCCGGGGACCTCTACGACAACGTGCTCATCGAGGGCCAGTCCTGCACCGTGGTCCTGATATGCGGGGAAAACGGGAACGACAATCTGGATTCCAATTACAGGACAATTGTGAACACTTCCATAACTATCTGAACCACGGATGGAGGCGGAATGAACCTCGACTTCAGGGAGCTGGAACCCGTTGAGATCAATGACAACGTATTCAGGCTTATCGCGGAGGACTGGTTCCTCCTCACCGCCGGCACTCCTTCCGGTGGATACAACACCATGACCGCAAGCTGGGGAGGTATGGGAGAGCTCTGGAACCGGAAGGTCTCCTTCGTCTTTGTAAGGCCTCAGAGGTACACCATGAGGTTCATGGAGAAGAACGGCCTCTACACCATGAGCTTCTTCGACAGAGCGCACAGACAGACCCTCAACTTCTGCGGATCACACACCGGAAGGGATGTGGACAAGGCGGAACAGACTGGCCTGTCTCCATTCCAGCCCAGGGAGGGCGCCACAGCCTTCCGTCAGGCCAGACTGATACTGGTCTGCAGGAAACTGTATCACCAGGACCTCAGACCGGACGATTTCCTCGAGGACTGGATAGAGGAACTGTACCCGGAGCAGGGCTACCACCGCATGTACATAGGTGCAATAGAAGAAGTCCTGATCAGGGACTCTTCCGAACAGGAGGCCCTTGAGTAGACAGGGCTGCCGCTGAGGGTATCTCAGTCCGAGAGGTCAGTGTACATCAGCGGGAGCAGGAGCTTCTCCAGGTCAAGCTCCAGACGGGCCCGGTACATCCTCTCAGGGTCCCCCTCCGATATGAAGTTCTCCAGCAGGAACCGGTCATCAGGTTCCACTCTTCCGCAGAAGACCCTGTACCCGTTGCAGGTTACCGTGACATCTTCTCCGAGATCGATCATCTCAGGGTGAAGCAGAAGGACAAGCCTGCACAGTCGGTTCACCGATATTTCAAAATGGTTGTCTGTGCATGAAGCTTCCACCCTCACCGAAGGTCCCTGCCTTGGAAGAAGCCAGTAGTGCTCCGGAGGATTGAACCTGTCCCTGAGCTCCAGCGTTTCAGTTCCCCGCTGGACGGTTATGGAGAAACTGTCGCCGGGGGCCATCCCCGACTGGACCTCCCATAACTCATCCAGATCCTTCACTTCCACACCCTGGAAACCGGTTATCACATCTCCCTCCTGGAACCCGAGCCTTGATGCCGGAAGGTCCCCCTCCGCCACTCCCGAGACCAGGATTCCATCACCCTGGAAGTCCCAGTCGGGATAGAAACCGAACTGGAGCCTCTCGGAGACCATCAGTGTATTGAAGTCCTTATCCTCTGTCAGTACGGGCCACGGGACAATTGAGTCCACCATGAGCCAGTCGCAGCCCGACGGCTCACCCGCCTCCCAGACGATGCTCACGGGGAATCTC
>JAFGPK010000091.1 GCA_016936235.1 Candidatus Fermentibacteraceae bacterium | reverse complement strand
GGGGAGCTTGAGAGGGCCGAAAAGCTTTCCAGAGACGGCGAACAGCTCCGGACCAGGGATGAATCCCTGGAGAAGAAGCTGGAGGAGGCCCGGTCGGCACTGAAGAAGGCATCGTCGGATTCGGCTGTGGCGGAGAAGTGCTACGCCGATACCGCGTCCCAGCTCGAGGAAGCCAGGAAGGAATACGAAAGGGTGACCTCCACTGAGCTGGAGCTTCAGAAGGAGTACACCGACAGCCTGAGGAACAGGGAGAGGGCTGAGCAGGAGCTGAAGCACCTTGGGGACAGGAAGAGCGAGCTGGGGACCCAGATAGGGGAGCTCGAGGATACAGTGAGTTCCAGTCGCTCCGAGATCACAGACCTCAGGGAGCGCAGATCAGGGCTTGAAGAAGAGCTGTCCGTCGCATTGGAGAGAATGGCGGTCATCACGTCGGAGCTTGGCGGGGTCCGTTCCTCCATCAGGTCGCGGGAGATGGAAGCCGGTGTCCTGGAATCCAGGATAAGGGGACTGAGGGAGGCGGACGGCAGTGCGCCGGAAAGCGGGGAAGCGCTCAGCTCGAGGCTTGTGGTCAGGGACGGGTTTGGAATCGCCGTTGGCGCCTGGCTGGACTCGTTCCAGGACGCCGCATATTGCCGCCGGCCGGAAGAGCTGCCGGAGGGGGGTACGGGCGAGAGGTTCTTCCTGAACGTGCGGGAGCCGGTGAGACCCGAGATGCCCGAAGGGAGCACATGGCTGCCCGATTGCCTGGAGGAGGGCGCTGACCCGGCCCTCAGAGGGATGATGGCAGCCGCGGTGCTGGCCCCGGACCGCAGGACGGCCCTGGAGTGGTTCCTGGGCGGATCGGAGCTGGACATCGTGACCGCTGCCGGAGACCTCTTCCGAAGCGACGGCCTGGTGAGGCTGGGAGTCCCGGAGTCGGGAGGGGGCGTCATTGAGAGGCGCGCCCTTGCAGAGAAGGCTCTTCGGAAGGCGGAGGAGCTGTCCTCGGAGCTGGACGGACTCAGGATGGAGGAGGAGGAGCTTTCCGGACGTGAGCGGGAAGCCGCTTCAGGTATCGAGGAGATACGGAGGCTCATTGCAGCCGCCGACAGGGAGGAGGCTTCGCTGGAGGCAGCCACCTCCGCCCGCGAGGAGCGTCTTGCCGGTCTTCTGGGTGAAGCTGGGTCGATCGAGAAAAGACTTCCGGAACTTAGGGAAGCCGCGCTGCGGCAGGATTCCGCTGACATCGCAGGCAGAATGGGCAGTGCAAGGAAGGAACTGGAGGGACTTTCCTCGAAGCTGAAGAAGCTCGAGGAGCTCAGGGATTCTCTAGGAGCCGAACTTAACAGCCTGCTCCGCAGCGAGAACAGCGCAAGGCTCGAGTTCAGCTCCCTGGAGACATCCCTGGGCCAGAACCGCAGGGAGAGGGAGCGTCTTCTGGACTCCTCCAGGGAAGCCCGTGAGAGAAGCGGGCAGATAGAGAAGGAGCTGGAGGAGCTGCGGGAAGAGAAGTCTGGGCTTGAAGAGCTGATAGCGGGGCTCAGCGGCGATCTCACCCGCCTATCGGGTCTGAGAGAGAACGCTGAGAAGAGCAGGACCGATGCAAGCCGGGAGAGGGCCGAATGGCTGGAGAAGACCAGGGTGGCGGACGAGGAGCTCATGCAGCACAGGGAGGAGCTCTCAGCAGCCAGGGAGGAAAGGGTCACAGTTTCCGGCGAACTTCAGATGGTGACGGAGAAGTGCCTGGAGCTGGACTCCAGGGAACTGATCCTTCCCGATGAGGGAAGCCGCTTCTGGGAGTTTTCCAGTGAAAAGCTCGTGAGCGAGCTGGACAGACAGACGGGTTACAGGGAGAACCTTGGTCCCATAAACATGCTGGCTGTTACGGAGTACGAGGAGGGCATGAAGAGGGTCCAGTTCCTGACGGAGCAGAGGACCGACCTGGACGAGGCCAGAGTGTCACTGCTGGGAGCCATTACCGAGATAAACAGGACAGCTGCTCGCAGGTTCGATGAAACCTTCGTGGAGGTCAGGTCTCATTTCAAGGACATGTTCATCAGTCTCTTCGGCGGCGGCGAGGCGGACATTATCGCTCTGGATTCTGAAGACCCGCTGGAAGGAGGCGTTCAGATAGTCGCAAGGCCTCCGGGGAAAAAGATGGAGAACATAACAGCCCTGTCCAGCGGCGAGAGAGCAATGACGGCGGCGGCACTCCTCTTCGCCCTCTACCTCGTGAAACCTTCTCCCTTCTGTGTGCTGGACGAACTGGACGCGCCCCTGGACGATACCAATGTGGACAATTACGTGAACCTTCTGAAGAGCTTCGTACACAGGACGCAGTTCATCGTCATCACCCACAACAAGAGGACAATGGAGGCCGCCGACAGACTGTTCGGCATCACCATGGCCGAGAAGGGCGTATCCATAATGACCACTGTCAGTCTGGAGAAGGCCCGGCGAATGTCCGAGGAAGAGGAATAGCACTGGTGCTGGACCTCAGACGCAGGCTGAAAAAGAGCAGTGAAGCCCTGGCCGGCAGGCTGGCCGGCATCTTCGGTGGCACGGTGATCAACGAGGATCAGCTGAAGCAGGCCGAGGAGGTGCTGCTGGGCAGCGACCTGGGCTGGGAACTCACCGAGCGGGTACTTGAGGAACTTCCCTCGAGGGTGAGGAAGACCGGGTTCTCCTGGAGGGAAGCCCTGGCTGGCATACTCATCGAAAGCGTCCCTGTTCCCCGTTCGCAGCCGGTGGAAGCAAAGCCCGAGGTTACTGTGGTCATTGGCGTGAACGGCGCCGGAAAGACCACGACCATTGCCCGTCTGGCGGCGATGTACCAGTCGAAGGGACTAAGGGTGCTGCTTGCATGTGCCGATACCTTCAGGGCCGCTGCCGCCGAGCAGCTCGAGGTATGGGCCGGGCGGCTCGACTCGGCGGTACTGACCCAGCTGCAGGGCTCCGACGCGGGAGCCGTGGTGTTCGATGCCATAAAGAAGGGGCTGAACAGAAATTACGACGCAGTACTGATCGACACCGCAGGAAGGCTCCCCAACAAGAAGGGTCTGCTGGACGAGCTTAGCAAGATATACAAGGTGGCTGGGAAGGCCATGGACACCGCCCCTCACAGGGTGCTCCTGGTCCTTGACGGCACCGTAGGCCAGAACGCTCTTTCCCAGGCCCGGCAATTCATGGGGGCCATGCCGGTCACAGGCCTGGTCATCACAAAGCTGGACGGGACCGCCAGGGGCGGCGCGGTGCTGTCCATGGCCAGCATACTGGGCATACCCGTGGAGTACATAGGGGTCGGCGAGGGGGAGGCCGACCTGGTGGCATTCAACATGGAATCCTTCGTCCATGCCCTCCTCGACATGGATGGTGACGGACCTTGATGCTGAGGCTGGAGGAGCTGTCCAAGAGCTACGGCGACAAGCTTGCGGTGGACGGCCTCTCGCTGTCGGTGCCGCCTGGGGAGATATTCGGGCTGCTGGGTCCCAACGGCGCCGGGAAGACAACCACATTAAAGATGATATCGGGCCTGGTGATCCCGGATTCGGGCAGGATCTTCGTGGACTCGATGGATGCGGCAGAGGAGCCCGAGAGGGTCAGGGCCCGGACCGCCTACGTTCCAGACGAGCCCAACCTTTACCCAAGGCTTTCTGGAAGGGAGTTCCTGAGGTTCATAGGCAGGATGAGGGATGTGCCCCCCGCGGAGCTGGAGGAACGGATAAATTTTCACGAAGAACTCTTCAACATGGGGGGATGGCTTGACAGCCGCGCCGAGGGTTACTCCCACGGCATGACCCAGAGGGTGGTCCTGTCTGCTGCGTTCATATCAAGACCCGGTCTGTACGTGATAGACGAGCCCCACGTCGGGCTGGACCCGGCTACGGCTGAAACCTTCAACAGGATGGCCGGTGCGGCGGCCGCCGCCGGTGCCGCCGTGATACTCTCGACACATACACTCCCGGTCGCTCACCAGTTCTGCCACAGGATGGGGATCATCCATGAGGGCCGGATGATCAAGGTGCTCAGGAGCGAAGAGATAATGAGGGACGACCTGCAGGACCTGTTCTTCTCCATAACCGGTACCGGCCCCGCCGACGTCCGGTCGTTCTTCGTTTAGGGACGCACCCAATTTCGGCAAGTTGTATAGGGACGCACCCAAAAACAACAAGTTGATATCCTAAACAGCAGAAGTCAAACTTGTTGTTTTTGGGTGCGTCCCTGACCGCTCTAACTTGTCGAAATTGGGTGCGTCCCTAAATAAACCAAGTCAGTTTCGTATAGACCGTGAACTCCGGGTCGCCGGAGTCGCCTGTGACCTCGTCGGGTTCGGCGTTCTCCCCCATCATGAAGTAGAACATGCTTCCCGGTCTGAACTGCCAGCTGAGCAGTGCGTTCAGCCAGTGATAGTATTCCCTCCCGGAGTATCCCGAATCCCATTCCAGCTGGAACCTGGAAAGCTGGGACGTTATCCTCAGGCCGAGTTCGTTGGTGAACATCCAGTTGGCGCTGAGTTCCGCTGACCGCCAGTCGGTATCGCGGATTCCCCATCCTCCCGACTCCCAGTCGAACTTCCTTGCATCGGAAGTCGTACTCCAGTCAAGATCCGCTTCCAGCGTGAAGTAGGGCAGAGGCCTGTATCGCATCCAGGACCCGGCGTACCGGTTCCATCCCTCGCAATAATTGTTGATCCCCGCCCAGAGGTCTCCGTGAAGCGGTTTTCGGTAGTCGGAAGAGCAGCTGAAACCGTAGTTCATGCCACCCTCGTATTCCGTACCGTCGGGCCCCTCGTACCTGTCGGTCCTCTTTCCGTCGTAGCCCATGTCGAAGGCGATGTGGCACCTGTTCCTGAACACCGTCCCGGTGTTGAAGCTGATGCCCTGGGCCGTGACCGGCCCATCCGGGACCCTGTCGTACCATCCCACAATGCCTCCCCACCAGTGCTGGAAGACCGTGCTGCTGCTGAAGGGAACGTAGAGGTCCGCATCAGCCCAGGTCTCCACCTGGCCGGTAGCGGATGTGTAGCCAATCATGTTCGCGTTGAAGTTGTCCTCACTGCGGTATACCCCGCAGCTCATGTCGAGCCTCTCGTTTTCGAAACTGTACCAACCCCTGTAGGACAGGTTGTCGTCCCACGCACTGTCGGTGGAATTCCAGGTGCCGGCGATGGCGCCGTTGATCGTATGGTGATCGAGGAAGGTCACCTGGCCGTCCAATGCCCCGGACCTTCCGTAAACGTACTCTTCTCCGTCGCTCTCCGGAATGTCGGTGCTGGTGGCGCACAGGCCGATGTAAGTTCCTTCCCCGAACTCCTCGATCAACCGTCCGGCCACGTAGTTCGTCGTCCTGGCAAGGGTGGCCTCTCCTTCATCTACTTTGCCGGTGCAGGCCTCGAGGAACCCTACACGAAGTCCTCCGGCGGACCCGGTCAACTTGGCCCCGCCCAGAATGGGAATTATTTCACCGTTGGGGGCTATTGAGCCTATCCTCCTGGAGTAGAACAGGTTGAACGGCATACTGAACATGTCGGACCCCTCGAGGAAGAAGGGCCTTTTCTCGGAAAGGTAGGTCTCCCAGTGGGAGAGGCTCACCTGGTCCGGGTCCGCCTCCACCTGGCCGAAATCAGGGTTGACCGTGAGATCAAGAAGGAGCTGGGAGGACAGTCCCACCTTGGCATCGATGCCCGCGTTCATCCAGGGATCCCATTCATCATCTCCGTCGGGAAGGTACCGGATATGGCCGGCTCCGTAGGGTCTGAGTTCAATGGTCCTGTTTGACGGCAGGTTCGATAGTCCGCACAGGTCACCGAAATCCTCGATCCTGATATCGCCGCTGTCCTCCATCCTAAAGAGGAACCCGCTTTCGTTGGTCCTGGTGATCGTACGTTTGAAATTGACTCCCCATAGCTGTTCCGGCTCACGGGAGTAGCGAAGGTCCGCGAAGGGAATTGCGAACTCCGCGGTCCATCCGGGATCCGACACGGCAGTAGCGCTGCTCCAGACTCCGTCCCAGTTCTGGTCCCAGCCGCTCACTGCGCAGAGCCTTCCATCCTGCTGCACGTTGTCCACATTGACGAAGAAAAAGTAGGCGTTGTTGTCATCGTTGAAAGTATCGAGCCATATGCCCACCCATTCGCTGGAGAAGTCATGATCCCTTGGAGCAACCATTCTTACGAACCGTTCAGGGCAGCTGTCCTTCATGGTGAACGCGAAATAGATATTACGCTCATCGTAGACGACCATTACAGTAGTCTCCTCGGACATGGGCTCGCCGCAGTGGGGTCGGTGCTGGATGAAGTCCTCCGTCACAGGGACTGAAAGGTTCCAAACGGCCTCGTCAGGGACGCCGTCTATTACAGGTGCTTCAATAACCCGTGCGGCACTGACCGCAACCTGGGCAGAGCAGAGTCCGGCTGTTATCAGGACTGCGATCAGGTGTTTCAAGACATACCTCTCAAGGATCGATGAACATTAAGGACATCATCCCAGGTATTATATTAACCCGGTGCAAGCCTTGTGACGATAAGGTCCTCAGTGTCGCGCTGCATTGACAGTCAGGCACG
Source organism: Candidatus Fermentibacteraceae bacterium (assembly GCA_016936235.1). Lineage (GTDB taxonomy): Bacteria > Fermentibacterota > Fermentibacteria > Fermentibacterales > JCC-6 > Aegiribacteria. Next base: position 25,221 of record JAFGPK010000091.1, on the reverse strand, counting down.
GGACGGGGTAATATTGTCCCAGGATCCCTCGCAGGTCCGTCGGTATCCGCTCAGGATAGCGATGGCCTGTCACCGTGCACTCCGAATGCCTGATACCGGAAGAGAAGGGAGATATGAATGGATTTCCTCACTGAAGTGAGGTGGTCACCTTACGTTGTGGGTGCGGGGATCGGTGTTCTCAGCTGGTTCACGTTCCTGCTGTCGGACAAAGCGATAGGATGTTCCACGGCCTTTTCAAGGACCAGCGGCATGCTCGGAAGGCTCCTGGGGGGCAGGAAGAGAATAGAATCCAACCCATACTACCGGAAGTTCCCGCCGATAATTGACTGGGAGTGGATGCTGGTCCTGGGGATATTCATAGGAGCTGTGATATCGGCGCTGCTCTCAGGAGACCTTGATCCCAGGTGGATACCGCCTTCATGGGAAGCCCGTTTCGGAGCCTCGCTGCTGTCCAGGCTGGCAGTGGCCTTCGCGGGAGGCATATTTGTCGGCTTCGGTGCCAGATGGGCAGGCGGATGCACCAGCGGACACGGTATAAGCGGGACGATGCAGCTTACTATCACCAGCTGGATCACGGCCGTATTCATCTTCGTCGGCGGGATAGCAGCCGCGATGCTGATCTTCGGCATCCCTGAGTCGCCGGGGGTGTGAAGATGCTTACTGCGCTGCACGGCAGAAGAAAACTGCAGCTCTTCCTGGGGCTGCTCGCGGGTATCATTTTCGGTTTCCTGCTTCAGAAGGGAGGGGTGACCAAGTACGAGGTCATTATCGGACAGCTGCTTCTGGTTGACTTCACCGTGGTCAGGGTGATGCTCTCTGCGGTCGTGGTGGGAATGCTGGGAATACACGTCATGAAAAGCATGAACCTGGTCAACCTGCACCCCAAGCCCGATTCCATAAGTGCCGGGATAACGGGCGGTCTCATCTTCGGGGTCGGTTTCGCCACCATGGGATACTGTCCGGGAACCCTGGTGGGGGCTGTGGGCAACGGTAATCTGGACGCCATTGCGGGAGGTCTCGGAGTAATTCTCGGAGCAGGTCTCTTTGCATCGGTATACGGCAGGCTGCAGAGGAATATCCTCAGGATAGAGCAGCCGAAGAACCTTACTCTGCCGGAGTTGTTCGGAGTGAACCGCTGGGCGGTTGTGATACCGGCTATGGCGCTCATCGTCCTGCTTCTGTGGTGGCTTGACGGCAAGGGCTTCAGGGGCCTGTAGAAAGGACTATCATGATGATGTCATTGATGGTCCCGATGGTGGTCATTTTCCTGGCCGGCACAAATGAGGCTGCGTCCGAAGCGGCTGCCATCCAAGGAGAGGGGGGAGGCTGGGGCTGTACCAGCTGGGAGGGTACTATCCCTGAGGCAAAGAGTTCATGAAAGGAGAGAGTGAATGGCAAGGATACTGGCCTTCGCCGGCAGCACGAGAGAGGGAAGCTACAACAGGAAGCTCATACGCATAGCCGCTTCCGGTGCCAGGGAGGCCTGCGCCGAAGTCCATCTGGTTGAACTGGCGGATTATCCAATGCCCATCATGAACGAGGACCTGGAGGCCGGCCAGGGCATACCCCCGAAGGCCCTCGAGTTCAAGCAGCTTATGCTGGAGAACGATGGACTGCTGATATCCGCCCCGGAATACAACAGTTCTATCACGCCCCTTCTCAAGAACGTTCTGGATTGGGCATCGAGGAGCGAGACCTCTGAAGAGATACCCCTGTCCGCCTTCCGAGGCATGACCGCGGTTGTCATGTCCGCCTCCCCCGGGAGCCTGGGCGGTCTTCGGGGCCTGGTGGTCCTAAGGATGATGCTCGGCAACCTGGGAGTGACCGTACTGCCAGACACCCGCAGCATATCTTCCGCCGATAAGGCCTTCCAGGCTGACGGCTCACTCGCAAGCTCAAAGGACCAGAAGGCTGTGACCAGGCTGGGCAGGATACTGGCGGAGACCTTGGAAAGGCTCGGGAGATCAAATGATCGAGAAGACCGATAAGAAGCCGGAAGGACCCGGACCCGGTGATCAGGCGCCGGATTTCAGCCTGCCTGACTGGAAGGGCGAGACCGTCAACCTGAATGACAGTAACGGCCGATGGCTGGTTCTCTATTTCTACCCCAGGGACAGCACCTCGGGATGCACGAAGGAGGCACAGGACTTCACCGACCTCCTGCCGGAGTTCCGGAAGGAGGGAGCCGAAGTCATCGGTATCAGCCCAGACTCCCCGGATTCACACCGCAGGTTCAGGGAGAAGCACGGCCTTTCGGTCACACTCCTCAGTGATGAGGGCAGGAAGACCCTGAAGAATTTCGGGGCATGGGGAGCTAAAAAGATTTACGGAAAGGAGACCCGGGGGGTTATCAGGTCCACCTTCCTGATAGACCCCGAAGGCGTTATCGCAAGGGTATGGCGAAATGTAAGAGTTCGCAGCAAGTCAGCGGGCAAAGAGGTGCGGCACGCTGACGAAGTGCTTGAACAGTTGATTAAATCAAAGGTATGAATTCCTCTCCATTTCAGATTCTATAGGTCATTCCCGCAGTGACGAAGTTCACCATTGTGAAGTTGTATACGCTTTCAACGTCCGCTCCGCCCTCGACTATCCTGTAGCCCGTCCGAAGTTCGATCCTGTCGGAGGCGCTGTAGAAGACTCCCAGGAAAACGTCCTCGGCCCTGCCCTGGGGGCCCACCAGCGCATCACCCTCCAAGAGCAGGCCCAGCCTGCGGTGCGGTTTCCACCTGAGGGCGAAGCTGAGCAGGGGCACGAAGCCGGTGTTGGTGGTGCTGGCAGAGAGGTTCCCGGACTCCAGTCTGATCTCCGCGTCCCTTATCTTTGCCGTAAGTCCGCCGGAGAAGCTGAACCCTGGATTGTCCACAAGCAGCCAGCGCCATGTCAGGCGGTAGGAATCGAAGCGGTACAGACCGGTTACATCCTGGCCCTGGGAGAACGTCTCCCCTCCGAAGTCCACGTCCTGTTCCAGGATCCCTGAACCCTCCAGCCTCAGGGGAGCTGCGAAGGCGTAGAACGTGTGCTTTCCGGTCCGAAGTCCCGCCCGGACCCTGTAGATGAACTCGGGGTCAACATCCAGGGCACCTGTCAGCGAGAACCTCGTGCCTGTTTCGTCGTTGGGCACCTGTACATCGTTGTACCCGGGAAAGGCCATGCCGGTCTCCACATCCAGGAACCATCCCGCATCCGCTGTCACAGGAAGTGAAAGAAGTGAAAGCATCAAAGCTGATGATAAGTATCGGTGCATCGGTTGTCCTCCAATATCAGTCCATGTACCATGCATTGAACATATTCTATGAAGAACCTTCTGCAAGCCTGACGTACCCGTTGCCTGAAGGCAGTATATTCAGGTCCTGGTAGGATTACCTGATAGCCCATGCGTTGGAAATTGCACTCTGCTGTTCTCCAGTCCGATATCCGGGATAAAGGAGGGGTCAAGATGCACAGGTCCATGATACTGGTTCTGATCGCTTCAGCTTTTGTTCTTTCGGAGGGTATGACCTATCCCGATGCTCCTTCGGGAAACGTGGTGGATGACTATTTCGGCATCGCTGTACCGGATCCCTACAGGTGGCTGGAGGATGTCGACTCTGAAGAGACCGTTGCATGGGTGGAAGCCCAGAAGGAACTCTGGGAGAGCTATCTCGACGGAATACCGGTAAGGGATTCCATAAGGAACAGACTCGAGGAACTCTACGATTACGAGAGGCACTCGATGCCGTTCAGGCTGGGGGAAAGGTACTTCTTCTACATCAACGACGGCCTTCAGGAACAATCCGTGCTGTGCTGGAGCGACTCCCTCAACGGTGAGCCCCATGTGCTCCTCGACCCCAACGGGTTCGAAGGTGAGAGACTCTCGCTTGCAAGCTCTCAGATCAGTGACGACGGGGAGCTGCTCGCATGGGCCGCAAGCGAGAGCGGCTCGGACTGGATGACATGGTACTTCATGGAGATAGGAACCGGCAGGTGCCTGGAGGACACCCTGCGGTGGTCCAAGAGCATGGTCGAATGGAATGATGACAACTCAGGGTTCTACTACAGCGCCTTCGATGAGCCCGAGCCGGGGATGGAGTACGTCCAGCAGAACAGGAACGAGAGGGTTCTCTTCCACAGGTTGGGGACCCCGCAGGCAGAGGACATCCTTGTGTACGAAAGACCGGACAAGCCTGACTGGATGCTCTACGCCGGACTCACACATGATGACGAATATCTGGTCATATGGGTCTACGACGGTAACATCGCCGGCCGGAACGGTATCTTCTACATCGACCTGAACTCCCCGGAAATGGAGGCGGTGGAACTCCTTGGCGCATTCGATGCAAGTTACAACATGATAGGGAACATCGGGGATGACTTCTATGTCCAGACCGACCTGGACGCTCCTAACTGCAGACTTATCAAGATCGACATTTCAGCGCCGGAGCGAGAGAACTGGGTGGACGTGGTCCCTGAGTCCGATGAGTTTCTCACCTCAGCCAACATCCTCAACAACAGCGAGACCCTGGTCCTGCAGTACTCGATGCACGCCTACGACCATGTGCGCTTCTTCACCATCGACGGCAGGATGACGGGGGAACTGGAGCTTCCGGGTCCGGGCACCGTATGGGGTTTCGGGGGATTTCCCGAGGATACGGAGACGTTCTACTACTTCAATTCGTTGCTGCACCCCGGAGAGATATACAGGTACGACCTTCAGACGGATGAGAGCCGCCTCCTCTGGGCTCCGGAGATAGACGCGGACCTCTCCAGGTTCGAAGAGAGGCAGGTCTTTTACGAGAGCTTCGACGGAACGATGATACCGATGTTCATAACATATCCCGGGGACGTCGTTCTCGATGGGGCGAACCCAACGCTCCTGTACGGTTACGGCGGGTTCGGAGTTCCGATGAGCCCCTGGTTCAGCGCCTCCACGGTAGCGTGGCTTGAGATGGGCGGCGTATACGCCATGCCCTGCATCCGCGGCGGAGGCGAGTACGGTGAGGAATGGCACCTGGCGGGGATAAGGGAGAACCGTCCGGTCGTATTCAGGGACTTCATCGCAGCGGCGGAATACCTCATCGACGAGGGTTACACATCCAGGGCGAAAATCGCGATATCAGGCGCTTCCAACGGGGGGACCCTGGTGGCCGCGGTCCTGAACATGAGGCCCGACCTGTTCGGCGCGGCGGCTCCAGCCATGGGGGTCCTGGACCTGATGCGATTCCACCTTTTCACAGTCGGATGGTCCTGGATATCGGAGTACGGCAACCCGGACGACCCCGAGGATGTGGAGTTCCTGCTTGGATACTCGCCCTACCAGAACATTCGGGACGGGGTGGAGTACCCTGCGGTGCTGATCTCAACTGCCGACCATGATGACAGGGTGGTCCCCGGGCACAGCTTCAAGTACGGCGCCAGGCTTCAGGCGGCCCAGTCGGGGGACGCGCCGATACTTATGTCGATTACATCCATGGCCGGACACGGGGGGGCCGTGGGACTTTCGGAATCCCTGGACAGGGTGGCCGATGAGTACGCCTTCTTCTGGAAAGCCCTGAAAATGTGAACAAAGTAGAGCCGGACCGCACAAACTGAACTATCGGATGATTATTAATCAGTTATATACAGTATGTAATTGCGGTTAATGTAAAGTACCTGCTCCGGCTGGAAAAGCGTCAGGAACTGCCCGGGCTGATTAAGATAGTCCTTCATTCTTTGGTATCCCCTTGGAAGGTCGACGAAAACATCCGCCTCTATGCTGTTCTGATTAAGTGTGGTAATAACTACACTATGCTTCTCCCCCATCATCCTCAGAACATGTTCTTCCTCTATGAATTTCGCCCTGACAAGCATGACATGATCTCTGTTGAGAAGCACGAATCCTTCATTCGACTTGACCGGAAAAAACTGATCCCCTTCGTTGAGGAGCTCATCGATCTGCTGTGAACCCGATCGATTGATGGAGTACAGGCTCAGGTATACCTGGCCTTCGATCTCAGAACCACTGGACAGGGTAAACTGTGCTGTCTTCGTCTTCATCTCGATTCTTACATTGCTCATCGATACATCACACTTTCCTCATCTATGGGGAAGAGACTCTTATCAACTGCATACTTGTGAGCCTCCTCGATGGAGATCCTTTTTGCTTCAAAAAGCGCCAGAAGAGACTGATCCATCAACTGCATCCCCTTGCTCTTTCCAGTCTGGATCACCGAAGGGATCTGATAGGTTTTTCCCTCTCTGATAAGATTGGATACCGCCGCAGTAACGAATAGGATCTCGATGGCCGCACAGCGTTTGCCGTCCACCGTTCTTACCAGGTTCTGGGCAATCACCCCGAGTATCGATTCGGCAAGCATCGTGCGGATCTGTTCCTGCTGATTGGTCGGGAAGACGTTGATGATCCTGTCCACAGTCTTCGCTGCACTGCTGGTGTGAAGTGTAGCGAACACGAGATGACCGGTCTCAGCGGCCGTTATCGCTAGTTCGATAGTCTCCAGATCCCGCATCTCACCAACAAGTATGATGTCAGGATCTTCCCTGAGTGAAGCACGCAGTGCCGATTGGAAGGATCTGGTATGGCTGTTGACCTCCCGCTGGTTGACCAGGCAGCTCTTCGAGGTGTGAACGAACTCGATCGGATCCTCGATAGTGATGATATGACTTTTCTGAGTCTCATTGATGTAGTCGATTATCGCAGCAAGAGTGGTCGACTTCCCGCTTCCTGTAGGTCCCGTAACAAGCACGAGACCCTTCGAGAATCTTGTGAATTCCAGGATAACCGGAGGGAGCCCGAGGGCATCGATACTCATGATCTTGCTGGGTATATGCCTAAATACACCGCTGATGCCATTGTATCCTCTGAAGATGTTGACCCTGAACCTGGATTCAAGAGTAGGGACTTCGTAGGCGAAGTCTATATCGTTGTTCTCCTGGAATTCCTCCTTCTGAGCATCGGTCAGGATTTCGAAAAGCAACGTCTTAGCCTGACCCTGAGTAAGTACTCCCTTACCCACCGGGAACAGCTCCCCGGAGATCCGTACTATCGGAACATTTGCAGGCGCGATGTGAAGATCAGAGCCGTCATTCTTTTTCAGGATCTTCAGCAGATTATCTATCGATGCCATTCACTGCTCCTTGCAGGACAGCAAGTGATATCGGATGACCTCTCAGTATTGGCTGCTGTCATGATATTCTCAGTTCATTCATCTATGTCATTACTCAACTTAAGTGACAATACCGTCTTCGATGATTAACTGTCAATTCCATCCGGATACCAACCGCCCCTGCTGGTCCGGCTCTACCAGATGGTGCCGCCCTCCACCCTCATATGGAGTTCTTCCGAGGTATCCCTTCCTCAGGCAGCCGGTGCTCAAGCCCGGCAGGGAGAATATATTCATTATCCGATGGATGGATTCCTCACACGCGATCTCGAGAAAGATGAATGATGGAATCGCAGATGAAACTGGTACTCCTGGGCACGGGTACTCCAAACGCGGAGCCTGAAAGGTCCGGGCCTTCCGCCGCCGTCGTTGCAGGGGAACGCGCCTTCATCGTGGACTGCGGTCCGGGTGTCGTGAGAAGGGCGATGGAGGCATCCCGCACGGGAATTCCCCAGCTCAGTCCCGACAGGCTGGGAGTGGTGCTGATCACCCACCTCCATTCGGACCATACGCTGGGGCTTCCCGACATCATGCTGACCCCCTGGGTCCTGGAGAGGAAACAGCCTCTGGAGATATACGGCCCGCCCGGCATCCGGGGCATGGTGGACAGCATCCTCGATGCCTGGTGGGAGGACATAGAAGAGAGGCTTCATGGCCTTCAGCCCTCCGATGAGAACGGGATCAGGATGGAGGTCACGGAGATCGACCGGGAGACATCGATAGATTACCCCGGTATCGAAATCGAGGCATTTCCGGTGGATCACGGCACGATGAAGTGCTTCGGCTACCGTTTCAGCTCATCCCGCAGGACCATGGTCATTTCCGGTGATACTGCGCCGTTCCCGGGGATCGAGGATCATTACAGAGGCTGTGACATCCTTCTTCATGAAGTATACTCGGCAGAAGGGCTTCAGACGAGATCGGAGGCGTGGAAGAACTACCACCGCAGGGTACACACTTCAGGACCGGAACTGGCTTCGATTGCCTCCGATGTGAGACCCGGGCTTCTGGTCCTCTACCACCAGCTTCTTCACGGGGTGGCCGAGGAAGATCTCCTGCGTGAGATAAGGGAAGCCTATTCGGGGAAAGTCTTCTACGGGAGGGATCTGGACGTTTACTGAGGAGCAGGGATTTACGACGAGAAGTACTGCAGAGACCTGAGGGACGAACTGGCCAAGGACAGGACGGTCATGGCCAACGAGAGGACGCTGCTGGCGTATGTGAGAACGGCGCTGATGCTCCTGGCATCAGGCCTGACACTGGTGAAGATACTCCGGGTCGACCCGGAGCTTCGGGTGATAGGTTACCTCCTGATGCCGCTATCGCTGGTGGTGGGGATGATGGGTTACATCCGGAACCTCAGGATACGCAAGCAGCTGAGGAAGCTGATCAGGGACGAGAAGTGAGAATGACACCGGTTTCAGCTGAGAAAGTCCGACCATGACCGAACCGCTGCTGCTACGGCTTCCCACCGGACCGCTGGACGTGAATTGCTACATCATAGCCTGTCCCGTGACGAGGGAGACCATCATCGTCGACCCCGGCGGAGACGGTGAGGAGATAAAAAACCTCCTTGATGCGAACCATCTCATACCTGTGGTGATCGTGAACAGCCATGGGCATTTCGACCACATCGGGGGCAACGCCTGCCTGCTGTCCAGCTACGAAGGCCTGAAACTCTGCATTCACGGCGATGACCTAACCTACCTGAAGGCGGCCGGAGAGCACGCGGAATACTGGGGTATGCCCTTCGAGGATTCTCCGCTTCCCACCTGTCTTCTCACAGACGGTGACGAGGTCAGGGCGGGAGACCTGAAGCTCAGGGTCATCCATACACCCGGCCACTCACCGGGTGGAATAAGCCTCTACATCCCGGGCCATGTATTCACAGGAGACGCTCTCTTCAGTGGATCCATAGGCAGGACGGACCTGCCGGGGGGCGATTACCGCAGGCTCATCTCGTCCATAATGGACAGGATACTGACACTTCCCGACTCGACTGCGGTCCATCCCGGCCATGGACCCGAGACCACGGTGGGGGAGGAGAAGGCCGGCAACCCGTTCCTTCAGTAACCCAGTCCCGGATCTATGTCCAGCACTCCCGTGACCATCCTGAACATCCCGTCGGGACCCTCGAATCCCGGGCCTGTGGTGTTGAGGATGACGGCCGTCATGCTGTCAGCGAATACGAAAACATCCCTTATCCGGTAGTCCGAGACGTATTCGTAATCCTGTGCGGAGTCAGCGTCCCGGTGGTGCATTACCATGAATCCCTCCGGATCCTCTATCACCAGTTCAAGAAGAACAGGCTTATCGAACATTGTCAGCCATTCGGGAGGATTCTCCAGGGCAGGTGGATGGAGAAGAAGATTCATGCTGTACTCCGGACCCATGTAAATTGGGGAGCCCATCCAGGTCACGAAGGAGGCCCGGTATGGATCCGTTCCCCTGTCGGTGAGCAGATGGCACAGGCAGTGCCGTCCCATGTGCTCCCCGGTAATACCCAGACTGTCGAGACAGGGACATGCCTGGTCCAGGACCGTTGTCCAGGCGGGATTACCACCATCATCCAGTTCGACCCGGCCATCCTCCCCGTAAATCATCTCCTCTGTCCAGATGACCTGGAATACCTCTGCCGGTTCGCCTTCCGTCACAGACATGACGCGTATCTCCGCTCCGGGGAAGCCGCTGCCGTCCTCTATCCAGTACTGACCGAAAGCGGCATAGTCTCCACCGGGGGAGAATCCAAGGAACCGCACCTGCGCCAGTGAAGCGGCCGATATGCTGCCGGCGGCTGAAAGCGCGATGAACGCAATGATGAAGAGATACCTCACTCTGTTCTTCCTTTCCGATGCTCCCGATCCGGAATACTTTTCTTTCCTGAACGTATGAAATAGTATAGTCGAAGCAGGGAACACCGGGGAACTTGCCGAAAACAGTATCGGGGAAGGTGAAAATTGCTGGAATCGATCAATCCCTTCAGCGGTAAGGTCATCAGGACCTGGGAAGAGAACACGCCGGAAGAACTGGACAGGGCGGTGGAGGGATCCCAGAAGGCCTTTGAGTTCTGGCGCGGGATCGGAGTTGCCTACAGGGCCAAGCGTTTCCTCAAGATGGCGCATCTGCTGGAGTCCTCCAAGCACCATCTCGCGGTGGAGATGGCGGCCGAAATGGGCAAGCCCGTGACCCAGGGGCAGTCCGAGATAGAGAAATGTGCCTGGGTATGCAGGTACTACGCCGAGAACAGCGAGGATTTTCTTGCGGACGAGCCATTGAAGAGCGATGCGGATGAAAGCTACGTCTGCTACCAGCCCCTTGGTGTCATATACGCGGTCATGCCCTGGAATTTCCCTTACTGGCAGCTGTTCAGGTTCGCGGCTCCCGCCGTGATGGCGGGTAACTGTTTCGTGCTGAAACACTCCCCAAATGTAACGGGATGCGCCCTGCGCATCCGCGACATGTTCTGCGAGGCGGGTTTTCCGGAGGGACTTGCCTCGGTGATTCTGGTGTCGGACAGCAGCGTGAACAGTGTCTCGAAGAGGATGATAGCCGACCGTAGGATAAAGGCCGTGACCCTCACCGGAAGCGAAGGGGCGGGAGCCTCGATTGCCTCCGTTGCAGGGAACTCGGTGAAGAAATGCACCCTCGAGCTCGGGGGCAGTGACCCGGCGATAGTGCTGGAGGATGCTGATCTCCAGCAGGCCGCCTCGGCCACCGTCACTTCCAGGCTCATCAACTCCGGTCAGAACTGCATCGCCTCGAAGAGGTTCATCGTGATAGAGAACGTCTTCGAGGAATTCCTCAAGCTGCTTCTGAAGGAGATGAAGTCCCGAAGAATGGGCGACCCAATGGACATGAAGACCGACCTGGGCCCCCTGGCCAGGTACGACCTGAGGGATCGGCTCCACAGGCAGGTCACGGACAGCATCGGCATGGGTGCGCATCTTGTTCTCGGAGGAAGCGTGCCTGACCATTCCGGCGCATTCTATCCGGCCACGGTGCTCACCGGTTGCCGGAAGGGGATGCCCGTCTTCGACCAGGAGACATTCGGACCCGTGGCGGCTGTCTGTACTGCAAAGGACGAGAGTGATGCCGTTGTGATCGCCAACGACACTCAGTACGGTCTGGGGGCATCGGTGTTCACCAGGAGCAACAGGAGGGGGGAGCGGATCGCACTGGAGATCAACGCCGGTTCCTGTTTCGTGAACGCCTTCGTAAGGTCCGATCCGAGGCTTCCCTTCGGCGGGATCGGTATGTCCGGATACGGCCGTGAGCTCTCACGCTGGGGAGTCCGTGAGTTCACCAACTGCAAGACGATGTACATAAAGGAGTCGTAAAGGGAAGTCAGAGCCAGCAGAAGCGAAAGGTCGACCATGGATTACCCGAGATGCCCCAGTTGCCAGCACGAACTCTATGACAGGTCACATGGCACCTGCCCGTTCTGCGGACACAAGCTTCCCTCCGGAACCGTCCGAACCTCCACCGGATACGGTTCCCAGTCCGTAAGGAAAACAAAGCTCATCCTCATCGCGATCATGCTCTCGTTGCTGGCAGCCGGTATTGCCGCATTCATCGCCTCAGGCCAGATCGAGACGGAGAAGGAAACAAAGCAGACCATGATGGACGTGAACAGCCCGTCAGCTGAATTCCTGTCATGGAGCTGCGAGGATCGGACTGTTGCTGGTTAGACCCGTGAGCCAGAGCTCGGAAGTAGGGTGTGGTATACGCGGATCCTCCTGTGGAGCCTCTTGTCGTACATCTTCCACAAGGCCTGGATCTTCTTGTTGTTCTCCAGCTCGTGGTTGCTCTCGGCGTACTGTATTCCCCTTGCCAGGGCGCTCTTCGCCATCTCGTTGGCCATCAGGGCATCGACCCCCTTTCCCTGGTATTCGGGTCTGATACCCGCGAGGTAGAAGTCCAGCACCCTGCTTCTCTTCATCTCCCTGAGTATGTGGATGAAGCCGAAGGGGAACAGCCTTCCCCCGGCCTTCTGGAAGGCCCTGGACAGATTGGGCATGGCGATTATGAACCCTACGACACGGTCTCCGTCGGTGGCCAGCTTGATGAACTCAGGGTCCACCTGACCCAGATAGGTCTTGATGTAGTAATTGATCTCCCTCTCATCAAGCAGGGTCGTACCGTACAGGTCCCTGTAAGCTTCGTTCAGCACATCGAATATCTGGTGTCCCCACTTCTTCGAGAGCGTCCGGGTCGATGTCTCGTTGAAGACCCTTACCCTGCTCCTTTCCCTGATCAGCTCGGTGAGCCTGATGACCTTCTCGGGTATCTCCTCGGGGACGGTTATCTTGTATTCGACGTAGTCCACTTCCTTCGAGTATCCTCTGGAGGCCACCAGATCGTTGTACCAGGGAGGGTTGTAACTGCCGGCTATCGTGGGAAGCTCGTCGAAACCTTCCACCAGGAAGCCGGTCATATCGTTGTCGGTGAATCCCATGGGTCCTGATATCTCGGTCATTCCCTCGGAAGCCAGCCAGTTCTCTGCCGCCTCGAGAAGGAGGTTCGCCGTCTCAGGGTCATCCTGGCACTCGAACCATCCGAACCTGCCGCATTTCCTGCCGGTCTTCTCCAGATACCTCCTGTTGACGATCGCGCAGACCCTGCCCACCGTCCGGCCACTACTCCGGGCAAGGAAGAACCTGGCGTCGCAGTATCGATAGGCCGGGTTCTTACCCGGGTCGAACTGGGCCTTCTCCTGGAACAGCAGGGGGGGTATCCATAGGGGATCGTCCCTGTACAGGCTGAAGGGCAGCCTTACAAAATCGTTCATGTCCTTCCTGGAGACTGCTGGTGATATCTCAGCTTGCATATACAGCTCCCTCTGCAGTTGTTGGTCGCAGGGAATCTAATCCCGTGAGGCTCCCGGTCAAACTCCTCTGGAACTCCGGTGACCCGTTGCACTATCATAATCGAAAGATCGAGGAGGGTATTATGCTAAAGAACAAGTTCAGCGGGCGGCTGGTTCCCCCTGCCCTCGGGATCCTGGCAGCGACAGCCGTGGCGGGTCAGGGGCAGGGCAATGAACCGGTCGAGGGAACACCAGACTCCACCTCGGGTGAGAACGCGGCGGATGGGTCGTTCCTGACCAGGACATCGGTTCTGTGGAGCAATCCCCAGTGGCAGGAGCTGAGGAGGGTCTGGCGGAAGATGGACGCCTACTCGGTATCCGAAGAGGGGGACCGTCCCTCTTCAGAGGAATCGGGCAAGCTGAGGGTGGAACTGGAGCGGGCCTTCTCCGACCTCGGGGCCGTAGCGGAGGACCTTGGTCTGCAGGAGCTGGAGATCAGACTGTTGCGGAGCCTTGCGTTCCACAGGCTGGATTACCTGGCCTACGGAACCAGCATGCCTATGACCAGGATGATGCCTCCTCCGGTATCCGACCAGACAGACGGACTGGTTCCCGTGATAGAATCACGGATAGACGCTGTTGCCGAACTCAGGAGGGAGGGAGTGCTCACCGGCGGGGAGATGAGGGCAGCCTTCACCGACCTCCGGACCTCCATGGACCTCTACTTCATCCTGGAGTCGATCAACAACCAGGTAGGGTACTCGAGCGTGCTCTGGATGGAGCGGTGGCCCATGGACGCAGACAGTATTTCGGTCCATCTTGACAGCCTCAGGACATCCATGCTGGAGAACATCAATGCATCTGATGAGTTTGTTGAGGAAGTCAGGTCCCAGCTCATTGAAGAGTTCGACAGCCTGGAGGATGCTCTGGAAGAGACCCGCTCGAGACTCCCGGTCCTTCACGACATGCTCATGAGCCTGGAGCTGCTCTGACGGGGAACCGGCCCTCCCTTTTCATCGTCTGGGAAGTGACCTCCCGCTGCAACCTCGACTGTATTTTCTGCTACAATGTATGGAAGACCGGCGACGCGGGTCAGCCGGCGGACCTTGACACCGGCGAAATGATCGAGGTTGCCGGCGCCGTTGCCGATGCCGGTCCTGTATCTGTCACCCTCACCGGAGGTGAGCCCCTTCTGAGGGGTGATCTGGAGGAAATCGCCCGTTACCTCGGCAGCAGGGGGATAATGGTGGGAATAGCCACCAACGGTACCCTTCTCGATCCTGACAGGATAGAGTCCCTGATTGATTCGGGTGTCAGGTGGTTCGAGGTCCCCGTTCATGCCACCCGTCCGGATATTGCGGGGGACCTCGTCGGACGGGACTGCCTTGATGAAGTGAAGAACGCGATCCTTGAGGTCAGGAAGGCGGGTGCCAGGCTCACGGTTTCCCACCTGATGACCTCGATGAACTACGGGGAGACCGCGAGGGCGGTCCGTCTGGCCTATGCACTCGGAGCGGAAGCCATGGCACTGAACAGGTTCGTTCCCACCGGCGCCGGAGCCGGCAGACCTGACCTTCTTCCCCTTCCATCCCAGCTGGATGCGGCCCTTGCAGGCGCATCCGAGATCTCCTCCATGTCTCCCGGCATCAGGGTCTACACCGCCATACCTGTCGAGGACTGCCTCCATCCCCACGTGGATTTCCCCGGTATAGAGTTCGGCACCTGTTCCTGCGGCGTCTCGAAATGGGCCGTGAGTCCCCGGGGTGACCTGAGGATATGCGAACAGAGTCCCGTGATCCTTGGGAACCTCCTGGAGAGTTCCTTCCGGGAGATGACCTGCTCCGGGGTCGTCACCGAGTTCAGGGCTTCCAGCTTCCACGACGAATGCAGCGAATGCCGATCATGGAACAGCTGCGGGGGAGGATGCCGGTATCTCCGGGAATACCTCTGATAATAGCCATCCGTTAGATTAGCAGCTGTGTCCCCGGACCGGATGGTTGCATGACTGGGAGCTGCATGAGGAACATCGAGAAGTACATCACCGACAGGACCTGGCTTTCCTGTTCCGTGGTCCTGGCCGTGGGCCTGGTCCTCAGGCTCGTCCAGATAGGTTCCAAGAGCCTCTGGGTGGACGAAGCCTACGCGGCCGGACTCATGGGCATGGATCCGGTCGGACTGGTGAGGATGTCCGTGGCCGGCTCACCGCATCCCCCGCTTGCCTTCCTGTTCCTCAGGCTCTCCACTATGGTCTTCGGGCAGGGCGAAGCCGGTCTTCGCATGATACCGGCCCTGGCATCGGCCCTGGCCGCAGTTCCCCTGATGCTCCTCATCTCCCGGAGGACCGGCATGCGACCCGCCTTCTGGACCGGGCTGCTCTGGGCCGCGGCGCCCTTCGCCGTGTCCCTGGGACAGGAGGCATGGCTCTACGGGATACTGTCCCTGCTTGGTTTCTGTCTTCTGGACACGGCAGACAGGGCCTGGCGCGGAAGCCGTACCGCTCTCTGCCTTCTGGTGCCGGTGGCGATAACCGGTTCTCTGGTGCAGCACATGTTCCTGCTGTTCGTGGCCGCTGCCCTTGGTCTTTACTTCACTGTGCCATCCGGGGAACGGATCTCGTGGAAGAAGCTGGCGGCGGTATCCGCAGTATTTATCGCGTTCTACTCCCCATTCGCCCTCCTGATGCTGAAGCAGGCGACTTTCAGGTCCGAGAGGATCTCCAGGGCATCCCTGGACATGTCGATGATCTACAGGTACCGCCTGCTCTCCAGGGTACCCACCGTGCTGGCAAGGCTGATTCCCGGCGGGCTCCTTGCGGAAGCGGGTCGGGGGATGCTCCAGCAGGGCAGGCAGCTTGCCCTCTGGCTCTTCTTCTCCATCCTGGACCTGGTACTGGCGCTGGTCCTCTTCTTCAGGAGCAGCCTCAGCGTGAGATTCAGGCTCTGGCTGCTGATGCTCATCGTCGTTCCTCTTATGCTCTTCCTGAAGGAAGATCCCACGGTGAGGCACCTCTGTATAATGTGGGTCCCGCTGGCATTCGCCGCGGCGGCGGCATCGGAGAAATGGAAGTCTGCCGGTCCCCTGCTGGTCCTGGCGGCGGCTGTAATGCTTCTTCCCTATTACAGAATAAGGAGCTTCCCCTACCACAGGTCGGACTGGAGGGGAGCCGTGCGCCTGGTGGAGGAGAGGGCGGGCACCGATGAGGGCATCCTGGTCCTGGGAGGTCAATCCGGCGGTCTTGCATGGGACTTCTACTCTACCACTGATATGCCCCGCACGGCATACGGAGGCGAGGAGCCCTACACCGAGCGGATTGCCCCCGGAAGAAGCCTGGAACAGACACTGGACAGTCTTTTCACAGTGTACCCGTCCATCTGGGTGGTGCATGACGATTGGGGAGGCCCTTCCGCTTCGGAGCAAGCAGCAGGGCACGCTGTCCTGTGGCAGACCAGGGTCGGGCAGTCAATTGAAGTCATACACATCTCTTTTTAACCTCCGGACCGGATCCCGGTACGCCGAAGCCGCGGACCCGATTTTCCACATTAAGGATAATATCCTTTAAGTTATTGAAATACAATAATATATGTGATTATATTTGACTCGTCTCCCCTGTATGGGTATGATTATCAAAAACTGAACCCTGGATGGGAGATATCATGTTCACGTTTTTTCTTCTCCTCGCCTCCGTTCTCTCCACCCCCCAGCCCATCAATGCGGTAAGGATCGAGAACGGACCCCGGATCGACGGTCTGCTGGACGATCAGGCATGGGAATCGGCCGACGTGAACCACTCTTTCTTCATGCAGTTCAGCCCCGATTACGGTCAGGAGATGACGGAACCAACGGACATCTACGTCCTCTACGATGACAGGAAGGTCTATTTCGGCTTCTTCCTGGCCGACCCGGACCATGACAGCATGGTCGAAGCCCTCACTCCCAGGGACGATTACATAACGGGCGAATGGATAGCGATCATTCTTGATACATGGGGGGACGGAAGGGAGGCCACCAGCTTCGAGGTGAGCCTGGCCAATTCCCAGATGGATTCCAAGCTTAATCCCCAGGGGGGCTGGGACTACAGCTGGGACGCTGTATGGGAGAGCGGGACTGCAAAGGTGGACGGAGGCTGGTCGGCGGAGTTCGCTATCCCCCTGAGCTGTCTCAGGTTCAATTCCAACTGCGACGAGCAGACATGGGCCGTGAACTTCCAGAGGATACTGAGCCGGACCTCGGAGAACGGCTGGTATGTTCTGTCCGAATCGGGACCCATGGCGGACCTGGAGAATTTCGCTCCGCTCACGGGCATCAGGAACGTGGAGGGCTCGCTGGGAGCCGAGATAAGGCCCTACGGTGCCGGGAGATCATACCATTACCAGCTGGATGATGAATGGGACCATGACTACGATGCCGGAGTCGATGTGAAGGTGGGACTGGGAAGCGGTCTGGCGGCCGATTTTACCCTGAACCCGGACTTCGGCCAGGTGGAGGCGGACGAGGCGGAGATGAACCTCTCCCATTTCGAACTCTTCAGACAGGAGAAGCGTCCCTTCTTCCTTGAATCCCAGAACATCTTCAGAATGCCCTTCAACATGTTCTATTCAAGGAGGATAGGCGCTGTGGCGCCCAACGGGGAGGTCATCCCCATCATCGGCGGCGCCAAGGTCTCCGGCTCTCTGGGAGGAGGTTACAGGATAGGCTTCCTCGACGCGGTCACCGCCAGCCAGTCGAACGGGGACGAAATACTGGTCCCGGCCCGGAACTACGGGGTACTTCGCACGGTGAGGGAATTCGGCACATACAGCTACCTCGGGCTGTCGGCAGTATCAAGGGAGACCTGGGATCAGGACAGCCTCCAGTCCGGGTACAACCGTGCCGCGGCACTGGACGGCGCCTTCGAGATCCCGGGCGACCACCTTGTGGAGTTTGCCGTGGCGGAAAGCTGGAACAAAGACACGGAGAGTGACGGCGCCTACAGGCTCAGCCTGAACAGGTTGCGCAGCATGGTGGGGTACGCTGTAGGCGGCGAGTACGTGGGGGACTCCTTCGACGTCAACGGAACAGGTTTTACTACAGTCACGGGTTACTGGGAGGGCTGGGCCAGTTTCTGGCACAATATGAGACCGGAGCTCACATTCCGCGAGGTCGGATACGATCTCGGACTTCACTACTTGAAGCAGGACGGCGGCGAGGTGATGGACCGCAGCGCCTATCTTGAAGGGAACGCCACGCTGAAGAACGGCATCAACTTCGGAGCCGAGGTCCATTACAACGGCGAGGTGTTCGACCCCTACGAAGGACCCGAGGGCAGGACCTACGGTGATCATTCCGACGTCTTCCTCAGGATCGGCAGCAACTATTACGACCCCGTCTACGTGTGGGGAGGCTTCGGGGTCGGGCAGTGGGAGAGCGGAGGCGACTTCCAGAACTACATCGCGAGGGTGACTCTTCACCCTACATCCGCTCTGGAACTGGGCCTGGAGGGCAACCTCTTCCGGACCGAGGAGGGCACCAACTACAACTGGGACATCGGTGACTGGGACACCAGGGACACGGACTGGAGGTCGGTGGTATTCAGGACCAATTACATCTTCAGCCCTGACCTCCATTTGAGGCTGTTCTCGCAGTACTCGAGGTTCGTTACGGATTTCAGCCAGAGCCCCGAGAGCCGGTTCGGAGAGATAAGGGCGAACATGCTCTTCTGCTGGCAGTACATGCCCGGGAGCATGGTCTACTTCCTTGTGGAGAACCTGTTCACCGAAGACGGGAATGGCGATTTCGGCTCAGCTGACGTGGGCCTCTACGCCAAGGTCACATGGTACCTGCCCATATAACGGGGGCAGCAGGCTCTAGACAGACCTGATCCCTTCAGCGAACCACCGGGGGACGGGTCTGCCGGTCCAGGCTGCGAAGCCTGATTTCTCAGCGATGTAGAACCTGCGGTAGGCTGTCACCGGGTCTCCCTCGATCCTGTACTCCTCGGGCATGGCCTGGGCGAACTCGGTCAGACCGATATCCTCGATGGGGGGCAGGGGAAGGCCACTGACCACCATTCCCGAACTGTGGTCAGTGTCCCTGCCGTACCGATACATGTACTCCTGGTTCAGGGCCAGGGCAAGGTCGCGGAGCCACAGCCAGTTGGAGAGCGACCTCCCGGTCCAGAGGGTGCAAGGATGATGCTTGTGCGTGGGTCTGTAGGGGGCGGCGATACCGTTTTCATGAAGCACTGTACAGAGCATCTGTGCGCTCTCCAGAGTCATCTTGACCACATGGCGGTCGGAGTGGTACCGGGCGCATTTCGAAGTGTCGGTATCCAGAACGAAGATGTTCATTTACCTTCCGATCAGTGTTTTCAGGACACGGTTCCCGCGCAGCTACCCGGACCCGCATTGGATATCACAGTGAGTAACGGCTGCCTGTCGATCGAGTTCCCCGGATCATTCCCGAAACCCGGCCTGGGCGGAAGGTGTTGTACCTTCGGTGGTGCAGGGCGTTATCTTTGTAACCTGGTGGGACGATCGCACGGGAGCGGTGCCCCGACCGCCTGGACGAAAGGCCGGGTTTCGCGATACGAGGAGTTCCGGTCGGACTGAGATGGTCGACCGCCGCTGCCTCGCCTGGTCTTCAGCGGGGATGACGGTAACCACTGTCGTGTCATCAGTGTCCATGGGTATTATCTTCAGGATCCGCCTCGGCTGCCGGGATTGAAGTCGTACGGGGAACATGAACTGAAATGAAAGACTGAAATGGGCAAGAGCGAGTTCGATCAGGTACTGGAAGTCATCTACAGGGCAATACTCCGAGAGACGGCCTCCTTCAACTACTATTACCGGGCAGGCAACGATGCCTCGCTGCCGGATGGCGTAAGGGGCCTTCTGGCAAAACTGGCCGAGGAGGAGAGGGAGCATCGCAAGATACTTATCAGGGAGTACACGGCCATTCAGAAGGGATGGTCGGGGAGGGGCCCCGGGGATGAGGACAGGGGCGGCATTTCCTACCTTGTACCGGAAAGTCCCGAGTTCGTCTCGCTGGAGACGCCGAAGAAGCTGGACATCAAGGCGGTCTCCCTTCCCGCGAGGCTTGTGGGAGGCGACCACATCTTCAGCAGGCTGGTCAGTTCCAGGGACGGCAGTGACCTCGGTCTTTTCCTCACCCTCTACGACGCCATGGGCCATGGCATCGAGACCACGCGGATAAACTCGGCTGCAGCCTCCGTCCTGGGTGAGTACCTGGACAGCAGCACCTCCGCCGACTCGGAGAAGGAGATCCTCTCACCCTCCAGGGCCGTGAACCACCTGAACGCCCACTTCAGCCGCATGTTCCAGGGGACCGGGGTCTTCCTCACACTCTTCTCGGCCTACTTCGACCTGGCCGGCCGAACACTTAAGTACACCATAGCGGGTCACGAGCCTCCCATGATCATTAGGCGCGACGGGGCGCTGGAGTCGCTGTTCGACACCCAGCTGATAATAGGCATAGACGAGGAGCGGAAGTATCTGGAGCACGAGGTGCCATTCATGCAGGGCGACACCCTCTGCCTCTTCTCCGACGGTATACTTGAGGCGCAGGACCCCCGGGGCGAATACTACGGAAGGCAGAGGCTCAAGGACGCGCTGGCTGCGCATTCGGGACGTTCAGCCGGTGATACGGTGCTGGGTGTGCTGGAGGACCTCAGGGACTTCTGTTCAGGCGAGCCCCTGAAGGACGAGCTCACAATAGCCGTAGCAAGCTGCTGCAGTAGCTGATACGGGCTCAGCACCTGCTTGAGATCCCCGGATCATGTGAAAATTCTCCCTATCATCCATCGAAAGGCGGAACATGGACCGGAAACTGAAAGTACTCTTTCTGTGCACCGGCAACTCCTGCAGGAGCCAGATGGCCGAGGCCTTTACGAGGCGTCTCAGGGGCGATCTCATAGAACCGTTTTCCGCCGGGATCGAGAAGCAGGGCCTGAATCCAAGGGCCGTGACCGTCATGGCCGAAATCGGCCTGGACATCTCTTCGGGTGTGAGCAAGACCGTGGACGAGCTGGAAGAGAAAAAGTTCGACTACGTGATAACCATCTGCGACAGCGCCAGGGAAGCCTGCCCGTTCTTCCCCGCCGGGACGGCGCTGGTCCACCGGGGATTCGACGACCCACCGGCGCTGGAGGGTACGGAAGAGGCTGCCGACGACATCCTGTCTCCCTACCGCAGGGTGCGGGACGAGATAAGGGAATTCGTGCTCACTCTTCCCGGTTCACTTCCGGAAAGCCGTTGATACTCGCCGTTCACCTGTTTTTATATAATCCTCTCCGGCTGGACCGAAGAGCAATCTGAATGCTGGAGGGGTGTCATGAGACTGATAACGATTCTGTCACTGGTTCTATTGCAGACCGCGGCATACGCCGCTGAGCCGACGGCGCAGGAAGCGTCCGGGATCCTGTCCGATGATCCGGACATTCAAGCTCTGACGAATGTCCTGAAGGACTCATACTGGCTGGCGGGTTCTCCGGCAGCCTCTTTCCCGGGCGACAGTATCCCGCGGGACACGCTCCTGATGGATTCAATACTCTATGCTGACAGCGTGGAAAGGCATTTCTACTACGCGGTCCCTGAAAGTTACGATCCGGAGGTCCTTACCCCTCTCTTCGTATGGCTTCACGGTGGAGTCAGCACCGCAGAGCTCAGCACAATGGAACCCGGGGATATTGATGATTGGGTCCTCATCCCCAGGCTGCTGGAGGAGGGCTACCTGATAGCATTCCCCTGTGGACAGATGGGGGCCACATGGTGGGATCCCGTTGGCGAGGAAGGCATACTGAACATCGTGAAATGGATGAAGTTCAACTTCACCGTTGATGATTCCAGGGTCTTCGTCGGGGGGTTCTCCGACGGCGCCTCCGGATGCTTTTCCCTGATGATGCTCCATCCGAGTCCCTTCGCCGGCTACCTGGCCTTCTCGGGCCACCCCGGGGTGGCGGCTCTGGACGGGGACAGGGCGACATACCTGCCCAGCCTGTCCAACCGGCCCGGGATGGTCACCCACAGCGACGAGGATGGTCTGTATCCCGCACGGCAGATGGCCCATTCGATAGCGCTGGCGGAATCTGCCGGCGCCCGGATCGAATACCACACCTTCGAAGGATACGAGCATGACCCGTCCTATCTGCCTCTGCTGGAGGACAGGATAGTGGAATGGCTGGAAGAAACCCGGCGGGAGAGATTCCCCGTGAGCATCGTCTGGGAGGCGGGTGAGCCGTCGGGCTGCGACTGGCTCATGGTGGATTCCATTATCCCGTGGCCCGTTCTGACGGAGGATGTTGACTTCAATACACTGATGGTCTCCGAGAGACTCCAGTTCGGCTTCTATCCGGACTGGGATTACCAGGGGGATGGGATCCTGGTCTCGGGAGTGGCTGAGGGAGACCTGCCGGCATCAAGGCTCGGATTCCGGGAGGGGGACGTGATAACCTGTTTCCAGGGGATTGAAGTGAAGGGTCTTGATGAACTCTGGGAGGTCCAGTCGGGGATGGCTCCCGGTGACAGCTTCGCAATCACAGTCCAGCGGGGCTCTGAGAGCCTGGAGCTCAGGGACAGGTTCAACCCCCGGGGGTACTACTGGCTTCTACCCAGGCAGGGGCCTTCCGTGAGAGTGGAAGCTTCGCACACTGACAACCAGTTCGATATTTCGGTGAACCGCCTGTGCAGGCTCGGCCTTCTGCTTCACCCCGAGATGGTCGATTTCGGAAGAGATGTCACGGTTACCTGCAACGGGTACCTCGTCTTCAGCGGGAGAGTGGAACCCGATGATCTTTTCCTGCTTGAGGACGCAATATCGGAGGGGGACGCTGAGAGGGAGTATCAGGCCCGTCTGGAGCTTGACCTGGAGAAGCTTCTGCTTCCGATGATGTACGCTGACCTGTCGGACTGAGAAACCCTCGGCGTTCGGCCTGTCTACTCGCCGTATTCCTTTTCGACGGTGCCGCCGGCCAGGACTGTTTCTATGGCGCCTATGTACATGCGGTGGTAGCCCTGCTCCGGGTACAGCTCCTCTATCCAGTCCTCGAGGAAATCGTCCGGTCGGAGGTCCTGGTGATAGAGTTTCCTACAGACCAGTATCAGTCTGGCCTGGCGGAAGGCTGTGGCGCCATCCTGGGGCTGGAAAGCCGACAGACCGGTCTGTTCCGCTTTGTCCACATCCCTTCCGGTGTGTGATCCGCAGAAGTTGAGGGCTTGTCTGTGCTCACCGTCGAAGAAGCTCATGGTGTAGAGGCCGTTCTTCTCCATGAATTTCATGGTGTACCTCTGAGGCCTTACGAAGACGAAGGAGACCTTCTGGTTCCACAGTTCCCCCATGCCTCCCCAGCTGGCGGTCATGGTGTTGTATCCACCGGAAAGTGTGCCTGCGGTGAGGAGGAACCAGTCCTCAGCGATCAGCCTGAATACATTGTCTCTTATCTCAACGGGTTCCAGCTCCCTGAAATCACTGTTCATTCCGCCTCCATCCGTGGCTCAGATAGTTATGGAAGTGTTCACAATGGTCCGGTAATCGGAATCCAGATTGTCGTTCCCGTTTTCACCGCACATGAGGACCACCGTGCAGGACTGGCCCGCGGCGAGCACGTTGTCGTAGAGGTCGCCGGAATCAAGAGGAGTGGTGAAGGAAATGGTGGTGGAGCCCGAACCCTCGTTTCCGGCCTTGTCCGATACGTTCTGCTGACCTCCCTGAAGGGAGCTGTCCGACACATGGGTGTTGCTGTCAACTCCGAAATCGTCCCTGATGCTGACGGATGAGCCGCTGACCGCGCCTATGATGATGTTTGAGTCGTGCATCATATAGGACCCCGCGAAACCCACCGCTATCCAGCCGGTGGAAGGCCCCTGGAGTTCTACTTCCAGGTTGCTGCCCTGGACTCTCCACCTGAGGGTGAAATTCTCGTAGGACTTCGTTTTCCAGCCGTCGGGATCGAAGGGGTTCTCACCGCAGCCCATGGCCAGCAGCAACACTGATAGAATGGCGGAGAAGAGAATCTTTTTGTTCATTGTCGTTTTCCTCCATCGGGTGACACACAATATGAATATTGCAGGAACCCGCCTTCCCGGCAAATGTCCCCGCGGATTCGACCTGCACTTGAATTTTCCCTGGTGTTTCTGCAGAATAGTCCTGTTCGAAGTCTATTTTCAGAAGGAGTGTAATGGCACTGAGCAGACAACCCCTGAAGGGTATGCGGCAGCTCCTGCCCGGTGAAAAGAGGGTAGAGGACTACGTGACAGGGAAACTGGCCGACGCCGGGAGGGCATACGGTTTCGAGGAGTACGAGGCCCCGGTTCTGGAACCCCTTGATCTGTTCACGGCCAAGTCCGGGAATGAGCTGGCTGTCGAGCAGAGCTATAACTTCGTCGACAAGGGAGGCAGGGAGCTCATCATGAGACCGGAGCTGACACCATCTCTTGCCAGGATGGTCGCTGCCTCAGGAGAGCTGATCTACCCGGTGAGGTGGATGTCATTCCCTGTCTGCTACCGCTACGAGAGGCCCCAGAGGGGGAGGGTAAGGGAGTTCATGCAGTTCAACCTCGACATACTGGGTGTCGACGGGCTGGAGGCCGATCTGGACGTGTTCCTGGTCCTCAGGAGGATCATGGCCAGCCTCGGGGCCACCGGTGAGCAGTACGCAATCAGTTATTCCAGCAGGAAACTGGCTGCAGCTGTCCTGGAGAATGCCGGGCTGGACGCCGGGGAGAGGGCCCTGGCCTGGTCGGTGATCGACAAGAGGGACAAGATGAAGCCGGGAGAATGGGAAGACTGGGCCGGCGAGCGGCTGAAGGGAATCGCCGGGGCCGAGAGCGTGATGCTCTTCGCATCCTGCGACGACCTCGGCTCGGATTGGCTGAAGGGAATCGCCGGGGACACCCCCGCCTACCTCGAGCTTGCCGAATTTTCCTCGATGCTGGAGAACGCGGGAGTTACCGAGGCCAGGTTCGAAGCCCGCGTGGTGCGGGGACTGGATTACTATACGGGAATAGTATTCGAACTGATGGACACCGGCGGCGAGAACCGAAGGGCCGTCTGCGGAGGAGGAAGGTACGACGACCTGGTGGGCCTGTTCGGGGGCCAGAGGGTGTCCGGGGTGGGATTCGGCCTCGGGCTTCTGACACTTCAGCTTTTCCTGGACACCTACGGACTGGTTCCGGGGACGGTTTCGAAGTCGCATCCTGCCGACCTGTTCCTGGCGGTATTCTCCGAGGGGCAGCGACCCTTTGCCGTCAGGCTGGCGGAGAGGCTCAGGAACGAGGGGGTGTCTGT
>JAFGPK010000090.1 GCA_016936235.1 Candidatus Fermentibacteraceae bacterium | reverse complement strand
GAGTTTTCTCCTGCGATTCAGGGACAGGATATGGAGACACAGGATTGACAGGGCTGCCGAGGAGTACGGCCTGTGGGATTACGATATCTATCACCTGGAGGGGGGAATGAGCTTCTACCGTGACGGAAGGGATGTACTGGCCCTGAAGGAATCGGGAAAGAAGATAGTATCCTACTACCACGGTCTGGACCTCAGGATGAGGGGAGCCATCAGGCTGATCTGGGAAGTCACGGACCTCAACCTCACCTGCGAATTCGACCTCTACCAGCGCTATCCCGAGGTGGGCTACCTGTTCCTTCCTTTCGACAGGTCCATGGTTCCTGCCGCGGAGCCCCCTCCCGGCAAGGTCCGAATCTGCCACGCTCCCAGGATAAGGGCGGTGAAGGGGACCGAACAGATAATTCAGGCGGTTGAGGAGCTTTCCAGGGAGATCCCGGTGGAGATGGTCCTCATTGAGAACATGACCAACGCCGAGGCCCTTAGGACGAAGGCGACCTGCCACATCGCCGTTGACCAGGTGGCAGACGGGGACATGGGGTACGGAGTGAACTCCCTGGAGAGTCTCTCCATGGGCATAGCCACCGTAACCAATCTGTCAGGGGCCTATCAGGAGTTCATTCCCGACCACCCGTTCTTCCTCACCACGCCCGGTACCCTGAAACGTGATCTCAGAGAGCTGGTTCTTGACTCGGATCTCAGGGAGAGCCATGCCGCCGCCGGACCCCCCTGGATCGACAGGAGGCACCACTGGCTGTCCGTGGCCGGGGAGATACACCGCATCTACAGAGAGATGGGATGGGAAGCGGAAGAATGAACGGAACGGAGCACAGAAGGGACCTCTCGAGGGAATCGGTGCTCTATGCCATGGCAATGGTTTTCAGCGGCATGGTCCAGGTCGCTTTCCTGCCTTTCATATCAAGGTTTCTCTCGGCGGAGGCCGCTGGTGAGCTGGGTACCCTCAGGATACTGGCGGAAGCCATAGCCGGCATAGTAGTGCTGGGTCTTCCGACCGCCCTCATAAGGGCCTGGCATCGCAGCGGACTCCACAGGGCAATACTGGTCCGGGGTATGGTCTTCCCCCTGGTACCCACGACATTGATGGTGGCGTCCGTCTTCCTCCTCCGTGGATTCCTCGTCTCCTTCCTGAACCTCAGGCACCCGGAGTACCTTGTCCACGCGTCTCTCCTGGGAGTCGGGATTGCCTACGTACAGATCACTCTCTCGCTTCCAAGGGCCGAAGGACTGGCTGGAAGATACCTCGTGATGCAGCTTGCAAGAGGTCTCCTGGCACTGGGCGCTCTCGCATTCCTCCTGTACGCGACCAGCATGGAAGCGGTTCCCTCCTTCCTCACCGCACGGTGGGCGCCCTCCTTCCTGCTGGCCGCTTTCACCGCGATCATGATGTGGAAACGGACCGCGGGAACCAGAGCCGGGACCGCGCCCGGAGAGGAGAACCTCACCGGCGAGATACTGAGTTTCAGCCTGCCGCTGATACCGGCCACTATTTCGATGATAGTCCTGTCATCCGCTGACATGTTCATGCTAAGGAGCATCCATCCCGACCTGGCCCAGAGCGGTTACTACGAATGGGCAAGCAGGGCCTGCCTCATACTGATGCCCATGGTGCTGGGATTCGACATGGCCTGGAAGAGGTTCATCTTCCGGAAGAAGAATACGGGCGGCACCCTGGGCGAATTGGGCAGGGCGGGTCTGCTGTTCATGATCATGATCAACTGGGCGTCCCTCGTGCTTGCCATGTCCTCCCCCTGGCTGGTGCCCCTCGTAGGGGGAGCGGACTACCTCCCTGCAGCGGGCGTCCTTCCGACACTGGCAGGCGCCGGTGCGCTGTACGGTCTTTTCCTGATTTCCCAGACCGGCTGCCTCCTCACCGGCCAGACCAGGTTCATAGCATGGATGACCCTCTTCGGAGCCCTGCTCAACATAGGGTTCAACTTCCGTCTGATACCCGTTGCCGGAGCACTCGGGGCGGCCTTTGCCACCCTCGCCACGAACCTGTTCATGGCGCTGAGCCTGTTCTGGCTCGGCAGGAATGTATTCCCCATCAGTTTTCTGATGGTGGTGCTCACGGTCATCCCGCCTGTAGCACTTGGACCCCTTGCCACCCTGGGTCCGGGATGGAGGACCCTGGCGGTACTCCTGGCCACGGCCGTCACCCTGCTCGTGATCTGGTTCATGAGAGCTTCCGGCACAAGGCTTGTGGAAGAGGATGGGGACGACGATGCGTCGTGATGGTATTCTGAAGCTGCTGGGCGAGCGATTCACGGACGTATCCGAGGAATACATGAGCAGCCTGACCACATGGCGGACGGGCGGTCCTGCCGTCGTGATCACCGCCGGTACTTCCGACAAGCTGGCGGGAATACTGGACCTGACCTTCGAAGAGGGTGTTCCATGGTTCGTCCTGGGACAGGGTTCAAACGTACTCGCCGCTGACTCCGGGTGTTCGGAGCTGATCATCAGGCTCGGCGGAGAACTCTCGTCCCATACCTGGTCCAGTGAGGGTGCCCTGTGGGAACTGTCCTGCGGAGGGGGCGCTCATCTTCCGTCCATGTCCGGAGCGGCTTGCACCAGGGGAGCAGCGGGTCTGGAGTTTGCCGTGGGCATCCCGGGCACCGTCGGAGGAGCGATCTTCATGAACGCCGGGGCTTACGGCAGTTCCGTCTCACGGACGGTCTCCAGCGTGAAGGTCTTGGACCGCCGCGGGTCGGTGCGTATTATTCCGGGAGAGGAATGCGGGTTCGATTACAGGCGCAGCATGTTCCAGGATGAAAGGCTCATTATCGCATCCGCAGTCATGCGACTGGGATCGGGCGACCCGGAGGACCTCCGCTCCGAGGCCAGGAGGATACTGGAACTGCGAAGGGAAAGGTTCCCCCTGGAGTATCCCAACGCGGGCAGCGTATTCAGGAAACCCGCGGACGACATCCCTCCCGGCAGGCTGATAGAGGGTGCCGGTCTGAAGGGCAGGACGGTGGGCGGCGCAATGGTCTCGAGGAAGCACGCGAATTTCATCATCAACACCGGAAGTGCCACCTCTGACGACATCAGGAAACTGATAGACGTGGTAAGGAAAACGGTCCTGGACTTCAGCGGGATAATGCTGGAGGAGGAGATTCGCTACCTTGGCGGAAGGAAATGAGATGCCTCACGGTCCGGGTTCCGAGGAAGTGAAACTGGATCCCGGACCCATACTGCTCACAGGAGCGGCTGGATTCGTGGGATCGCATCTGATGAACGAGCTGGGGATGGGGGAGGGTGACTTCGCCGCCGATACCCATGATTCCTACCAGGTTCCCCGGGGAGTGAGCAGGGTCGTGTGGAGACTCCCTTCAGCCGCCCCGGACTGTCTGGAAGAAGTGAAGTACATCGTCCACCTGGCTGCGGTCAGTTCGGTGTCCAGTTCTCTGAAGGACATGCACAGGGCTTACGATGTGAACCTCATGGGAACGTTATCCGTACTGGAGTTCGCCGCGTCCAGATGTCCCCGGGCCAGGTTTCTCCTGGTGAGTTCCGCAGAGGTGTACAAGCCGACCGACCGCCTGATCACGGAGAATTCCGAGATAGGTCCCATCAATCCCTACGGCAGCACCAAGGCCGCCGCTGAGATCGCGGCCCTTCAGTTCGCGAGGGAATGCGGTCTGGAAGTCCTGGTGGCCCGCCCCTTCCCCCATACAGGCCCGGGACAGTCGGAGAAATTCGCATTCCCTTCCTTCTGCAGAAGGATAATCAGGGCCCGTGAGGAGGGTTCCCGAAGGATGAGGGTTGGAAACCTCAGTCCGGTTAGGGACTATCTGTACGTAACGGATGTGACCAGGGCATACCGCCACATACTTGCCGGAGGGAAGCCGGGAGGCGTTTACAACGTCTGCACGGGAACCGGGAGCAGCATGGGGGACATGGTGAATGCGCTGATGGACATAGCCGGCGTCAGCCTTGAGCTTGAAGTCGACCCCGGACTGCTCAGACCCGTGGACGTGGAATTCCAGGTGGGTGACCCCACAAGGATCGAAGCCCTTCTCGGGTGGCATCCCGAGGTGGAGAGGATTGAAGGCATGAGAAGACTTTTCTCATGGTGGGAGGCAAGAACATGAACCTGCTTATGGTACTTTCGGTCATCCTCATCGGAAGGATCTCGGACTGGGATCACTACACGCATTTCGGCGGTGTCAGCGATATCCTGGTGGAGGAGGACTTCCTGGTCGCGGCCACCACTGGAGGCGTGATATTCGGTCACATACAGTCCGGCAGCGTATACTGGGATTCCACATGGACCTGCCCCGGCGAACTCTCGTTCAGCGACGCCAGATGCCTGGCCAGGGATGTTTCCGGGAATCTATGGATCGGCACCAAGGGTGGCGGCATAGACGTCAGCCTGGCCGCAGGCGGCTTCCAGCACTACGGCCAGCTTGAGGGCCTCCCCATCTCCCTGCAGATCAACTGTATCCTTCCGGATACCGCCATCTGGGTGGGAACCTCGGAGGGGCTGTGCAGCAAGGAGCTGGGCTACTTCAATGTCTGGACCGTGTTCACCACCGGTGGAGGACTTCCGTCGGACATAATCAACTGCGTCGCAACGGTGGATTCAGGCCTTTTCGTCGGCACTTCCAGCGGCCTGGTGATGCTCAGGACCGGCCAGCCCCCGGGACAGTCGGACTCGTGGGTCGAGTTCGACTCCATGGATAACCTGATCGTACAGGACATCCTGGTGGCAGGTGACACCGCGTGGGCTGCCACCGCGGACGGGCTGTACAGGATGACGGACGGAGAGTCGTGGCTGCAGGACGTTTCATATCCCGGCGGATTCCCCATCTGCCTTGACTGGAGCGATGGAAGGCTGGCTGTCGGGGACAAGGGTAATGCCTCCGTCTTTGAGAACGGTTCCTGGACCCTGGGCACGGCGGACCTCGGAGCGCAGGTGGTCCAGGATATCCACTGGCATTCGGCGGACGAGCTGATCATAGGTCAGTACAACGATTATGCCGTGGACAGGGCTTCCGGCAACTGCGTGGGGATCGGGTACATAGACTCATGGGTATCAGCCCGGCCTTCCGGGGCGCCCTCCAATGACCTCTACTGCGTGGACGTGGATTTGCGGGACGATGTATGGGTTACTTCCAACAGGCGTGGAGCCTCGGTGCTGAGCGATGAGAATTGGTACGAGTTCATGACCCAGCTCCCGAGCCCCAGCCAGGTATTCGCATGTGCCGCCGACCGGTTCGGCGGAGTGTTCATCTCCCCCTGGCACTTCGGAGTGGTCTGGATCGACTGGAAGGGAACACCGGATACGGGTGACGATGACATCGTACTGTTCAACACGTCCAACAGCGATATCCTCAACGATCAGGTGAACGAGCTGGTGGTGTCCCTTACCGGGGAAGTCTGGTTCGCACATGAAGCCTTCTGGCAGACCCCTACCGAGCCCAGCGGCGTCAGCAGGCTGTCCTGGACCCCCGGCCAGGAGGAGACGGCCAGCTGGAGGACCTTCCAGCCATCGGACGGTCTTCCCTCGGGTATGGTCAGGTCCGTCGAGACGGTCTCATCACCTCAGTCGGCATGGATGGGAACCCAGGAAGGCCTTGTGCTGGGCAACATACAGACGGGACAGGTCATGGACCTTTACTCCAGTTCCAGCGGCCTGCCATCCAGTGATATCCAGTCCCTGGCCATCTCCAGGGACGGAAAGCTGTACGTGGGAACGACTGCGGGACTTGTGATGATAGACCCGGAGACCGGGAACCTGACCGAGATCGATCAGGTGAGCGGGAGTGTTTCCATGCTTTGCTTCGACAATCTGTCGACACTCTGGACGGCCACTGGCGAAGGCCTGGCCAGGATATATCCCGACGGGACCGTGGAGGAGTACAACACGGTCAACTCCCCCCTGCAGTCGAACGTGATAAGGTATGCCGCTTCGGACGCCGACAACGGCCTGCTCTACCTGGCCACGGACCACGGAATGTGGAGACTTCACCTCGAGCAGGGCATGGGAGGAGCCCTGGGTTCCGCCGCCGTCTACCCGAATCCCTTCCTCCCGGGAGACGGACAGGTTCTCGGAGTGGCGGGACTGCCCAACACACCCTTCGACTTCAGGCTGTTTGACCTGAACGGAGGACTTGTTTATGAGTCACTGTCGCAGTACAGGGACGACTTCTCCTGGGACGGGACGGACCTGGAGGGGAATCCCGCGGCATCCGGGACTTACATGGTAAGGATAACCCAGGACGGCGTCGACAGGTTCGTGAAGCTGGCCCTGGTGAGATAGGGGCTTCTGGAAGGGGTGGACATGAAGGGTGTAGTACTTGCCGGAGGCCTTGGGACGAGGCTCCGCCCGCTTACCAGCATAACGAACAAGCACCTTCTGCCTGTGTACGACCAGCCTATGATATTCTATCCGCTCCAGAAACTGGCCGAGGCCGGGATCCGCGACGTGATGCTGATCACCGGCGGAAACAGCGCGGGAGACTTCCTGAGGCTTCTCGGGGACGGCTCTGACTTCGGGTTCAGGACACTGAACTACGCCTACCAGGTGAAGGAGGGCGGGATAGCCGAGGCCATCGGCCTGACCAGGACTTTCATAGGCGGCGACAGGTTCGTTGTCATTCTGGGTGACAACATACTGGAAGACTCACTGAAGCCCAGGGTGGATGCATTCCGGGAGCAGAGGGAGGGCGCGCGCATACTCCTGAAGGTGGTTGACAACCCCAGCGATTACGGAGTGGCGGAGCTTGACGGCACCAGGGTCGTTTCCATTGAGGAGAAACCCGCCAGGCCGAAAAGCCGCTACGCCGTGATAGGGGTCTACATGTACGACAGCTTCGCCTTCGAGGTCATAGACCGGCTGGAGCCTTCAGCCAGGGGCGAGCTGGAGGTGACGGACATCAACAACGCCTACCTTGAGAACGGCACTCTGCACGCGGACATCGTGAAGGGCTGGTGGGCGGATTCGGGCTCCAGCATAGACGGCCTGCTCCAGGCGGGGATAAAGGCCCGCCAGCTAAGAGTTGAGGAGGGTTCGTGAGGATCCTCGTGACCGGGGGAGCGGGATTCATCGGGAGCAATTTCACGAGAATGGCCCTGAAGCTAAATCCCGGCTGGAAGGTGACCGTCCTTGACAAGCTCACATATGCCGGCCGGCGCGAGAATCTCGTGGAAGTGGAGAAGGATCCTCGGTTCAGATTCTTTCACGGTGACATATGCGACAGCGATGCGGTATCCCTGGCCATGAAGGACTGCGATGCAGTGGTCAACTTCGCGGCCGAGACCCATGTGGACAGGTCCATCCACGACTCCTCCTCATTCGTCAGGACCGATATAGAGGGAGTCAGGGTCCTCCTGGAGGCCTTCAGGGAGGGCGGACGGAGGATGTTCCTCCAGATATCCACCGACGAGGTCTACGGCAGCGTCGAACATGGCAGGTCGGGGGAGGCGGACCGCCTTGATCCGAGGAGTCCCTACGCGGCTTCCAAGGCGGGAGGGGAACTCCTTGCCATGAGCTACTTTTCAACCTACGGCGTCCCGGTCGTGGTGACCAGGGCCTCCAACAACTACGGTCCCTTCCAGTACCCCGAGAAGCTCGTGCCCCTCTTCGTGACCAACGCCATGGACGGAGAGCCGCTGCCCCTGTACGGTGACGGGCTCAACAGCAGGGACTGGCTCTTCGTCGACGATCACTGTCGCGCACTTCTGAGGGTCCTGGAGGATTCCGCGCCTGGAAAGGTCTACAACATCGGCGCCGGCCAGGAGCACTCCAACCGCGAGGTCACTGACCTGATCCTGGAGATCGCGGGAGCCTCCCGGGAACTGGTCAGGTACATCGAGGACAGGCCGGGGCACGATCGCAGGTACGCCCTGGACGTGAGCCTCCTGGAGGAAGAGCTGGGATGGACCGCCGAGATCCCCTTCAGGCAGGGTCTGGAGCGGACGGTGGCCTGGTACCGTGACAACCGCGGGTGGTGGGAGACCATCAAATCCGGGGAGTTCAGGGAGTACTACAGGTCCATGTACGCCGGAAGGCTGGAAGGGTCGGTGGGAGAGCGATGAGGATACTCGTGACCGGTGGGGCGGGGTTCATTGGAAGCCATCTCTGCGACAGGCTGCTTTCCGACGGTCATCGCGTGCTGGCGATGGACAACCTCATCACGGGTTCCACGGACAATATCGCCCATCTCTCCGGCAGAGGGGATTTCTCATTCATACACCATGACGTGACGAACTACATGTTCGTGGCGGGAGAGCTTGATTTCATCTTCCACCTGGCCTCCCCGGCGAGCCCCGCCGACTACCTCGCCTTTCCGATACAGACCCTCAAGGTGGGTTCCCTGGGGACGCACAAAGCCCTCGGACTGGCCCTTGCGAAGGAAGCCGGTTTCGTCCTGGCCTCCACCAGCGAGGTCTACGGCGATCCCCTGGTCCATCCCCAGCCGGAAGACTACTGGGGAAACGTGAATCCCGTGGGGCCCAGGGGGGTCTACGACGAGGCCAAGAGGTTCGCCGAAGCCATAACCTTCGCGTACCGAAGGTACCACGGACTGAACACCAAGGTCGCCAGGATATTCAACACCTACGGACCGAGAATGAGGGCGGACGACGGAAGGGTGGTGCCCTCTTTCATAAGCCAGGCGCTTGCGGGCGATGACATCACCGTTTTCGGCGACGGAAGCCAGACAAGGAGCTTCTGCTACGTCTCCGACACGGTGGACGGGCTGGTGCGACTGATGGCCTCGGACTTCGCCGGGCCCGTGAACATAGGCAACCCCGATGAGATGACCATAGGCGAGTTTGCCGATTTCGTACTCGATTCGGTAGATTCCACCAGTTCGATAGTATACCGGGAGCTTCCCATGGATGACCCGAAGGTCAGGAGACCGGACATAACCCTGGCCAGGGAGAAGCTGGGATGGGAACCGGGGGTTTCCCTCAGGGAGGGGATGGCCAGGACCATCGACTACTTCAGGGATAGATGAAACCAATGCCCGGCCTGTTCATGAAGGGCCGGGAGATGGGATTTGAATGCTGCTGATACTGCTTGCCGTTCTGGCCCAGAACGCTCAGCTCCCCACCGACCCCACTTCGGCGGTGCAGGAGATGATAAGGGATCCTGAAGAGACCGTCCTCGAACTGGCTGACAGGAACTCCTACGTCCTTGGTCCCGGCGACATAGTCGCGGTTGTGGTGGCCGGGGGCTCCAGCCAGTACCTGATGAGCGCCGGGCTCTCCCCCTGGGCCCTGTACGCGGTGGGAGGCGACGGCTACCTGTCCGTGGCCGGAATAGGGGCCGTATCCGTGGACGGACTGACCATCGAGGAGTCCCAGATGGCTCTTCAGCGCACGGCCTCCTCGTATTATTCCTCCGTCACCGTGACGCTGTCCCTCCAGGAGCCGAGATTACTGAGGGTGAACCTGGGCGGAATGGTGAACATGCCCGGGACCTACGTGCTCTCGGCACTGGACAGGGTGTCCGACGCCCTCTACATGGCCGGGGGCATTTCCACCTTCGGCTCCAGGCGGGGCGTGATGTACGTTGATTCCGGCGATTCGCTGGAGATAGACCTGAACATGGTGCCGGGGACTGCCACCTTCGTATCCGACCCGTTCCTGCGGAACAACGCCGACATAATGATCGGCGTGTGTGAGGAGCCCGTCTTCATACTCAGTCCCGCCAGGGGCATTGAGACACGGGACCTCGAACCCGGCGACGACGTGAGTGCGCTGCTGGCAAGGATGGGCGGGGCCCCGGGCAACATGAACCTCCGGAGCAGCGTCATCCTGAGGCACGGGGACATGTTCCACGTATGGACCGACAGCTCCGGATTCAGCCGGATGAGCCTGCAGCCCGGCGACACCCTGATGGTGGTCACCCTGAAGGATTCGATAGTGGTCGGCGGGGCGGTGAACACTCCCGGACTGGTGTGCTACAATCCGGAGAACACCGTGAGCGACTACATAGTCTACGCCGGAGGTCCACTCAGCACTTCCGGAGGCGGTGTGACCGTTTACAGGAACGGGATCGAGGTCAGCTTCGAAGGTGATGCCATGGATGCCCGCCCGCTTCCCGGTGACGTGATAGAACTCAACTACAGCTGGTTCGAGAGGAACGATGCCCTGATATCCCTCATCACCTCGGCCATATCTCTCGGCATAACGCTTTACAGCATCTCGACAAGGTAGAATGGGGACATGAGCAAGAACCTGGAGAGTTCCTTCGCCGGAAGATGGATCAGGACCGTCGTCACCAACCTCAGGAAGATTGCCCTCCTGTGCCTGGTGGTGGCCGCCGCTTCAGCCGTCTACGCCCTGACCAGGACGCAGAAATGGACGGCTTATTCATTGGCTTCGGTACCTGGGGGAGAACAGTCCGACATGGGTCTGGGAGCCCTTGGGGGAATAGCCGGGGACCTGCTTGGCGACAACCTGCCTTCCCTTTCCGGAATGATGAACCTGGGCTCCACGCAGATGCTGGACATGAACCTCGTCTTCCAGGTCCTCACATCCAGGTCCGTGTTCGAACGCATCATATTCAAGTACGACATGCTGGCGGAACTCCGCGTGCCAAGCATGGACATGGCCATCCAGAAGTTCAACGAGAAGGCTTCCGTGACGCTTACCCCTGAGGGTTTCTTCATCATATCGATGGAGGCGAACAGCAGGGAAAAATCCGCCGCCATTGTCAACGACATTATCGAGTACGCCAACCAGGAACTCTCCACCATAATCACCAGCAGGGCCAGAAGGAGCAGGATAGCGGCGGAGGAGCTCCTGAAGGCAGCTGAGGAATCCCTCACCATAGCCCAGAGGAACATGGAGCGGTTCCGCCGGGAGACCGGCCTTCTCTTCCCCGAGGAACAGGGGATATCCATGGTGCAGCTCATGGCCACCCTGGAGACGGAGCTGGTACTGGCCGAGGCCCAGCTGGCCGGGATCAGCGGCACCATGTCCTCATCCAGCCCGGCCTATATCGAAGTTGCCGGGACAGTTGAGTACCTCCGGGGTAACATGGAGGGCAGGAGCCGGAACGACAGTCTCGGGTTCTTCCCCGGAATGGATGTAATGCCGGAGATACTCATGGAGTACGAGAACTTCGCCATAGACCTTGAGACCAGAACGGCCCTCTACCTCATGCTGAGGCAGGAGCTGGAGTCACTCAAGCTGGAGGAGGCAAAGGACAGCCCCTCCATCGAGGTTCTGGTCCCCGCCGTACCTGCTGCGCTGCGCTCGTACCCCAAGAGGGGCAAGATGGTGGCGGGCTTCACCGCTGTGGCCTTGCTGATAGCCCTCCTGTGGATGGCCGTGATCACCTATGGAAGACAGCTCCTGGATAACGATGATACCGGGCCATTCTGGAGGGACGTGCTTGGCACCGCGAGGAAACAGCTTTTCCTTCATCGACGCAAGGGCAGGGAGCCTTCCGGGAAGCTATAGACTGCCCGGGGAAGAACTCCTGCGGTTATATTGATATTGACAACGAAGACAATCGGGTTTCCGGATTCATCTTTCCATGGATGGAGACGAGTTTTGCCATGATACACAGAAAGTACCAGCCCGAGAAGGACCTGAAGGACTGCAAACGGATCTGGCGTGAAGTGGGATGGGTGGAGGAAAAAGCCCACGAGGAGGGTATGGAGGTCTTCCTGCAGGCCTGCAGGGCACTTGTCGGGGAGATAGACGGCAGGGTGGAGGCCCTGGTGGTCTCCAGCCCCGGTTCGGTGAGGTATCTCGAACGGGACGTCTCCCTCTGCGCGGTCTGCGGGGTGACCACGGGCTACGCCGGACGGCGCAGGGGGCTCGCGGGTAAGCTTACAGCCGAGCTGGTCGCTCTGGATGCCGCCGAAGGCGCCGAGATGGCCGGTCTGGGAATATTCGACCAGGGTTATTACGACAAACTCGGATTCGGCACCGGGCCGTACGAGGTGTCCATCGGGTTCGACCCCGCCACCCTGGACCTCCGGGTCAACCCTCCCCCGCCGCTCAGGATCACGGCTGATGACTGGGAGCTGGTGCACAGGTCCAGGCAGAGCAGGATGCTGGTCCACGGCAACACATCATTCGATCGGCCGGAGATAACGCATGCCGAGATGCTCTGGAGCACAGGCGGGTTCGGGCTGGGATACATGGACGAGTCCGGAGAACTCCTGTCACATCACTTCTGGTGCGGCACAGCGAAGGGCGAGCACGGTCCCTACACCATCCAGTGGATGGCATACCGCAACTACTTCCAGCTGCTTGAGCTGCTGGGGCTCATAAGGAACCTGGGGGACCAGGTGCACCTGGTCATGATGAGCGAGCCACAGGCCATACAGCTCCAGGACGTTCTGCGGACACCCTTCAGGAGCTTTCGCAAGACGGAGAAATCGAAGTACGAGAGCTTCAGCAAGGCCATGGCTTACTGGCAGGTGAGGATCTGCGACCTTGCCGCGTGCATGGAGAAGACCGATCTGGACGGTGAACCGGTGACTTTCAACCTCCAGCTCAGGGATCCCATCGAGAGGTTCCTGGACGATGATGCGCCGTGGAAGGGCACGGGAGGGAGCTACATAGTGACACTTGGCCCGGAATCGCGCGCCGAGATGGGACATGATCATTCCCTGCCGGTGATGGAGGCTTCGGTGGGGGCGTTCTCGAGGATGTGGATGGGAGTGAGACCGGCCTCCGGCCTCAGGGTCACCGACGACCTTTGCGCCCCGGAGGAACTGGTGAAAAGGCTGGACAGGCTGCTGAGGCTGCCGGTCCCCAGGGTGGACTGGGAATACTGAGAGGAGGGCAGAATGAGGGTGGCCGCGTTCGTGGGCAGCCCCAGGGCCGACGGTGTCACCGACGCCGTGGTCAGGGAAGTGGTGAGAGGTGCGGAGGATGCGGGGGCGGATGGCGCAGTGTTCCACATAGGCCTGCTCCACATCTCAGGATGCCACGCCTGCCTCAAATGCAGGGAGACGGGGGAGTGCGTGCAGGAAGACGATATGAAGCCCCTTTTCAGCGAGCTGAGGAAGGCCGATGCCGTGGTCCTGGGAACCCCTATCTACTTCTACTATATGACCGCCCAGATGAAGGCCTTCACCGACAGGCTCTTCAGCATCATCGACAGGGGTGTCGCTCCGAGGTTCGGCAGGAAAGCCGCTGTCCTGGTGGCAACCCAGGGCGCGGATGACCCGGAGTTGTTTCAGGAGCAGCTTCGCAGCATGAGAGGAGCCTGGGACATGGCCGGTCTGAGGGTCCAGGATACGATCCTCGCCTGCGGGTTCGAGAGGGCGGAAGACGTGATGGACGACTCTGAGATCATGGAGAGGGCGTACGCCGCGGGTCTGGAACTGGCGCGCTCCGGCATCTGAAGAACAACCTGCAGAAGCTCTCGTCGGAGATCCTGTTCACCACCTTGACCAGGGTCCATATGACAACCCATGTGAAGAGCACTCTTGCGAAGAGCACTCCGGCGATACTGCCGCCCAGCGACATCATCAGGAGAGTGTCCTCCACAATGGAGTGGGAGAGGCCCATGAGGGACATGGAGAAGAAGACGTCCCTGTCCGGCAGCCTGCCCGAGCGGACGTCCCTGATGATGAGCCCGCCCCCGTAGGATATCCCGAGGACCATCCCGAAGATTGTGACGGTTGCGGCGGACCTGCCGATGCCCATTGAGGTCAGGACGGGACCCAGCATACCGTTCATGAGTTTTGTTGCTCCCAGTCTGTCAAGGACCTTCATCAGGATTATCAGGCCCAGGACTATCAGGAATATCGTGACCAGGTTCTGAAGCTGGGAAAGCGCCCAGCCCCCCAGCCCTCCATTGCCGGGCGCAGCCTCCCAGAGTATCCTGCCTTCTCCCTGCAGGAACCCTCCCAGGCTGAAGGCCGTGTTGAGAAGGAAGGCCAGCAGAAGTGCGGAGAATATCCGGAAGGGTATCATGAACCTTATCCTGACGCCGCTCTTCCTGGCGATGGTGGTCTCCACGGGCATGGAGTGAGCCACCAGTATCATGCATGCTATTACCGTGATCTGGGCCGTGGTCATGTGGAGCCCGGGCGCGATGGAGGCGAATATCACGATGCCTCCGTACATGTTCGTGATGACGGCCGTGGCCCACACCAGACCCATCTCCCCCGGGAGCCCCACCAGGTTCATAAGGGGTTGGAAACCGGCGGCAATGTACCTCACCAGCCCCAGCTCACCCAGAACCTTCACGATTATGACCACAGGGATCATTATCCTGAAGAGAATGAAGCTGACTCCGGCGGCTTCCCTCACCTGCTTCCAGGCGGTGCCGGCTGCGGCGGCGGATCGAGACATCTGTACTCCCTTCGCGATCCTCGGAAGATAAACATTTTCGTATAATCAGCATAGAAGACGTGTTCCATGGGATCTCAACGGAACGGGGTGAGATGATGGAGGAGCTGTTCAGGCTTTTCCAGGAGTTCGGTCATCAGCTGTATCTTGTGGGGGGATGCGTCAGGGACCGTCTTCTCGGAAGAGCCACGGATGATCTCGACCTTGCCACCGACGCGGTCCCGGATGTTACAATGCAACTGCTTCGGGACGGGGGCTTCAGGCCCTACCCGCTGGGAATGGAGTTCGGCACGGTGGCCGCCGCCTTTGAAACCCCCGCCGGTCATGTGGATGTACAGATAACGACTTTCCGCTGCAGTGAAAGCTACAGGAAGGGCTCGCGCCACCCGGAAGTCGTCTTCGGCGGAAGCCTGGAGGAGGACCTGGCGCGGCGGGATTTCACCGTCAATGCCATGGCTATGGACTTCCACGGAAGACTGATCGATCCCCTCGGAGGCAGGGGCGATCTTGAGAAGGGGCTTATCCGCACCCCCCGGGATCCAGTGGAGACCTTCACCGAGGACCCGCTCCGCATGCTCCGCGCCTTCCGCTTCGCCTGCATCC
Organism: Candidatus Fermentibacteraceae bacterium; assembly: GCA_016936235.1. Taxonomy (GTDB): domain Bacteria; phylum Fermentibacterota; class Fermentibacteria; order Fermentibacterales; family JCC-6; genus Aegiribacteria. Next base: position 29,149 of record JAFGPK010000090.1, on the reverse strand, counting down.
TGGGTTTTTCCATCGAGGAGAGGACACTGGAGGCCATCTCCGGGAAACACTCCCTGATAATGGACATCTCAAGGGAGAGATGGAAGATGGAGATGGACCGTCTTCTTTCGGCTCCCGACCCGGCAGGGGTCTGTGGCGCCCTTCGCCTCATGAGGAGTTCCGGGCTGCTCGAGGATTTGATCCCGGAGTTCCGGGAGGTATTCGCGCAGGAGGACCAGCCCCAGGGCAGGGCCCATTCAGGCGATATCTGGGAGCATACCCTCTCCGCCATGGCGTCAGCCCCTTCTGAATCCCTCTGCCTCCGCTGGTCACTGCTGCTCCATGACATCGGCAAGCCGTACTGCAGGTCCGTGGACGACCGTGGAGAGCCGCATTTCCACGGACATGAGGGAAGGGGCGCAGAGATCGCGGAAGTCATAGCCGACCGCTTCAGGTTCTCGAAGAGGGAGAGGAAATGCCTCGTCTTCATGGTCCGGAACCATATGAGGCCGGTCCTGTATTCGCGGGACTGGTCTGACAGGGCGGTCAGGAAGCTGGCCCTGGATGCCGGCGATCACCTGGAGGAGCTGCTTGACCTTGCGCAGGCGGATATCCGGGCTCATGCGGAACCCTTTGCCTCGGAGGGGACGGCAGGGCTATCCGAGCTGAGAGGAAGGCTGCTGGAGCTTGCCCCAGACGCAGGGAGGAGGGTCCTCCCCCGGGAGCTGGGAGCGATCCTTATGAACAGGGTGGGAAGCGACGTAGCCGGGACCCCGCAGATCGGAGTGATACTCTCCGGTCTCGAGGAGCTGGTTCACCAGGGCGTCCTGCCCGAGCTGGCCGCGCCGGAGGTGTATCTGGAGTACCTTGACCAGCACCCGGAATCAATCGGGCGGAACTGCTGAGCGGCGGCTCTTACCGACAGAGGAAGTCCGTTTTCTCGCCATCGGTCCCCGTGATCGATTGACATTGAGGCAGTGTCTGCTATGTTTGCTGACCGAACGGTCAGTCAGAGGATGGAGCATCATGGATACTAGGTTGATCATCATGGACGCCGCCGAGGATGTCTTCGTCGACAGGGGATTCTCCGGGTCGTCCATCAAGAGCATTGCCGAGAGGGCGGGTGTTTCGAAGAGCCTGCTCTACCATTATTTCCCGTCCAAGAAGGATCTCTGGGAAGAGGTCATCCACAGGAGGGTCTTTCAGTCAAAACTGCCGGAGAAGCTGATAGAAACGGTTTCGTCCGTCGTGGATGGCGGGATAGAGGCCTTCAGGGAGGGCGGGAAACATACAACGTATTTCGAGTTCATGCGCGACAATCCTCAGTTCGTCAGGATGCTGGCGTGGCTGAACGCGGAGAAAGCCTTCCCATGTGACCTTCCCCCCGGGATACGGGAAGGTGTGCTCGGAAAACTGGAGAGCCTGCAGAAGAAGGGGATATTAAGGGACGACATCGACCCGAGGATATTCGTTATATGCTTCATGGCGGTCTCCGAGATGTGGTTCATGTCGAAGGACAGGATCTCCGCATGGCTGGGTGAAGATGTGGATGCAGATGAGATGAGCAGGGAGTACATTGATGCGGTGGGGAAGATACTCACCGAAGGAATGGTCGGTGGGCGATGAGAACCGTGCTGGCGCTTCTCTCCCTTGCAGCCATCCTCCTGATATCATGCGGCGGTGATGTCCTTGAGACCGAGGAAGAGGTTCCCGTGACCGTGATGGTCCCCCTGCCCCAGGTGATAACTGAAACCGTTGTAGTCCCGTGCAGGCTCGAGGCTGCGTCCGAGGCCATCGTCACCCCTCTGAACCCAGGCAGGATAGTCGATGTGTTCGTGACAGAGGGTGACACGGTCAGGGCCGGTGACATCCTAGTGGAACTCTCCACTGACCAGCAGTACAGCGGGGCCGTGGCCGCATCGGCAGCCAGGCTGGAAGCCGCCAGGGCCGTGGCCGGGAACAGACGGGCCGACCTTCAGAGGGCACGGAGGCTTCGAGCCGATGGCGCAGTGAGCGAGACCGAATACGAGATGGCGGTTTCGTCCAGCGCCTCCGCAGAGGCTTCCGTGAGAGAGGCCCTGGCGGGTTACGAGAGCGCCAGGAGCATGTCGGAAAGCGGCAGGATACAGGCCCCCTTCGGCGGAATAGTGACCAGGGTGTGGGCCAGAGAGGGTTTCATATCCTCCGGTCCCCTCGTATCAGTTACCGACTCGGGAGTACTCACCGCTGAGCTGCTGGTAGCCGAGAGACACCTCCCGTTCCTGTCCGAAGGGCTGCCCGTCGTCTTCACGACTTCCCATTACCCCGGTGCGCTCTTCTCGGGTGAGGTTTCCTCCTTCTCCTCCTCCGTGGACCCCGTCTCCGGGCTGGTACCCGTGAAGGTTCAGTTCCCCGACGACTCCGGGAGACTGCGATCCGGAATGACCGGCACCGCCACCCTTGCCAGGGAGACTTCAGAAGACGCGGTGGTGCTTCCCGTCAGGACACTTCTTCGAGGTGACGGGGGTGAATGGAAGGCGGTGCTGCTGGAGCATGGCGAAGCACGGATTGTAATCGTCGAAGCTGGTATCATGAGCGGTTCCGTACTGGAGATCACCTCGGGCGTGGAACCGGGTGATTCGGTGATCGACATGGGCCACCATCTCGTGGAGGATGGATCAGCTGTGAGGGTGGTGGAGCGGTGAACCTTCCGGGATTCGCGGTAAGAAGGAAGGTCACCTTCCTTATGGTGTTCCTGATAATGGCCGGGGCGGGACTCTTCGCCCTGACCCGGCTGGGCATAGACTACTTCCCCAAAGTGGACCTGGGGCAGATAGCGATAGTCACCGTGTTACCCGGAGCCGGGCCTTCCGAGGTGGAAGGACTCGTGACGGAGCTGCTGGAAGACGCTGTCAGCGGTGTGGAGGGTATCGAGACGGTGATATCCACTTCCAGGAACGGCGTCAGCATGATCACCCTGGAGCTCAAGAACAGCGCTGACATAGACCAGGCAGAGGTCGACATCAGGGACGCGGTGGACAGGGTCAAGGCCCAGCTGCCCGACGGGGCTGGGGACCCGGTGATCATGGCGATGGAGTCCAGCATGAAACCGCTCATCCTGCTCACATTCACCAGCGACATCATGAGCGGCACGCAGCTTCGTAACCTGGTCGACGAGGAGATCGCGCCGAGGCTGGGCAGGGTGGAGGGCATCTCCTCGGTGGACATCGTGGGGGGACAGGTGAGACAGATCAACGTGGAGGTGGACCCGGCGCTCCTTGGTGAGCGGGGGATATCTCTTTTCCAGGTCTACACCGCCCTTGCCGCCGTAGGGGGCGATCAGCCGGGCGGGGATATCAGGGACGGAGACCTTGAGCTGGCCTTGAGCGTGAAGTCGGGCTTCGACGATCTGGAAAGCATCAGGGAACTGGTCATAGGTGCCCATGAGGGAAGACCCGTCAGTCTGGGCGAGGTCGCGGCGGTGGTGGACGGCCACGAGGAGCAGACGTCGCTGACGCACCTGAACCAGGGCGACGCAGTACTGCTGATATTCCGGAAGACGGCGGACGCCAACACGGTGAACACCTGCGGAAGGCTGGAAGACGAGATAACCGATCTGGCGGAGGAGTACTCCGGCGTCCTGAGCACGGAGATCATCTACAACCAGGAGAGGTTCATAACCGGGTCAATGAAGGATCTCGGCATCACCGCCGTGCAGGCCGTTCTGCTGGCGGCCGCGGTTCTTACGTTCTTCCTTGGATCGTTGTCGAACGCGGGAATAGTCAGCCTGTCCATGCCCCTGTCCTTCGTCGCATCCTTCGCGGCCATGTTCCTTCTGGGCATCGACCTCAACATCATGTCCCTCGCCGGGCTCAGCATCTCCGTGGGGATGATAGTGGATAACTCGGTGGTGGTCATCGAGAACATCCACAGGTGGCGAAGGGAGGGAAGCGACCGGCTCAGGGCCGCTGAGGGCGGCGCCGCCCAGGTGGGCATGGCGGTCACGGCCTCCACCCTCACCACGGTCGCGGTCTTCATACCCATGCTCTTCGTCCCCGGCATCACCGGGCAGATATTCAGGGACCTGAGCCTCACCATATCGTCCGCCCTGTTCATTTCGCTGTTCGTGTCACAGTCCCTGATACCGCTGCTGTCCTCCCGGTCCGGGAAGCTCGTCCGGCAGCATCCCCCGAAGTCCGCAACCGGGAGGATACAGGGATGGCTGGACCGGCTGGAGGAAAAGTATTCGAGGGTCGTCAGGCGGCTCACGAGCCATTCCCGGTACGTGTTCATCCCCGTGCTTCTGCTGTTCGTCGGCTCTCTTCTTCTCCTCGGCATGATACCCAAGACCTATCTCCCCGAACCTAAGGAAGGGGTCATAGAAATAGACATTAGCCTGGCGCCCGGTACAGGACTCTCGTTCACCGACAGCGTCATGGTGGATGTGGAGAATCGGGTACTACGGGTCATCGAGCCGGGCGATCTTGCCCACTCCTACATGGACGTGGGCAAGAGGGAGGGTCTGGGAGCGCTATTCGGATCATCCTCCTCCTCGAGCGGCGAGATCAGTCTCTACTTCGTCGAGGAGCACCGGCGAATCAGGAGCATCGAGTACTACGAAGAGGTGATAAGGGAGGTCCTGGACCTTGCACCGGGGATAGACTACAGCCTCACCAGCGGGATACCCATAGGGAACGAGTACCCTGTCAGCGTGGTCATCTACGGTACCGACCTGGAGCAGCTCAGGAACATGGGCGAGATGGTGAAACAGGAGATGGGGAGGATACCGGGCACTGTTGACGTAACCTCGTCGATGGAGAATCGGCTCATGCAGGTGGACTTCGTTCCCGATGAGAGCGTCCTTTTTCTCAGGGGCATGTCACCCGCCCGGATCGGAATGGAGCTGACCATTGGCGTTCTGGGTCTCGATGCGTCGACCTACAGCGAGGAGAGCAGGGAGTATGACGTTAACCTCAGGTACGCGTCCGAGTTCAGATCCAGCCGGGAGGCGGTAGCGGGACTCACGGCGTACGGAATGCCCCTTGACGCCTGGGGCTCCTTCCGAAGCGTACTCGTTCCCGAGAAAATAGACCGGAGGGACAGGACGAGGACCGTGGAGGTGGACTGCAGGATCTCGGGCCGCGCCCTTGGCGATGTGGCATCTGACGTTGAAGCGATGATGGATACCCTGAGCCTGAACGGCCATCGATGGGAGATACTGGGGGACGTGAAGGACCGGGGCGAGGCCTTCATCAGCATGGGACTGGCCATAGTCGTCTCCCTGATACTGGTCTACATGGTGATGGCCTCCCAGTTCGAGTCACTCCTGGAGCCGTTCATCATCATAGTGGAAGTGCCTCTCGCACTCATAGGCGTGATCTGGACCCTTCTCCTCACCGGAACCACCATGGGTCTCACGGCCCTTGTGGGACTGCTGATGCTGGGGGGGATAGTCGTGAACAACGGAATTGTGTTCATCGATTACGCGAACCAGCTGAGACGGCAGCATGGGATGTCCAGTGTGGACGCCGTAGTGGAAGCCGGCAGGAAGAGGATGAGACCCATACTCATGACGGCGATAACCACAATACTGGCCCTCATGCCCCTGGCGGCGGGCGCCACCGAGAGTTCCGTGCTGTGGGCTCCGATGGCCCGCACCGTGGCGGGAGGTCTTGCTGTGGCCACGGCGCTCACCCTGATAGTGCTGCCCTGCCTTTACGTAAGACTGGACAGGTGGAAGAAAAGGTAAGAGGGAGCCTGAAGGCGACCTGTCCGGCTATTCCCGGTACATATGAACGTCCCTCTGCGGGAACGGGATGGTGATCCCCTCGGAATCGAAGGTCTTCTTGATCTTCTCGTTCGTGTCGAAGTAGACGTCCCAGTAATCCCCGGTCCTCACCCAGCCCCTCACGGTGAAATTGACGCTGCTCTCGGCCATCTCGGACAGTCCCACGAAGGGGGCCGGTTCATCCAGGATCCTGTCATCCTCCTCGAGTATCCTGATCAGGATACCCTTCACCTTGTCGATGTCATCGTGATAGCTGACACCGGCCGTCAGGTCCACCCTCCTGGTCTCCCTGGCCGTGTAGTTCGTGATGATGTCCCCCATTATCCTGGAGTTGGGGACTATGACCTTCTTGTTGTCCAGTGTTCGGATAGTGGTCGTGAAGATGCTTATCTCGTCTATGAAGCCCGTCGCCCCGCCGGCATCTACATAATCACCGCCCTTGAAGGGTTTGAAGATGATCATGAGCACCCCGGAAGCGAAGTTGGAGAGGGAGCCCTGCAGGGCAAGGCCAACGGCAAGTCCCGCAGCACCAAGTACCGCCACGAAGGAAGCCGTCTGTATCCCCAGCTTGGACAGCGCTGCGATGATGACGAAGGCCAGTATACCCGCGTAGAAGATGCTGCCGATGAACCCGATGAGCGTCGGGTCCATCTGCTTCTTCCTCATTATCTTCCGCAGCAGCCTGCGGACTCCGGAAGCCGCGAGTTTCCCCACCACCAGGATGGCTGCGGCGGCCAGGATGTTGAGACCGTACATGGCGACTAGTTCCTTTACCTGTACCCAGATGTTCTCCACTGCCGTCCTCCTTTGATCATGATCCCGTCAGCCCCGGAGCCTGCCAGGTGTCCTTTGAAATGGCGGTGATGTTCCGCGGTCAGGGCCTCCAGGTGAATCCGAAGGACATGAGTACCTGGGAATCCTTCAGCTCATCGGGCTTGCCGGGTGCAAGGGCCAGCGAGTCCCTTCCCAGAGAAGCCCAGGAGAAGCCCGCATCGATTTCCACCCTTCCAAGATGCACACCCGCACCGAGAGAGAGTCCCAGCGTAGTGCCGGTCTCAACGTTCTCGTAGTTCGGGGAGCCGAAACTAAGGGAGCCTATCATCTCGAAGGTCTCGTAGAGGAATGCCGAGCCGAAAAGCCTGATGTCCGTGGAGTTCCTTCCACCCGGATCTCCCAGCTCCACCTCCGCTCCGACGAAGCCGCGTCTTGTCTCGTCAGTGAAAAGCAGTCCTCCAGCCGCAGCCCTGGCAGGGTAATCATCATCTTCCGATGCCCATGAAAGACCGATGAGGGCTGATTCAAACGGCAGTTCAAGACCACCGTGCCAGCAGAAACCGCTGAAATCCCTCTGCCAGGTCAGGGTAGTGTCATTGTCAGGGTTGTTCTTATCGGTGTACGAGGAATCGTAGTTTGCCGACCCGAACCTCACGCCTGCCGACAATCCCATTTTGAGCCAGTCGGTGATGCCGTAGGAAAGCCCTCCCACCGACTCGTACATGCCACCGGTGACTCTCAGGTCCCGTATCTCGGAGAGAAAGCTCGATGTGCCGAACTCGTAGGTGTAATGGGTGTAATCGTAGGAGAAATCCGTCACCTTCCCCACGGCTGCTCCCACACTGAGATCGGAGCTGACGGGAACGGAGATCCCGGCGAAGAGGGTGGAGAGGGAAAGCCAGTTGTTCTCGCTCTCTCCGAGACTGTCAAGGACCATGGCGCTTCCTATGCCGGGGCCGAAGGAGACAGTCACCACGGTTCCGGGCACTCTGCACATCCCGGAGGGATTCGTGAGTACCGAGGAGCCGTCCTCAAGACCTATGGACCTCATGCCCCCCAGAGCCATCGAACGTGCCGTGAAACCTGGAAGAGGCGATCCCGGACCGTGCAGATCCAGGTATCCGAAACCCAGGGACGCGGCGGGAAGAAGGGCGAGGAGCATAACCGGTATCATTGTTTTCATCACTTCCCCTTACATCATCTGTTACTGGATACTGTGGATAGTATAAGTATTTAATCCGTACACGCCATGCCGCTCCCGTCTCCTCATTGCGGATTCCTCCGGTCGTCTTTGAACGTATTTTACCGCTGTACGCCGGAGTAGTATCTTCCCCGGAGCAACGAGACTCAAAGCTCCGGACATCATTGTGCGGAACGGGAGACGGGGAAATCAATGGATTACCGGCTGATAATATTCGACGCTGATGGGACCCTAAGATTCTGTACGGTTGAAGGCCAGCCGTGCCCCAACCGGGACGGCGAGTGGGAACTCTACCCTGGCGTTGTCGAGAAACTGTCTGAGATCGACTGGGCCCACCCGGGCGATGAAGACGGAATCGGTTACGGGATAGCCAGCAACCAGGGCGGTGTGGGGGTCGGGTACTTCTCACTGGAGACAGCCGAGGAACTTCTTGAGAAGACATTCCGTGACGCCTTCGGTTTTTCCCCCGCCCCCGGCACGGTAGAGATATGCCCCCACCATCCTCGCAGCGGCTGCAGCTGCAGGAAGCCGGACCCGGAGATGCTGAACAGGCTGATCGACCTGTACGGTGTTGAACCCGGCGAGGTGCTGTTCGTGGGTGACAGGGAGGCGGACAGGGCCGCCGCGGAGAACGCCGGCTGTGATTTCCAGTGGGCTTCCGAGTTCTTCGCGCGGGAGCCGGAATCCTGAGGGGAGGCATGCTCTCTCCACCATCGGGTAATGGAGGTCCCCTGGAAGAAAGACTGAACAGTCTGGCGGTATCGGTCTTTGACTGCCAGACCACGGGGGCTTCCCCCGGCAGGGGCAGGCTGCTGGAACTGGCATGGACCGTGATCCATCCGCCGCAGCTCCATCGTGATGCAGAGGTCCATTCGTTCATGGTCGCCCTGCCGCCGGGTGAGACCGTTCCACCCAGGGTATCAAGGATCACGGGCATTACGGACGAGATGCTCCACGGCTGCATCGCGCCGGCCGAGCTGGCCAGGCTGATAATGCCGGTCCTTCAGGGAACACTGCCGGTGGCGCATTTCGCTTCCTTCGAGGAGAGGTGGATAGGCTACCTGATCGAAGGGATTCCGGGCGAGGCGGTTCTTCCCTGTTTCATCTGCACGAGGGAGATCGCAAGGAGGCTCTATCCGGGGGTTCCCAGGAAGGGCATCAGGGCCCTGGCGGGCTTCATGGGTTTCACCATGGGGGAGAAGAGGAGAGCGGGTCTGCATGTCCTGGCCACTGTCAGGATATGGAAGAACATGCTGAGGGACCTGGAGGATATCGGGATAACTACCGTCACGCAGCTGGAGGAGTTCCTCTCCCTTCCCGTCCCTGAGTCCGAGGGCGGGTTCAGATATCCCCTTCCCAGGGATGTCAGGCTTTCTCTGCCGGACTCCCCCGGCGTCTACCGCTTCCTGTCCGGGGATGGTGCGGTTCTCTACGCCGGGAAGGCCACATCGCTGAGGAGCAGGGTCAACAGCTATTTCACAAGGAGGAGGGGATCGGAGAGAACACTTGAACTCGTCTCTCAGGTCCATGGTCTCCGGGTGGATGTATGTGAAACCCCTCTCGAGGCGGCGATGCTTGAGTTCAGGATGATAAGGGAGTACGATCCCCCCTATAACGTGGCCCTGAGGGAGAGGGGCGCGGGGGTGTCCTTCCTCTCTCCGGACCTGCGGCAGGAAATGGAAGGTCCCGGGGAGGGGCCTGCGTGGGGTCCTGTACCCTCGTGCTCCACGGCTCTGATTCTCGGGGAACTCCTCGAAGCACTCAATTCCGGGGGTGTCGTTCCGGCTTCGAGGCTGGGCCTCGACTACCTTCCCCTTTCCCGGGGGGCGCTGGAGGAGGGTTTCGAACGTTTCAGGCGCCGGGTGACGCCTGTCCCCGGACTGACCGCCTCGGAGCTCCTCGCAACGGGGAAGGATTTCTGGCTGTCGGGACATGAAGGTGAGTCGGAGGATGTCTCGGAAGGTGATGCTGAAGGAATCGGGGAACCCGGGAAGGGCATGGACGGGCAGGGAGTGGCCGACCACCTGTCATGGGTTCTCGCGTCGGGAGCCAGGGACCTGAGAAGGGGGGCCTGGTTCTGCCTGCTGGGATGGTCCGTGATTCTGTGGAGACCGGCGGCGGGGGGTGGGGAGAGAGTAGTTTCCCTGGAAGCCGGGGGAATGAAGGAAGCCCGGTGGCGCCACGGGGAACCGGTGCCCGCTGCGGCACGCCTCACAAGGACCGAAAGACAGGGGCTGATATCAGGCGGTGTGTACGACATGCTCAGGGTCCTCGACTCGGAGGTCAGGAGAGTGACCGCTGACGGAAGCCTGGAGGCCGTTCACGTTCCCGGGGGGGGATGCCTGGACCTGGAGAGGATGAACTCCCTGTACCTTAGCATCTGAAGAAGACTGGAACATGCGGACAGAGGAAAGGGTGTGAGGAATGAAAGTTGCAGTTCTGGGCGGAGGGCTCGTGGGAAGTGCCATAGCCAGGGACCTGGCGTCAAAGGGTGAGTTCCGGGTGAGGCTCAGCGACATCTCCCGCGAGATACTGGACACATTTGAAGGTGATGAGGGCATCGAAACAGTTCAAGCCGACCTGTCCGGGGATGAAGGACTGGCCTCCGCGCTGGAAGGCGCGGACATGGCAGTGGGGGCGGCTCCGGGGTTCATGGGATTCGAGACCGTCAGGCGGGTGATCGAAGCCGGGAAGGATATCGTTGACATCTCGTTCTTCCCCGAGGACGCGCTGCTTCTCGACCGACTGGCCCGTGAGAGAGGAGTCCGCTGCCTGGTGGATTTCGGCATAGCCCCGGGATGCAGCAACCTTGTCTGCGGCCGCTGCCTGGAGACATTCGCGAAGATAGACGAGTTCACATGCATGGTGGGCGGTCTTCCGGAAGAGAGGCGGCTTCCCTGGGAATACCAGGCCCCGTTCTCGCCCTCGGACGTCCTGGAGGAGTACACGCGTCCCGCCAGGTTCGTCAGGGGAGGGGAAGTGGTCACGCTTCCACCCCTCACTGAAAGGGAGCTGGTGTATCTCCCCGGAGTCGGGACCCTCGAAGCTTTCCTTACCGACGGCCTTCGGACACTGCTTCGAGTGAAGCAGATACCGCTGATGGTGGAGAAGACCCTGCGCTATCCCGGATACGTTGACAGGGTGAACCTGCTGCTGGATACCGGTTTTCTGGGAACTGAGCCGGTTCGACTCTCCTCGGGCGAAGTGGTCCCGCTGGAGCTGGCTTCCAGGCTGCTATTCAGCGCATGGAAGCAGAAACCCGGGGACAGGGACCTGACGGTGATGAGGATCGAGGTGTCCGGCACCGTCACCGGCGGCGAAAAGGTCACGAGGACCTGGGACCTGCTCGACAGGTACGATCCCGGGAGCATGACCACATCCATGGCCAGGACTACGGGTTACACCTGCACCGCAGGTGTGAGGATGATGGCGAAAGGGATGTGGACGGAAACAGGCGTACATCCCCCCGAGGACGTGGGCAGGGACGAGGACTGCTACGGCTTCGTGATGGACCAGCTGGAGAACAGGGGAGTACGATTCATGTTCCGGGAGCTTCACCTGACCGGCTGACGGCGTCCTGCGATACAAGAGGGTCAGTGGAGCTTCCGCTCCAGCTCCTCTATCTCCTGCTTGGCGTTGGACCTTATCGCTTCCAGCGCTTCCAGCAGCTCACGGTTGTAATCCTCGCTGAGCTGCTCGTAGGGCTGGAGAGTGGTGCGGTTGAGGAACGGCCCGAAGGTGAACTCCACGCCCAGGCTGAACTTGGCGTTGTGCATCACGTCAGTCCTGTCCCTCTCGCTTACGAAGAGCTGCTCGAATTCCGACAATCCACACATGAACCTCACATTGGAGTTCAGGTCGTACTCCGCCCCCAGATTCGCATCCCTGCCGTCCCACTCCAGCATTATCGAGAGCTCGGGGACCGGATGGTAATCCAGCGCTGCGAAGAGTCCCCGGAACGGGTTCGACATCCTCCCGTCCGAGATCGAGTGCTCACCCTGGCGGAACCTCCCGATACCGTAGCCGAGATGGAGGCATACCGGCATGCCCGAGAAATAATCGAGACTCTTCGTCATTACTGCATAGGCGGAGAAGTTCTGCGCTTCCTCGTAGTGGTAGAGGCTGTCGTCAGCGTCGCGGAAGAACTCGTAATCCTCCTCGCCGGTGATGTTCTGGCATCCGATCGCGATGGCGGGGGTGTTGATGCGTTCCCTGAAAAGAAGGATCCTGGCGTTCCCCGAGAGACCGGCGGCACCCAGCCAGGTTATTCCCAGCTGGCCTCTGTTGAACAGCCCTATATCCAGGTGGCCGGCCATGGCGAAGTCGCTCTCGGATACGCTGTCGGCTGTCTCGTAGCTGTAAGCCGTGAAGGAGCCTCCGATGACGATCTCGGTGTGATGAAGGACGGAGGCGGTGGGTATGTCCATAAGACCCGGCCGGGAGAAGGGAAGAGAGCCTCCACGGGCGGATACCGCTGCCAGAAGGAGGACGAGGACCGCGGGAACGGGGAAAAACTTCATGATGCACCTCCATGCATCTCCGAAGATATAGTCACCGGGAACACCGTGCAATACCGGTGACGGCTGTCAGAAGTAATGTGCTATCCGGATGTAGAACCGGGCGGGCCAGCTTCCGAACTCCGACCTCGGGGAACCGCCGGCGGGGGTGTCCTTTCCCAGTCCGAGGCTGCAGCCGCATTGAAGCGCGGTGTTCTGGCCTGCGCTGTATTCTCCGGACAGGGATACGTAACCGGAGCAGTCCATGAGATTCACAAGGGACGAGGCGGATACGTTCCATAGTGGGGCCGGATTCCATGAGAGGCCCGGGCAGATGTAATGCCTTCCCAGCAGGTAGACACCTCCCCCGGCAACCGCTGCGCTGCCGGACACTTCTTCGTAGTCCGCTGTGCCGGCTGCCCCGGGGGAGCTGTAATGATACTCGAGATATCCGTACAGTGTCGCCTGGAACCAGCTCCTGTCGAATCCGGCCGAAAGACAGATGTAAGGGTTCTCGTCCACACCCTCGAGGAAATGGCCGGGGTCGGTCACGGCCGCCTCGATCCAGCCCGTTCCGCCCCCAAGGGTCCTGTTGAGGCTTCCCCCGAGCAGCAGGTTGTCCCTTGACCTTGCCGCCAGGAACGTTGCATCGGACTGAAGGACGTAGAACCGTCCACGCAGCCAGAGGGCGTTCCTTCCAGGGTCCGCGTCCTCGCCGAGAGCCAGTCCGGCATCCACTTCTGAAAGCATGCCCACCGGGACCACCGCCCGGAAGGCATCGACTCCCTGCCTGTATTCCGTGTCTATGGCCCCGAACTGGAAGGGAGCGATGAAATCCGTGGGACTCACCGACCTGGCCACACCCCAGTAGATGGCCTGCCTTCCCGCCGTGAATGTTGCGAAGGATGTCCTGAGGCCCATGCTGAGCCTGTCGATGTCCTGTCCGATGCTGACCGTGGTCCCGTCCCCCGAAGTGGATGCTATGATACTGCGGGGATCGGACAGCCTGAATATCCCGGGTGCTTCGAAGTCCGATCCCTCCAGTGCCGGGTTGCCGATGGAGGGGACCATGACCAGTGCGGCTTCGATGTCGAGAATGCCATGAGTGCGGCGGTACATGATACGCAGCGGGGATTCCAGAATTAACCTGGAAGATGGATCGGGAACGCCCGGCCGGGTCAGGAAGAGGCCCGTCCTCCATGAGCCCGAGAATCCTTCGCCCGAGGCCGCGCCGGACAAGATGGCTGTACATGCAAGGAGCAGGAAGGCCGTCCTCCTCACTGGAAATCTTCCGGGTCGGCGTTCCCGTCTATTCTGCCGTCCCTGAGCACTACCACCTTCCTCGCTCTTTCCATCACTATCTCGTCATGGGTCGAGAAAAGGAAGGTCATTCCCGTCTCCTCGTTCAGCCTGCGCATCATATCCAGAAGCTCACCGCTGGTCTGCGAGTCAAGGTTGGCGGTGGGTTCGTCGGCGATGACCAGCGAAGGGTTAGAGACCATGGCCCTGGCCACGGCCACTCTCTGCTGCTGACCTCCTGACAGCCTGAGTGGCCGTCTGTCCCGGTACCCGGCGAGTCCCACCTTCTCCAGGATGTCCATCACCCTTTCATGCCTTTCCGGTTTCGGGACCCCCTGCAGCAGCATTATGTATTCGACGTTCTCCTCCACTGTAAGCACCGGCAGGAGATTGTAGGCCTGGAATATGAAGCCTATGTTGTCCCTCCTGAAATCAGAGAGGTCCCTTCCGCTCATGTCGGAGATGCACCTTCCCGAAAGCCACACTTTGCCGCTGGTGGGAGTATCAAGACCGGCGATGAGGTTCAGGAACGTGGTCTTTCCGGACCCCGATGGACCGATGATGGCCGTGAACTCCCCCCTGGCGAGACGGTAGTCTATTCCCCTCACCGCGGGCACCGGGACGCCGGAATCCTCGTAGGTCTTCTCGACCCCCTCGGTTACGATAACATCTTCGTTCATGTTGTACTCCATCGCTCTAGAGGCTCCTTCTCATGGATTCGGCGGGATTCTGCCTGGCTGCGTGGATACCGGGGAAGATGCCGGCCAGGGTCGTCAGAAGAAGAGTGAATACCGGGTAGGCCCACGCTCTCCCCGGGGAAAGTTCAGGGAATATCGGCCTGCTGAGGGTTATGCCCGAGAACTCGATCTCTCCGAAGCTGATACCTGTGCCCGAAGTTATCCAGATGATCAGGAGCCCGATGGCGAGACCTGTGGCCGTGCTTATGACGCCCAGCCAGAATGCCTCCATGATCACCATGTATCCGATGGTGCCCGGCCTGGTACCCACTGCCTTCATTATTCCCAGCTCGAACATCCTCTCGTATACTGACATGAAAAGGGAATTGACTATTCCGAAGATCACCAGGCCGAAGAGTATGGCCGACATTATCACCATGCTCACATTGACCAGGTCCAGCATGCTGCTTATCTGCGGGGCAAGCTCCGTCCACCCCTCTGCAATGTTCTCCCGGTCCGTGTAGCGGTCCCAGAGAGCCAGAGAGGTATCGCCGGCCATATGGGCATCCGGGAGTACGATGGCAATCTCGTGGAAGGCGTCTCCCAGCTGCAGCAGGTCCCTGGCCGATCCTATGTTGACGAAGGCCGAGTACCTGTCCAGCTGTTCGTTGCCGAAATTGCAGATACCGGACAGGAGGAACATGCTGCTGGCCAGCCCGCTGTCGGTGCGGGCGGCGGTGACGACCAGCACGTCTCCGAGCTCCACTTTCAGGTCGGACGCCAGTCTGTAGCCCAGCACCATCTCCATGCTGTCGCCGGTGAAGTAGCTGCCGGTCTCCACGGCGCTCTCCAGCAGGGTGACATCAGGATCGGTGGACATGTCCACTCCCGTCAGAGTCACAGGTTTGAGCTCCCTGGCTGACGACAGGGAGGCAGGCGACAGAACCCTTGGAGTGTAGGCCGCTATCGTCGTGTCCTGCGAAAGCAGTTCCAGCACGGCGTCGGGGCGTTCCACGGTCAGTCCCAGCTGTCTGGTGTCCAGGAATCCCCGCCTGTGTATCTGCACATCGCCCATCCAGGGATTAGTGGTGGCCCCGATCATGTGAACCGTCATCCCCTGCATGAGAGCCTCGGTGAAGAGGAGCGAGGCCAGCCCGAAGCCCACCGCCAGACCTGTTATCACCGTGCGGCGCGCATTGCGCCATATGCTCCTCCAGGAGAACTTCAGCATTCTGAGGAACATGTCACACCGTCCTCAGGGTCTTGGCCGCCCTTGTGTGAGCGGCCTTGAGCGCCGGTGGTATGCTGACGGTGGAAGCCGTCAGAAGGACGCACAGGGCAGGAACATAGTAGCATGCGGGATTGATCGTGGCTATCATCTCCCTGAACACGGTTCCGCCGTAGTCTATTGGAGGGTCCATAACCAGCCCGTGACGGGAGAGATAGAGCAGCACCGCCGTGCTGATGACGGCTCCCGCCAGGACGCTGAGCACTCCCATGATGTTGGCCTCGAGGACGATCATCCTCACTATGAAACCAGGCCTGGTCCCCAGGGCCTTCATCACGCCGAACTCCCTTCTCCTCTCGAGGACCATCATCAGTATCGTGTTCAGCACTCCCATCGCCGCCACCAGGACTATGATGAAGATGGTTATCCTGAGCTGGGTCTCGTCGGCCTTCATGCCATTGTAGAACTCCCTTGCGAAGGTCTTCCAGGAGTCAACGTCCAGGTCCCGCTCACCCATGAGAGCCGATATCTCATCGGTCAGACCATCCACAATGCCCAGGTTGTCGGTCATCACCGCGATCTCGTGGACCCTGCCCTCAAGGGCGAACAGCAGCTGGGCGTCGCTCAGTGTTATGTAGCAGGAGCTCCTGTCCTGATCCGCGTTCCCCGTGCTGTGAATTCCCGATATCACGTACTTCCTGTCGGCGCTCCCGCCGTCGGCCGCCTGGGACAGCAGGACCAGGGAGTCGCCCACCGAAGCTTCCAGCACGATGGCCAGCTGGCGTCCGACGATCATTCTGCCCACTGCGGAGTAGGAGCTGTCCGCGGCCGACGGGGCGAGCATCTCACCTTCCACTATTCGCGACGAGAAGCCCGTGGCAGACTCCTCCAGGATGGGGTCTATGCCGGTCACGGAAGCCGCCGCGGAGTTCGAGAAGACCGCTCCTGCACCGGTACCGGCCGGTCTGACCGCAAGAAGGGCTCCCGCATGGATCCTGGGTGCCCAGGTCCTGACGCCGGGAACGGAATCCAGGGCCGTACCCACTGCCTGATAGTCATCTATCGTCGTGTACATGGAGGGGTCGTCCAGGTAGCCGCGGCCGTGGACCTGTATCTGACCGGTGCTGCCGTTGGTGAAGAACATGATGATGCTTCCGTACGAGCCATCCATCCAGCCTATGGAAACGGAGGACAGAACGAATCCCCCGGTCATGGTAAGAAGTGTCAGGAGGGTCCTTCTCCTCTGGCGGAAGACGTTCCTCCATGCGAGTTTGGCCAGCATGCTATCCTGTACCGCCGGACTGGAGGTTCCTCAGCGTGAAGGTATCCTCCCCGACGCCCCGGTCGAATTCAGCGCTGGTCCAGCGGATGTTCGTCCGGTTTCCTTCCTCATCGGCGGGGACTACTTCCATGACCGTCGGAATGGTCCTTCCCCCCATTTCCTGCACTTCAGAGAAGGTTATGGTCCTGATGAGGTCCCCTCCGCTGTCGTAATACCTCTCCCAAAGGGGGATGAGATCGTCGAGCCTGATCGCGATCACGATAGAGGACCAGACCACGGCCGTGGACCGTCGGGGCACCAGTTCTATTATGACGGTCCCCTGGTCGATATCTCCGGAGAAGGCTGAATCGGGCAGATATGAGTATGTGTAGCCCTCCTCGTATGTGATCTCCCTGACTATGTCGTTATTCGTTATGTCCGACCCCATCCAGGAACCTGACATCATCGAAGGCGGCACCCTGACCGTGCTGTTCGTATTGGGAAGGTAGTTCCACATCTGGTCGTCTATCCTGAGGGTGGCCATACCGGCGTCCCTTGCAGGCGACAGGATCCTTATGAAAGTCCTGTCGGTCCCCCGGGACCAGGCTTTCATGGTGAGGGTCCTGGTCCAGTTGGGGGTTTCTATGGTCATGGTCATCTCGGAGTAACTGTCATCGCTCCTGTAAAGCCGGTCCAGGTGCTCTACTAGCTCATCAAGGTCGGGCCTTGTGTCTTCAGCGGTCGGGATTCCGGTCATGGCCAGGATGATCAGACATGCGGCGCACTTCATAATGTTGCCTCTCCTTTCGGTTCCAGTCCCCTGCAGGCTATCTCGAGCATGCCGTCCATGGAATCCAGCATCTGCTGAGAAGTCCGGTTCTCGTCCGCCGTGAACCACATAAGGCTGGTCATCACAATTCCGTATATGACGAGGGACGCTGTCCGCGGATCGAAATCATCCCTCAACCTGCCCGTGCCTGAGAGCCTCTCCAGCAGACCGGCAAGACCCTCTATCAGTGAGAGGTCCTGTTCAAGCAGACCTTCGCCTAGGGAACCGCCGGCACCGCTGAAAGCCTCACGCATCAGTTCCCCGAGCAGCTTCCTCGGGTACATCGACAGGCTTTCCATGAAGGTATGGACGTAATCCCTCAGCACATCGAGCCCGGATGCCGATTCCGGGATGCACCTGTTCTCCCTGAGGACCGCGTTTGTGTCCGCATCTGTTATTGCCAGAATGATGGAGCTCTTGGACTCGAAGTAGTTGTACACCGTTCCCACGGCCACCTCAGCCTTCTGGGCCATGGCCTCCACCGTGGTGCCGTCGTATCCCAGGCTGAAGAACAGTTCTCTTGCCGCCTTGAGGATGGCGCTGCGGGCTCTTTCCTTCTTCACCTCTCTGAGTCCCATGAACCTCCTCTAAATATGAATGTATTCATTAATACAATCTGCTGTCTGTTCGTCAAGTCCCGTCCGCCGTCCGGGGTTATGACGCTGAGAGCTGTAGATAAGTATACTTGAAGTTCGGGCGCAGACTCCCGGAGAAGGGGCGGAAGACACTTCATGGCCTGTAGAATCATGTTCGTCATGCTGGGGAAGAAGGACTTCACATCCGGGGGATACATCTTCAACTTCAGGATGGTGGAGCGGATGAGGTCCCGGGGGTTCATGGTCGATGTCGTACATTTCAGGACCGTGCCTCCCGGACTGCCGGGGAACTGGATGGCGGCTTCAAGGTACATTCGAAGGAGAGCGCTGGATTCAGGGCCGGACCTGATAATAATCAGCAAGAGCTACCAGTACGTGCCCCTCCTGCGCCTTTCGCCGGTCTGCAGGAAGATTCCTGTTCTGTACATGATGCACCATCTGGAATGGATGGATGGAGGGAATAAACTCAGATCGGCTCTGTACAGGAAGTATGCGGGCTGGCTGCTGGGGATGGCAGACAAGATGTGGGCCAACAGCTGCAGCACAAGGTCCGCCCTGAAGGAGCTTGGAGTGCCGGAGGACAGGATAACGGTCATAAGCCCCGGGTTCGAGAAGATTCCCGGAGATCCGCCTGACCGTCGTGGAAGGTCCGGTCCTGTAAGGCTTCTCTGCGTGGGCGGCATGTCGCCGAGAAAGGCGCAGGACGTTGTCGTGAAGGCCTGCGCCATGCTGGACCGGGGAAGCTTCGTTCTGGAACTTGCCGGTAGTCTCGAATCGGACAGGGAATATGCCGGGTGCCTTAAAAACCTGATAGATGAGCTCGGCATGGGGGAATGCGTGATAATGACGGGCAACCTGGATGATGGGGAGCTTGTCCGGGCCTACAGGCGGGCTGACGTTCTCGTCCATCCAGCTCGCTGGGAGGCATTCGGCATGGCGATACTCGAAGGCATGTGGCAGGGTCTGCCGGTGGTGGCCTCCGATGTGGCGGCCATTCCGGAACTGGTGCGGAACGGTGAACACGGCATACTGGTCCCGCCCGGCAGTCCGGGAGAACTGGCTGAAGCCCTCCGCACCCTTGTAACCGCCAGGGAGATGAGGCTTGAGATGGGTGCCAGGAGCAGGGAGACCGCCCTGGGGATGAGCGACTGGGAGGACACCGGATCCAGGTTCCTCGAACTCGTGGACAGCACGATAATGGAGCGGGGGAGCGACTGATGGATCTCTGCGTGATGAAGTTCGGCGGCACCTGCCTTGCGACCCCGGAGGACCGGGAGATGTCCGCCGACCGGTGCCTGGAGGAACTCGGGGATTCTGACAGGGCCGTGGTTATCGTGTCCGCCATGGGAAGACTGGGGGATCCCTATTCGACGGATACGCTCCTGGAGCTCGTGAAGGAACCCGTCCCCGACGAAAGGTCGTGCCTGCTTGCCTGCGGTGAAGTCCTCGCGGCCGCCGTCTTCGCGGACGTGATTCGGCGGAGGGGAATTCCCGCGATTTCCGTGACAGGCTGGAATGCCGGTCTGAGGACCGATGAAAGGGATTGCGGGGCTGACCTGGAATCCGTTGAACGGGACCATCTGCTGAGGGCCCTGGAGAACCACCGCTGCGTGGTGGTGGCCGGATTTCAGGGGATGAGCAGCAAAGGAAGGGTATCAACCCTGGGCAGGGGAGGGAGCGACATAACAGCCACCGCCATAGCAGCGGCCCTGGGAGCCGATCGGCTGATTCTGTTCAAGAAGACCGACTCCGTCTACACGGCGGATCCGGAGAAGGTGCCTTCGGCATTGAAAGTGGAGAGGATATCGGCGGAGGACCTGCGGCAGCTTGCCTGGCAGGGAGCGAAGATCGTTCACCCCAGAGCCTCGGAGATCGCAGGAGACTCCGGTATAAGGATCACGGTCAAGTCACATGACACGGGAGAGCGGGTCACCGAGATCGAGCCCTTCATCCTGAGGAGCGGCAGATACATTACAGGGGTGGCTTCCGGGCCTGACGCCGCCCAGTTCAGGATTCTGCCGGGGAACGGCCAACCTCATCACGAGTTCTACTCGAGGGCCTTCAGCCTGGTGGCCGGGGCGGGTGTATCGATGGACATGTTCAGCGTGATGGATGGAACCGCATTGTTCACAGTACCGCTGGAGGACAGGGTTAAGGTCGATGAGGCCCTGGAGATTGCGGGGATCGAACACCGGAACGTGTACCCCTGTTCCAAAGTCTCCATCGTGGGAGCGGGCATGCACGGCATGCAGGGGGTAATGGCGAGGTTCTCCACGGCCCTGCACGGAGCCGGGATAGATATGCTCCAGACGGTGGACTCCCACGCGACCATTTCCGCCCTGGTACTGCTGGAGAACAGGGACGCGGCCCTCATAGCCCTTCACCGGGAATTCCTGGAGCAATGACCCTCCTCTCCGTCATACTGCTTGCTCTGATCCAGGGGCTTACGGAGTTCCTTCCCGTATCCAGCTCCGGTCATCTGGCCCTGGGCGGTCTCCTCATGAAGGTTCCCGGCGGGGACATATCATTCGAGGTCGTGGTCCACCTTGGCACTCTCATGGCCGTTCTCGCCGTGTACCGGAAGGACCTGACGGACCTTCTTGCCGGTATCTTCAGGCGGGACAGGGGATCACTGACCCTCGCGGGGACGCTGGCCGTGGCGTCCGTCCCGGCCGCCCTGGCGGGATATTTCCTCCAGGATTCCATAGAAGGCCTCTTCGGCAGTCCCGTTACGGTCTCGGTGATGCTTCTCATAACCGGAAGCGCCCTCTTCAGCACCCGTTTCGTGAAGCCCGGAACACGTAGCAGGCCAACAGTATCGGGCAGCCTCCTGGTTGGAGTGTCCCAGGCAGTGGCCCTCCTTCCCGGCATATCCCGCTCGGGTTTCACCATATCGGCGGGTCTGTTTTCCGGTATCAGGAGAGAGGACGCGGCCAGGTTCTCTTTCCTGCTGTCGGTCCCTGCAATACTGGGCGCCGCGCTTCTGAAACTAGGTGATTCTGGGGCAGGGGATACCGGGCTGCCACTGATGATGGTGGGCTTCGCAGTCTCGGCCGCCACCGGCTACGTCGCGCTGAGATTGCTCCTCCGATTCCTGAGGGCCGGCAGGTTCTCGTCATTCGCCTGGTATTGCTGGCTCCTGGGCATCGCGGGACTTTCCGTATCACTGATCGGGGGCTGAATTGACCGTCATTATCCTCGTTGCACTCGCCGCATTGGATATGACAGGCTGGAGTGAGAGTTTCGCAGACGGTCAGTGGGAGATCTCCTATGACCGGGCCGCTGCCGCCGTTGCGTCCGATTCCACATGCGCAGAGGCCTGGGCAGCCCTTTCATTCTCCGCGGCTTCCGCGGGCCTTAGCGGTGAGGCTTCCGATCATGCCGCCAGGGCTGTTGAGATGGATTCTCTGTCGGCCCTTGGATGGGCGGCCCTCGCGATGACATCGGATGAGGGAGCCGGGGATGCCATGGACAAACTTGGAAGAGCCCTCGAGATCCAACCGGACCTGGTGCTCGGGCTGGTGGGGAAGGCGCACTTCCTGATGATGGAGGATAACTTCGGGGAGGCGCTTGAAGTGCTGGACCGGGCCATGGTCATCGATCCTGACTGGATCTCGATCTGGCTCAAGAGGTCCGAGGTCTACAGGTATCTGGGTGAATTCGAGAGTGCCTTCCAGACCGTCGGCGAAGCACTGGAGAAGTGGCCCGGGCACCGGGAACTCCTGATGGAGGAGGCCTGGCTCTCCGAACTGACCCTTCGTTACCAGGCGGCGGAGGGTATCTACAGGAAGATAGCCGCGGAGCATCCCGAGGATACCGCCTGCCTCATCGACCTGGGAATGCTGCTCGAGCACCAGGGGATGTACGGGGAAGCGGTCAAGGTCTACAGGGAACTCGGCAGGAGGGACCCGGATGATTACTGGAGTCTGGGTGAAATGGGCATATGCCTCGAGGCAGCCGGCAGTACCGAAGGCGCCAGGACCAGCTTCCTGGAGGGAATAAGGATAAATCCGGACTACGCTTTCGCCCATTACAGGCTGGGGCTTCTGGCGGAGGATGAAGGCGATCCGGTGGCGGCAATTGAGTGGTACTCCAGGTGTGTGGACGCGGACCCTGGATTCGCGGAGGCATGGGTTGCGATGGGACTGATCTACGAGGACATGATGGACTTCCCTTCCGCTGAGCGGATGTACACTGAAGCCCTGGATGCCGATCCTGCTTATTCCTGGGCGTGGGGCGAGCTTGGTCTGGTCCTTGAGCAGCAGGGGAAGGTCCTTGAGGCGGGAGAGGCTTACGAGTCAGGGATAGCCGCGGACAGTAACTACATCTGGGCCTGGGAGCAGAGAGGACTGCTGCTGGAGGACCAGGGGGAGCTGGAAGAGGCTGCTGAATGGTACACAAGGGCTGCGGCATCGGCGGACGATCCCGGCGTGTGGCTTCTGGGCGAGCTGGGATTCGTTCTCGAACAGCTTGGAATGGACGACAGCGCCTCCGTGTACTACAGCGGCGCCATCGCCCTTGATTCCACGTATACATTCGGTCTCCAGAGGCTGGCGCCGATCATGTCCAGGTCCGGGAAGCATGAAGAAGCCCTTGATCTCTGGCGGGCCTACGATGAAGCCGGAGGCTACACGAGCACTTCAATGGCTGAGAGGACCCTCATTTACGAGGAGACCGGAATGGAAGACCGCGCCGACAGCCTCAGGACAGTCATATCACAGGAATACCCGTTCGCCTGGGTTGACCTGGCATGGACCTACACCCTGGCCGATCCCGGAGTATCTCTCGAGCTGGCTCGGAGGGCGGAAGTGGAAGCGGATCCCCATGGCGACGTAGAGCTGTGGCTGCTCCTGGCCGGTCTCTTCACCGAGCTGGGCCGGGCCGATGAAGCGGACCGCAGCTACGGTACAGCCGCCACCCTTGCCCCCGACAGCATCGATGTATGGCTGGAGTGGGGCTACTTCCTCTTCGACGAGGACAGGGAGGAGGAAGCTGCGGAAAAGTATATGAACGCCGTACGGCTTGACAGCCTGTCATTCAGCGCCTGGAGCGGTCTGGGTGAGGCGCTTCTGTTCGCGGACCGATACGATGAGGCCCTGGAGGCACTGGAACGTTCACTGGAACTGAGTCCCGGTTCCCCGTGGGTGTACGCCTACATAGGTCTTGCCTGGGAACAGAAAGGTGATTCGGACAGGGCCATGGACCATTACTTCCAGGCCCTGAGTCTCTCGCCGGGCTACGACTACGCCGAGTCGAGGATAAGGGGAATCACAGACACCGCATACGACCCTGACTGGAACAGGAGGAGGTCCAGAAGGTTCAACGCCACTGTTTATGCCGACACAAGGGTGGATAACGGCAACATAAGGGAGAGGGATTATTCCGCGGGTCTTGAAGTGTCCTACCAGTACGATGCCTCAGGCAGTGAGGCGGCACTGGAAGCAGACTACAGGCTTATCGAAACCTCGAAGGACTACGCCACCGACTACACATGGTCCATGATCACGGCTTCCATCGACAGGTCGGTCAGCGACCATTTCACGGTGACCGCCAGCAGCTCATGGGACAGGCAGCCCGGAACCGTGCGTCCCTGGCAGATAAGCTCTTACCTGTCATTCGGCTACAAGAAATGGGTCCTGTACTGGCTCTGGTTTTCCCCTTCCCTGGGCATCGGCCAGGTGAATACCCATTGGGCCTCGGGCGTGGCCAACGAGAGGACTGACAGGACCACGTTCTACGGGTCCTTGTCCCTCTGGCTGGAGAAGGAGGGTTCATCCATCCCGTCTCTGTGGCTGTGGGGCAATTTCTACCTTCCGCCGGAGGATCCGGAGAACATGATCATGAACGGTCTTGCGGAACTCACCTTCGAGATGTGGGACCCCCTGTCCCTTACACTGGGTTACAGTGTGGGTTACACTAGGACTCCGGTGTACGATTACTGGGAGAAGTACGACAAGGAACTCTATTCCAGGCTGAATCTGAGGCTTTTCTGATGGTCGGGCTGCTGGCGGCGGCAATAGTGGCTTTCTTCCCACAGGAACTGGAAGAATGGTATTCGATGTGCAGGAACGGGGAATGGTCGGAAGCCGCGGCCGAGGCGGAGATGATGATGCACGAGGATACCACGTGCACGGATGCGGTATCCGCCTACGTCATAGCCAGCTCCCTTGAAGTTGACCCGTTCGAGTCCGTCGCATCGGACCTCTGCCTACCGGATACACTCAGTTCATTGTCCGCCACCGCCATGGGCATCGCCCTTATGTCAGGGTCCGACAGTTTTCTGGAGGACGCTGAGCTCCAGCTGATGGAGGCCGTCCGTCTTGATCCGGAGAATACGCTGGCATGGTATGCCCTGGGAATGCTGAAGATGAGGCTCGAAAGCTCTGCGGCGGAAAGCTGCATCGCCATGGCCGTGAATCTTGATGAGGATTTTCTTCCGGCCAGGCTGGAGGCGGCCCGTCTCAGAAGGGACGGGAACGGCCTTTCCGGGGCATTGAGCGAGTTCCTGGAGTTATGGGGCACATCCACACCTTCCGGCGATCTTGCACTGGCTGAGTACGTTCTCCTCGCCGACTCCATGGGCATGGCGCGGGAGGCGGACTCGATGGGAACGGTCATGGCCCGGCTGGTTCCCCGGGCCCTGGAGAACCTGGCACGCCAGCAGCTGCAGGTCAGACCCGCACTGGCCCTCAGGGCGGCACGAAGGGCGGCGTCCTCGCCTTCACCGGAACTGGCCGCGCTCTTCCTTGAACTTGGAGACAACGCCTCTGCGGCGGAGATGTCCGGGAAGCTTCTTTCCGAAGGAACCGCGGACAGTATCGATGTTCTCATCGTGCTTGGAACCTCGCTTTTCAGGATGGACCAGGACGGTGATGCGAAGGACGCGTTCCTTAGGGTACTGGACCGTGACCCGGGCTCGGTGCAGGCTATCGTCCATCTCGGAAGGATAGCGGAAAGGGCGGGGAATACGGGCGACGCGGTGGATCGCTACCTGATGGCCCTGGAACTGGACCCCTTCCACAGCGATGCCAGGGCATGGCTCAGGGAGATAGCGGACGATTCCTACGATCCCGGATCGGTGGCGGGTTCCTCCAGGGGCCTAAGCGTAGCGGCGGGGGCGGACCTTTCCGTAGAGATGGGCAGCCGCTCCCTTCTTGAGTGGGGCGGCAGCGCATCCGTCTCCTACCGGTTCGACAGCCGCGGGACATCCATTGACGGAAGCATCGGCGGCAGGTCCGTGACCTGGGAGGAGTCATACGGAATCAAGAAGGATACACTTAACACGAACCGCGGCTGGGCAAGCCTCGGTTTCGACTACTGGTTCAGTGACAGCTGGTACCTGCAGGCAGCCTCGAGCTGGGACAGGCAGATGTACACCGAGCGTCCCTGGCAGGTAAGCTCATACGGTGCCCTGGGCTGGCAGAAATGGATTCTGTCATGGTTCTGGTTCTCTCCCAGGCTCGGAGCGGGGTCGGTCAACGCCCGATGGACCACGGGGATGGACGATGTCCATACCAGTGACTTCTCCATCTTCGCCGCCGCCGGTCTCATGTACAGCAAGCCCCATACCTTCATCCGTAGAGCAGAGATCTCGGGCGATCTTTACTTCCCGCCGGACGATCCGGAGAACTTCATCTCAAGGGGAAACATCTCACTTGCTTTCAGGACGTGGAGTCCCCTTTATGTCACCATGGGTTATTCAATGGACTACACCAGGTCCCCGGAGGTATCCACATGGAAGAAGTTCAGCACCAGCTTCACCACTTCAGTGAACCTCGACCTCTATTGATGCACGGGGACCTTAACCTGTCCGGTTCTTTTCTTCAGGATTGATCCGTGTCGGAGATGGAACAGGATCAGGGGCGGAGGAGCCTGGTCACAGGTGTCCCGAGTATCCTGCCGAAGAACGCGTAGGCGAAGCCGGTGGAGGTGACCAGCATGAGTCCGATACCGGCCGCCAGCCAGCCCACGGGGAATACCGCCAGGCTGGTGACTGCAGCCCTGAGGACCGGGCTCAACGAGAGCAGGGCACTGCTTGCTCCCCAGGCAAGAAGGCAGCCGAGGGCTGCCCCCAGCACCATGGTCAGAGCCGACATGAAGAAGATCTGGAAGGCGAAGATCATGGCCAGTCTCCTGTAGGGGGTTCCCAGTGCCATGAGGACTCCCAGGGCGAACCGCCTGTTCTTCAGGTCCATCACCAGAGTGTGAATGGCGCTTGAGAGGGCGGACAGGAGTATGGCCGCAGCAAGGGCGGACAGGGCTGCGGTGACGGCCCCTACGAGTATTTCCGCCTTCTGGGCTATACCTCTTCTCGTCTCCGCCCGCAGGCCTTTTTCCTCCACCATCCGGACGATCTCGGGAACGTCCTCCGCCCTCTTCGCCGTTATCACCAGGGCACTGTACCGTCTTTCATCCCCCGGAAGGTACATGCCGTTGACCTGGTCGACGAACTCGAAGGGCACGCCTATGGCGAAAAGATTCATGTTCCTGGAGGTAGCCTCTATCCTTGCCCTTACCGTGACAGGGGCCAGTTCCATCTGGGCGATGGAGCTCCTTCCGATGGTCACGGTGCACTCCGTACCCAGGACCCCCTCGGGAGTCAGGCCGATCAGATCGTTGGATTCTGCGAAGGCGGCGTTGTAGAGAAGCAGCAGGTTCTCGCTGAGTATTATGGGCAGATAACGCGAGGCGGAATCCGCCAGGGTGTAGGACCAGTCGATGTCCCTGAGGATGGAGTCGCCCAGGAACTCACCCGTGACTCCCTCCATGGTGATGTCCGTGTAGTAGGGCTGTCCGCCCAGAAGACCCTTCAGGAGAGCCGGTACGTGTGCGTATATCTGCGGATCGACACGCCCAACGATAGGAGAGCCCTGTAACTCCTGCATCACCTCCTCGGTGATCTCGATCCCTCCTGTCTCGGTCTGGAAGAACCCTGCCTGCATTCCGGCAGGGGTTACCCTTACCTGTTCGGCAGGGAGGTCGCTGGAGAGGAACCTGTCCAGCAGGTTCTGGACCCCGAGACCTATGGATATGAAGAAGACCAGCAGGAGGGAGGCTACGAAGAGCATCCCCTGGCTGAATACGTAATCCCTCCAGTGACCGCGGTTCCAGAGATGCAGCGCCATCCTTGTCTC
Source organism: Candidatus Fermentibacteraceae bacterium (assembly GCA_016936235.1). Classification (GTDB taxonomy): domain Bacteria; phylum Fermentibacterota; class Fermentibacteria; order Fermentibacterales; family JCC-6; genus Aegiribacteria. The sequence goes on along the minus strand of JAFGPK010000090.1, from coordinate 1,908 downwards.
AGACCACTTCATGGAGGGCGCCTTCCCTGAGTTCGAGTACCCTGTCCGCCCTGTCCAGAACGGCCCTGGAATGGATGACGGCGAGCAGCGCGAAGTCCTGTTCCCTCCGCAGTTCGTCGAGGAGGTTGAACAGGGTCTGCTCGCTCTCCATGTCGAGACTTGCGCTCGGCTCGTCGGCCAGCAGGACCGAGGGTCCGTTGACCAGACCCCTGGCCACGGCAACTCTCTGCCGCTCTCCGCGGGAAAGAAGGGTCGTTGGAGTCTCGTCGGCACGGATGGATAATCTTGAGAGCACTTCCCCCGCCCGTTCCCTGGCTTTTCCCAGATCCCTGCCGGAGAACACCGCCGGGAGTATGACGTTCTCCATGGCGGTCAGTTCGGGGAGGAGATGAAAATCCTGGAATACGAACCCGAGGTACTCACGTCTGAGCCTCGCCAGGTCTGAGGAGGAGAGCTCCTTCGTGTCAATGCCCGCTATGGACAGGGTTCCGCCATGGTCCAGGTCGTGGGTCCCCAGTATCGCCAGCAGCGTGCTCTTGCCCACGCCGCTCCGGCCTACGATAGCCAGGAACTCGCCCTGTCTCACGTCGAGATCAAGACCGCTGAGGACCTGGATCTCGTTGAAGCTCCTCTGGATTCCACGGGCCCTGATGATGCCGTCCAAGCTCTGACTCCGTCCAGCCATGGATTTCTCGATGCCAGCAGGATGATACCATTCCCTTCTTCCCGCTGTCAATGAAATGGGGACGGAGGGTTTTTAATCAAGTCGGGCGATTAATCGGTATGTATTTTCAGAGCTTGAGCATCGCCCCGGTAAACGCGAGACCATCACATGAAAGTCTGCTGAAGTAGATGCCGCCTGGCGCGGATTCTCCGGAATCAGTAGAGCCGTCCCACCTGCAGCTGTGATAGCCTTCTTCGAGCCGGATATCGTTGATGACGGTCCTTACAAGACGGCCCGAGACATCAAACACCTCGAGTCTGACAATGGACCGCCGGCAAAGTGTGAAGCCTATTCCGGTCCATTCATGGAAGGGATTCGGCGCATTCCGGTGGAGTACGGCTTCAGGCGGCGCGATCCCTTCCTGTTCCACGGACGTGGGGTCGTAGACGAGAAGCACGAACTCAGGATGATCGATGAAGGGGTTCCTGTTGTCCTGAATGACGTACACCGCATCGTTCCTGTCGGTCTCCTTCTCGCTGACCGGATCGGACAGGTGCCATGCTATCAGCATTTCCTCGGCCCATTCGGTAAGGACTGCCCCGTCGGCCATGGGGCTGCCGGGCCACCCGGCATCCTCTCCCAGGTACCGCGTAGCCATGTAGAAGTAGTTCCTGGCGAAGTCCCCCTTGTAGCCGTCGATGGGCTCGAATGCCGTACCGCTGTAGCCTGGCCGGGAGCACGGTCCCAGTCTGCTGCCGTTCAAAGATACCCATGTGGGAGAGCCGACCTCTCCGTAAGGATAGTCCGCCCTCCTGTTGTTCACGTAGATATCGGTGGGGACCACCTGGAACATGTCCGTGTACATGGGGGATACTTCACCCCCGAACCAGCTCTTGGGCCAGGAGTGTTCCCTGTTGTAGCCCTCCCCCTCGCCGCCGGCCGATCCTCCCTGATCATCGCCGAGGACGTAAGTGTAGGGCGGGGTCTCCCCCGGTATGTCGGAATACATGTCCCAGACCAGGCTGTCCTGTCTGTCATCGGTGGTGAAGAAGGCGAGCCATATATCGTCGTAGGTTATGCATGTGTGATCGTCAATTATGTCATGAAGTGCCTGCTGGAGTTCCGGTCCCGAGAGACCCGCAGCCGGATCGTAGTATCCGGGAGGGGGATCGGCCAGGAGGGTTCCGGTGATCAGCAAAATAAGGGACGTATTAATGATCTTGCTCAGAATAAAACCCTCCGTC
>JAFGPK010000089.1 GCA_016936235.1 Candidatus Fermentibacteraceae bacterium | reverse complement strand
CATTATCAACCTCCTGAGATTCCTCGAGTCCCCTGCGGACCGCCATGAGCCCCCTGTGTTTCCTTGCCAGCAGGGTGCCCACCGGCACCTTCCAGGCCTCGGAGAGCTCCCGGAAAGACCGCTGGTTGAACTCCGTTTCCACGATCACCTTCATCTGGGCCGGGGGAAGCTGACGGATGAGACGGAAGACAAGCACTCGAAGGGTCTTTCTCTCATAGGCATCCTCGGGCTGGAACCGTTCGTCGGGCAGGATGTCGAAGAGGCTCTGACCCTGGTCGTTCTCACTGTCCATGGACAGGGTATCATCCCCGCGGTTCCTGTACTGGTCTATGATCCTGTTCCGCAGCGAACGGAAGACATATGCTGACAGGTCGGCTATGGGCGCCACTATATCCGGCCTGTCCAGGATGCTGAGCATCACGTCCTGTACTATGTCCTCGCCGCTTCTGTGGGCGGAATCCTGCAGTCTTCCCCTGACGTAGTCCACCAGCCGGCCGTAGTTGACTCGGAAGAACTCAGCAAGGATCGATCTCCGTCCATCATGATCCATCAGGTCACTTCCCTTCCCATGGCATCATGGACGGGAAACATGCCCCTTTATTGCATTCGGCAAAGGACCGGCTGCTGTGGAGCTGCCATGGAAGAAGATGGTTTCAGCGCTCCCGGTCCGCGAAAAGGGAGTCGGAAGCGGCTTCCAGCTCCGCGAGCGGTACTGTGAATATCACATCGAAGGGAATTCCGTCGTCCAGTACCGCCAGGTCGGCCGGACCGAAGACGATCCCGCCGTAATCCTCGGCGGTGCAAATCAGAGGTCCCGAAGAAGTCTATGAAGGGCGACCGTACCCGGGTCATCCACACCGAACTCATTCCAAAGGCGGAGCATCTCTGTCCGTATCTCATCGCTGCTCCTGCCCGCGCCGAACATCAGCATTATCCTGTAGAGAACAGCCCTGTTCATGTACCCCTGGTAGATGCAGGGAGCAATGAAGGGGTTGCGGCTCCACACGGCCTGGAACACCCTCCGCTGGTCCGCCGTGATTATGCCTATGAGGTAATCACGCGCATCGGCCTGCACTGTCACCCACTCACCGGGCCAGTCCAGCTTGCAGCTGTTCACCACCTCGCAGCCGGGAATGGTCCAGTCCATGGTATCGCTGTGTACATGGGCAAGCACCTTCACACCGCGTCCGGCCGCCTCCTCTATGATGCGCCGGAGCTTTTCAAGCGGGATGGGATCGATATCCACCAGCAGGGAGGTTTCCGCGGACCGGATGATGTTCTCCGCCTTCTGGTAGACCTGGTGTACGGTCGATAGCCTGTAGACGCCTTCCTCCGGAGGTGATTTGCCAAGGTTATCAAGACACTTCTTTGCACTCTTTCCGGACTGCTTGAGGCCCCTTACCTTCAGATCGACGTAATCGTCTATGGGCACGGCGGAGTAAAGACGGCTTCTGCCGCTGTCGTCCACCATTACGGCTCCTGCGGCCTCCATGCCGTCAAGCGTCTTGTAGGTGTTGGGAACAGGCTTCCCGATTATCCTTGCTGCACGGTATCCCGTCACTCCAGGTTCCATGACGAGGGCAAGGTATACCTCCGCCTCGAACCCGCTGAAGCCCAGTTCCGCCAGATGGTCTATGATGTCCTTTTTCAAAACGCCCTCCACGGGTTGGATAGATGAATATCTGCATCCGCTCCGACCCGTGCAACCTCCGGCTATCGGATGAGCACCAGGGAGAGCACGCCTGATGCTCCGGTATCGTTCCTCATCAGCACCCTGTAGTTACCGGCCGGAAGGGCCGGCAGCTGCAGCAGTTCCGTGGATCCCCCTGAAAGGGTGAGTTCCTCCTCCCATGCCATCCTGCCTGAGCAGTCGAAAAGACTCAGCTTCGAGGAGGTGTCCATGGCCGATGTGAGGCGGAGTAAGGCGCAGCCTCTTGCAGGATTCCCACCGACCACGGAAAGGTGGATACCGTCATCGACATCACCGAGTATACCGGTAAGATCCCAGTTGAACTCAAGGCTCCTGAGTACAGGCGAAACCGTGGAATCAGACGAAACCATCTCCACCCTGTACTGGAAATACCTGTCCAGTAGTCCCGAAAGCTCCGTAGGGTAGTGCAGGGGCGACGACCAGTCACCCATGGCGGAGGCATTGTCCGATGTCCTGTAGCTTACGGCCAGGTCCGTGCCCGCCGGTTCGAGGGCGTCCCAGTCCAAGCTGGCCCACTGAGGCTCGCCTGCGGTGTCGAGTATGGAACCGATCAGCCAACCGTCACTCCTGAATTCCGTCAGTTCACACCAGAGTATCCGGTTGGTGCTGTTGCATGTTACTATAACGTCGAGGTCACCGTCACTATCTACGTCGGCCGGAAGGGAACATGCCATGCTTCCCGTTCCTCCCGTTATCTCATGCTGGACCCAGGAGGTTCCGGAATCGATGTTCTCGTACCACCAGGCCCCTCCCGCCCCGAAGGAGCAGGACAGGATGTCCCAGTCACCGTCACCGTCGATATCTCCGGGTCTGGCGTACCCGCATGCAGCCTGGGGGCTGACGTACTCCCTGGTCCACTGCACTGGATTCCCGCCGCCGTTGCGCATAAGTATCAGATTGCCGCCTCCAAGAGCGGATACCACAAGGTCGTGATCCCCGTCATCATCGATGTCGCATGCCCTGACACAATGGGCGCCTGAGATGGGATGGTAGACCAGCTCCTCGGTCCACACCGGTGAGCCTCCTCCAGAACCGTACCAGGAGACCACGCTTCCGTCCGTCCACATGCTTGCCACCACATCCATGCAGGAGTCACCGTTCAGGTCCAGGGCCTGTATCCTGCAGGGGTAATCCACATCGGTCGCGATATCCTGCTCATGCCACTGAATGGGGCTGCCACCGTCGTTCCTCCACCATGTTATCCGGTCGGCTTCCGCCGCAGCGGCAAGTATGTCCCGGTCTCCGTCGCCGTCCATATCGAAGGCCTCTACATCATGCCCCCCGTCGAAATTGTCGCAGATGACCTGTTCCGTCCATACCGGTTCCGGACTTCCATCGTTAAGGTAAAGAAGTACCTGTGCCCCGAAGTAGGTGGTACACAGAAGGTCAGGGTGCCCGTCAGTGTTGATGTCCGCTATGTCGCAGCCGGTGACGCCCTCCGCCGCGGCGCATATGGACACCCTGTCCCAGCCTCCCGAGCCGTCGCCGTAATAGACGCAGAAGCCGTCAGGCACGTCTCCGCCTCCCGCTATGTCAGTGAACCCGTCGCCGTTCAGGTCCCCCGCATCAACTGTGTAGGCATGGAAGATCGAAGTATCGACAAACTGGACGGAAGGGTTCTCCAGAGGTTCAGATGACAGGACCAGTTGTCCCGGAACAGAAAACCATGACATTGCCTGACAGCTGTCGAAAGTACTCTCCCAGCTTGACTCGGGTCCCGGAACGCCGGGACCGTCCTCCCACCCTGTCTGGACTGCCTGGGCACTCCACGCTGAAGTTGCGGAGACCAGCACGGAAATCATGAAGTTTCTCATTCAGGATCCTCCTTTAGTATTTGTATAACAATAACAATATCATATTGTAAATATATATACTATTATTTTCATTCGTCAAGAAAATGATCTAATTAGTTATCAAACATATACTTTATACTTCAGGGCGATAACTGCAGTAGATGCCGGATCATCGTGACTATTCCGTCTACCTTAACCTCCTCTTAATCAGAGATTAACATCGAAGGATCATCATGGGTACCCACGGATGGAAGGTGGTTCGTATGAGGAAGAGGATCAGGTTCATGAAGTTCTCGAGGAGACGGGTCTGGCGCAGGGTCAATCGGGCGCTGGAGGAGATGAGGCTGATTGAGCGCGGACGGAACTGCTTCAAGAAGGACCATCGGGAAAGGGTCAGGGATGGATCTAGGAGACGGGGTCTCCGTCTTGCAGGCACCGGGGCCGCCGGCATTCTGTCAGTGGCCGCTGGAGTTCTGGCCGTACTGCATATACTGCTCGTGAAGAAAGGCTGCCATGATCCTTCCCATCTTCTGATCGCCGTGTCCATCCAGGGTCTTCTGCCGGAGCGGAATGACCCTCTGTTCCCTTCCAGTTCAGCTCTTTCCGAAGCAGGACTCAGCCTCTCTGACCGGGGCGATCTGGACCTTCCGGCGTTCAGCACGGTCATGGCCTCTTCCAGGGAAGCCTCCCAGCTGCTTACGGGAACAAGATACGGGCGCCGGGTGAGGAGTGGCATACAGAAATCCGGCAAAGGCAAGCTCCTTGTTCGTACGGGGGTGAGTTCCGAACCACCCTGTTTCTGCTGCAGGCTTGAGGCAGGTCGTATGCTCAGCTGCGATTCTCCCTTTCGAGTGAGCTCCATCCTCCTTTCCGGCCGCACCGGTCCGGGAGATGTCACAATAGTGAATGACGGTCGATGGCTGGTGATCGACAGACTGCTGACCGACAGCACCCACCTGGACACCGGCTGGCTTCTTCTGAGGCAGCTTCGCGACATCTCACTGGCGGAGATGCTGTCCGTTCCCGAGGAGATATCTTATCTGAGGGAGGAAGGTCAGGCGCACGAACCTTCTTCTTCCAGGTCAGGGAGACCACAGGTTACGGCCGGACTGCCCGCCGTTGTTCATTGACAGAACGGTAAGCATCCCTCTATTGTCAACCAGTGACTTTTCGGAAGCAGAATACTGAATGACGGAGTATCTGTCCGATATACCCGGACGACCCGGAGAGTTCAATGATATAAGGAGTTCATTTCTGTACACGCACCGATAGGAGGAGAGCATGAAGTTCATTGTTCTTGTGTTGATGACGGCGATGCTTGCATCCGCTGTCTTCGCTGCACCCGGTGACATCATCCGCAGCCAGTCCGTTTCCGGTCAGCCTTCAAACGGTATCCGCGGTCTCGCGATGGACTGGGACACAGGCAGGATCTGGGTGGCCGGACCCAACACTACTGACAACATCATCTTCACCAGTCTGGACATCACGACCCTGGCTCCCGATGCCTGGCTGACCGCGGCCAACCAGTACTGGGTCTTCGACATCGGCTACGGATACGACATCACCGGCACGAAGTACCTTCTCATGAACGACCAGAGTTCTCCCTTCACCAGAATAGTTGACCCGGTTGACGGTTCCTATGAAGGAAGCCTGCCGGACTGCTACAGCGCAGCCGACTACACCGACGGGAACGCTGTGGACTGGAACACCAACTACGTCTACATGAGCAGTTATGCCAATGCCAACACCGTCTACTACGACGGCGCTACCTGGAACACCTTCGCATCCATCTCGGGAGCCCTTAACATGGGCTGCGCCGTGGGCTGGGACCATGTCTTCTTCATCAGGACCAGCACTTACTACACGATAGAGGTGTACGAGATCAACGGCACCTACGTCGAGACCATTCCGCTGAATGCCTGGCCTTCCAACCAATACCTGATCGGCCTTTCATGCGGACGGGAGAACATCGTTGGCGACAACGAGTCCCTGTTCTTTGCGGATTTCGTTACGCAGCAGATTCATGAGGTCGAAGTGGGCGACTACGTCGGCGCTTCGCTGGAACAGAGCACCTGGGGAGCTATCAAGGCCGGCTTCTAAGAACTGGACAGCCTTCGAGCTCGGCATGATCGCAGAGGGGAGCTTCGGCTCCCCTCTTTCTTTCAGGGTCCATCGGTTCCCCTATTCCGGGTGGATCGGGCCGGGACCAACATGACAAACCTCACTCGACCGGAGGGATTTTGTACGAATACCAGATGACCAGCCGGTTCTTCGGCACCATAGCAGAAGATCTGAAACCGCTGGGTGAGATGGAACTCCTCGGGCTCGGGGCGACGGAGCTCAAGGACGCTTACCGCGGCATCTTCTTCAACTGCGACATGGAAACCCTGTACAGGATAAACTACCGGTCAAGGTTCTTCTCCAGAATAACGGCTCCCCTGATAACTTTCGACTGCCACAGCGACAGGTACCTGTACAGCACGGCCATGTCCGTCGACTGGTCGGATTTCCTCGCATCCGACGGCACTTTCGCCATTTTCGCAACGGTCCAGGATTCTAGGATCAATCATTCCCACTTCGCCGCCCTGAGACTGAAGGACGCCATAGCGGACTGGTTCATGGAGAGGTACGGAAAGAGACCCGACATCGATACAATCTCCCCGGACCTCTGGATAGGGCTGAGGATATTCAGGAACCGGGCCTACATAAGGCTGGACACCTCCGGCGGCTCGCTTCACAGAAGGGGATACAGGGAGCAGTCGGTGGAGGCTCCCATGCAGGAGACACTTGCCGCAGCCATCGTCGAGCTGTCAGGATGGGACGGCTCCGAGCCTCTGTACGACCCGTTCTGCGGATCGGGCACCATCCTGTGTGAAGCTCTGTTGAAGTATTGCGGAGTCCCCCCCGGCTACCTCAGGAAAAGGTTCGGCTTCGAAAATCTTCCCGAGTTCGACAGGGCGGACTGGACCAGGGTGAGGAGCGAGATAGATTCGTGCATGAAGGAGCTGCCCGAGGGGCTCATCGCCGGTTCGGACATTTCCGGGAAGGCCGTTGATGCAGCGAGATGCAACTGCCGTCTTCTTCCCTCCGGCGACAGGATAGGCCTCAGGGTTTCTCCCTTCGGAAGTGTCAGCGAACTTCGCAACAGGACCATCGTCAGCAACCCCCCGTACGGGCTGCGGCTCAAAGGCAACGGTAACGTGCAGAGCATGATGAAGGGTTTCGGGGACTTCCTGAAGCAGAGGTGCAGCGGTTCAAGGGCATGGATCTATTTCGGGAAGAGGGAGCTCATCAAGAGCGTGGGGCTTAGATCATCGGCAAAGACCCCGCTTCATAACGGCAAGCTGGACGGAAGGCTTGTGCTCTACGAGATGTACTGATCGGGCTATCGCCACGGAAGATGACCGAGGGCAGTTCTCCCTGGTCCGCTATCAGAAGATCGCGTAGATGAAGGGAGCCACGGCGGAACCCTGGGAGAGGACCAGCACGACGCTGAGGAGTATGAGTACTATGATGACCGGCGTAAGCCACCATTTCTTTCTGGTCTTCAGGAAATCCCATATCTCTCTTGCCTTGCCCATCACGATCCTTCCTCAGTATGGCTTGTCCGGTCTTCCGCAGGGGCCCTCGGGGTCGACGTCCATCCAGTACGTATCGTCGTCTTCCCTAATATCGAGGTTGAGGGGCCTTTTTCCAAGGAGCCTCATCACCAGACCCGTCAAGGTGACCCCGGTGAAGAACACGATCGTAAGAAGAACATTGGTCATTACGAACCCCAGTACGTGGGCGAACTTCATCCAGACCCGCTCCACCGGAGAAAGAAGACGAGGAACGAACATTCCGGAAAGGAGAAAGAGACCCGAAGCACAGGCCGTATAAATCCAGGCCGGTCTGCTCCTGAGAACTAGAAGAACCGATACAGCCGCAAAAGCCGCCGTCATTACCAGGCCGAATTTTCTGAGTTCCTTCTTATCCTTCATCATCAGTCCAGTTCGTAGATCTTCCGCCAGTCCCTGTCGTCCGAAAGCTCCGGCTGCTCCTTCTTGCGGAGAATGCAGTCACCAAGTGCCAGCATGTCCATCCCGGTTCTCATGAAGCAGAGGTAGGCGTCCTCGGGAGAGCATACAATGGGCTCGCCACGAACGTTGAAGCTAGTGTTTATGATCAGGCCGCAGCCGGTCTTCCTCTCGAACTCGCTGATAAGGCTGTGGTACAGGGGATTCCGTTCCCTGTCCACCGTCTGGACCCTTGCTGAGTAATCGACATGGGTTATCGCCGGAACGTCCGACCTGGGGACATGCAGTTTCTCGAGACCGAACAGCCCCTCCTGCTCCGGGGTCGGTTCCATCCTCCTCGAAGGCTGTACAGGGGCCACCAGGAGCATGTAGGGACTGGGCCTGTCCAGCTGGAAGTAATCCGATGCCCTTTCCTCCAGAACCGATGGGGCGAAGGGCCGGAAGGACTCGCGGTATTTTATCTTCAGGTTCATGCGCGACTGCATTTCGGGACTCCTTGCATCGCCTATTATGGACCTGTTGCCCAGCGCCCTGGGTCCGAACTCCATCCTTCCCTGGAACCAGCCTACGACATCCCCTCCTGTCAATGAGTCGGTGACTATGTCGATGGTTTCTTCACTGCTGTGCCTGCTGTATGGATAGCCCTGTTCCAGCAGCCACTTCTCGATTGAGTCTGTGTCCCAGGCGGGTCCGAGCAGCGAACCGTCCTGGAAATCGTGTAGACCGTCCGCATACCTGGGGTTGCCAAGCACCTGATGCCAAGCGAAAAGGGCCGCTCCCAGAGCTCCTCCGGCGTCACCTGCTGCCGGCTGTATCCAGATGTCGTCGAATATCCCTTCTCGGAGGATGATGCCATTGGCGACGCAGTTCAGCGCAACTCCGCCGGCCAGGCAGAGGTGCCTCATCCCCGTCTCCCTCCGGACATACCGGGCCGTCCGCAGCATCACTTCCTCGGTCACGGCCTGGACCGATGCGGCAAGGTCCATGTCCCTCTGGGTGAGTTTCGTTTCCGGTTTCCTGGGCGGTCCCCCGAAGAGCCTGTCGAACCTGCTGCCGGTCATTGTGAGACCCTGGCAGTAATTGAAGAACTTCATGTTCATCCGGAAGCTGCCGTCCTCCTTCAGGTCCATCAGCTCATCAAGGATGACGTCGGCGTACCTGGGTGTACCGTAGGGCGCGAGGCCCATTACCTTGTACTCTCCCGAGTTCACCTTGAAGCCGGTGTAGTAGGTGAAGGCGGAATAGAGCAGGCCAAGGCTGTGGGGGAAATGGAGTTCGCTGCAGAGCCGGACCCCGTTGCCGGTCCCCGTTCCCCATGAGGCGGTCCCCCACTCGCCGACACCGTCCATGGTGATGATGGCGGCTTCGGCATAGGGGCTCGGGAAGAATGCTGAGGCGGCATGCGACTGATGGTGCTCGGGGTAGAGCATCTCACCCTGGAAGCCTCCAAGCTCCTTCCTTATCATGTCCCCCATCCACAGCTTCTCACGAAGCCACAGGGGCATGGCCTTCAGAAAGGAAGGCAGTCCCGAGGGAGCAAAGGCGATATAGGTCTCCAGAAGACGTTCGAACTTGAGGAAGGGCTTGTCGTAGAATGCTACATGAGTGATCTCGTCAGGCTCCAGCCCCGCCTCCCGGAGACAGAAGGAGATAGCGTTATGGGGAAACGAATGGTCGTGCTTCTTCCTGGTGAATCTTTCCTCCTGGGCCGCTGCCACTATCTCACCGTCAACCACCGCGGCTGCTGCGGAATCGTGGTAGAAAGCCGATATACCAAGGATACATGTCCTCATTGAAGAAACAACTCCTCCATGGTGAGCCGGAACGAGTGAGCAGGGAATATATTTGCCCTTGCGTCCGGAGTGCAATGGAAAAGGAAAAACACAAGCTGCTGAGACGGAGTTCCTTCACTGAACTGGTGATGCCGTAGCCGACATCGCAATATTATGCGAGTACTTTCTTGATCAGCTGCTTCGATGTCTGATGTCAGCCCGGGGAGAATCATCTAATGAGCGATGCAGGTCTTGGCGAAGGTTCCGTGAAGTTCCTGAGGGTATCCGCACTGGTAAGCGGTATCATTCTGGTGCTTGTGTCCGTGGCCGCGGATGCCCTTGGTCTCAGCGCGGGTGAAGGTCTCAGCAGGAATCAGGCAGTGATAGGGCTGCTGGGTCTGATGCTGACGACCGCCGGCGTTTTCGGCAGGAAGTTCATCAATGCCTACAGGTTCGCTGGTCTCTTCTTTCTGAACCTTGTTGTGGTGTTCCTGCTGATCGACGTACTGTCTCTGGTGATCCTGAAGGTCTGGGCTCCTCCTCAGATGTTGCTCCACACGCGGAAGACCCTTGGATCGAGCCTCACTGAACCTGTCAATCAGGCTGGAACCGCCCACTACTCCCCCTACGTGATGTGGAGGGCTCTTCCCGGTCTGACCGGCGAGAGCACCGACTCGCTGGGTCACCGGATCACTCCCGGGAGTCACGGCATTCAGAATGGATGCGGAACCCGGATCTTTCTTCTGGGCGGGTCCGCCACCTGGGGCATAGGAGTGGATGACAGGGAGACCATAGCGGCTCACCTCGTGGAGCTGCTCGGCGATTCTATCGGTTCCGATCTGGAGATTACGAACCTCTCCCAGGTGGGGTGGAACTCAACCCAGGAGATGATCGAGCTCTTGTTCGAGCTCAGGGACGGGAACGTACCTGATATCGTTGTGTTCATGGATGGGTTCAACGAGGTTTTCACCGCGTATCAGTCCGGCCTTGCAGGGGTTCATCAGAATTTTCCCCAGACTGCCGAGCTCATTGAGAACAGGGTCAGGCAACCTGGACTGACCGAGAGGTTATGGTACGCGACCAACATGTCAATACTCGTTGACCTTGCCGCCGAAAGAGGGGTCTTTGCCAGGCCGGATACTGAGGAGATCATCAATTACAGTACGATGGGCCTGAATGCGGACTCCCTTTCGTTTGATATCGTCGATGTCTGCCTGGCAAACTACTCATTGGTGAGGATTCTGGGTGAAACCTACGGTTTTAAGTGCATTTTTATCTGGCAGCCGGTCATCTGGCTGGGCAGCAAGCCTCTCGCGCCGGAAGAGGAAAGGATCGCCGCCGGCACCGAGGGTTACGAGTTCACACGAGATCCAGCTTTCAAAGCACTCCTGGCCGCCACTTACAGCATGTTCTCTGATTCCGTAGCCCGTTATCCGGACATTCACATGATCACGGACGTATTCGACAGCACATCTTCACGTGTGTATACCGATCCATCGGGAGTTCACGTGGACGGAGCCGGCAACCGGATTATCGCAAACAGGATAGGATATCTCATACTCGGAGTGTCAGAACCCTGATGCAGTGGGTGTTTCCGGGTTTCAGAGGTCCTGTCGAGAGATCTGAGAATCCTTCAGGCGGAGTCTCTCCTCAATTACCGGCAGCCAGATCCTTCTTGGCGAGAAGTACACCTCACCGGGCTCCATCCCTGGGGAAGACAGAACGAAGAGACTGAAGGGCGGGTTTGAGATCAGCCAGGCTCTTGAGTTCTCGAGGTCGAACCAGGTGGTATCTCCGCTGAAGTGAGCTCCGCGATAGACGACCAAGCTGTCAGCCATGGGATCGATGACACCCAGCGAGCAGGGGGAGGAAGTTACAATGAAGCACGAGTTCCGCATCCAGAGTGAATCTGAAATCGCAACGGAGCCGCTTCCTGCTTCCGATGCAAGTGTTGCCCCGCTTTCGTCCCACTTCCTGTCCCCTGGTCTGAAGGCAGCGGTTTCCCATCCGTTCCCGGTGTACTCCGCGAAATATGAGGTCACTCCGGATTCGCATTCCATCGACTCCAGCAGCACAGTGAAGAAGTACCCGTCAAGGAACCTGATGGGGCGGCCCGGGACCAGGCCTCTGGTGCCGAGCGCCTCGGAGTATGCGCCGGGCCACAGCGTGCCGTACCCCGCCACCTGTGACCTGTAGCCTGAGACTATGAGAGGCCCCTCTCCAGGGGTCCGTTCTTCCAGCTCCGCCAGATGTCCTATCAGGGTTTCGGTGTATTCGGACGCCTGTGACAGCCTTCCCGCCTCGTCCCTGGCCTCGAGGAAGGATCCCAGAAGAAGCAGGACCGGGACTGCGGCCATGAGCCTGCTCTTGCCGGAACAGGCCCTTGCCAGGGCGGCGAAGAGAAGGGTCGCTCCAGGAATGGCGGCGTATGCGTAATAGGGTCGAGGAGGCAGGTTCGATACGGTGACAAGCATGCCAAGCATGAGGACCAGCCCCAGAAGCCCCAGCCCGTCCTTTCCCCGGAGCAGCCATGCCCCCACAGGAAGGACAAGCAGCGCCATCCTTGCGGAAAGACCCGAAAGCCAGGGGCTGAACACCTGGGTGCCCAGAAGAGCAAGGTTTCGGATCATGAATACACCAAAGGAACCGCTCTCGGCATATCCCATCCTGGAGCCCACGGCCGCCAGGCGCCAGAGGGCGTAGACAAGCACAGGCAACATGTATATCAGGAAATCACGGGAGAAGACCCTCAGGGCACTCTTCTCCTCATTGTAAAGGAATGTGCTGACGGCGCCGAACATGATGGGGCAGGCAAGCGCGGTCTCCTTCGTCAGCAGGGAAGCGAGGACCAGCAGCAGAGATGCGACCAGGAACAGCTCGTTTCCCTTCCTCTTCCACAGAACATGCAGGTTCATTGCTCCCAGTAGAGGCACCAGCGCTGCTACCGTTGTCCTTCCCGAAACCCTGCATACCGACGGGACAACCGAGAACGAAAAAGCGAAGAAAGCCAGTGCGGCAAGGAGAACCCGTCTGTCTGTTCCGAACTGCCTCAAAAGAAGAAGCACGAGAGCGATATTGCAGAGGTGAAGGAGGATATTCGTAAGATGCCATCCCCAGGCATTCGTCGGACCGTAGATGGTGGAATCGAAGGTCCAGACGGCCACTATGAGAGGTCTGAAGCCTCCAGCCTCGAAGGAACCGAAGGTAGAGGGGCCGAATCCATGGTCAAGGTCGAGAAAATCATCCCCGAGAAAACCAAGTCTAAGGCAGGGAATGTATAGGACTGCCATTCCTGTCAGCACCAGCAGGACGGCTGCGGAAAAGACGGCGGTCCTGACTGACATGTCTCCCTCCCTTCCAGCCCTATTCGCCCGGGTTTTTCCGGGGCGATCCCCCGAAGAGGGCTGATTATGAACATCATTTCTCGATCCATGATGGTCAAGCTGAATACATCGGCGAACAGGTACAAATGCCCCCGGTATAATCGTATTCCGATGCGTGACGGCTTGGAGTATACTTGGGAATGCGGTTTTGCACCAAGTTCGAGGGTTGGAGGTATCTGTGACGGACAGCCGGCTGGGTGATGGATCAGTGAAGCTTCTGCGGCTGATTACCATAGTCCTTGGTATCGTCCTCATCCTTTCGGCCGTGTTCGCCGACCGGCTGGGTCTGAGCATCAGCAGAGGTATCAGCAGGAACCAGATAGGCATAGGATTGGCCGGCGCGTCATTCGTGGTCGCGGGCATTCTGGGCAGACGGTTTCCAGGGTTCTACAAGGGTACGGCCGTGCTTCTGCTGAACATAGTCGTACTGGTCCTGGCGGTTGATTTCATGGCCCTTGTCTTCCTCAAGGTCTTTGATGCCGACAGGTTCAGCGACCGGAGAAGGAAGATGGAAGCCGCTGGAACAGAGGCCGACGCACATATTATCGATCAGGGCAGGTACGCCCCGTACGTGGTCTGGAGGGCCAATCCCGCCATAGCCGGGGAGGGTCTGAGCATTACGGAGGAAGGCTGCCGGATAACACCTGGAGTATCCCGTGACCCGGAGGCCCTCAGGGTATTCCTCCTGGGAGGCTCTGCCATGTGGGGTTCCGGAGTGACCGACAGCTGCACAATTCCATTCTACCTCCAGGGTGACCTCCGGGAGAGACTGGGAAGACCTGTTGATACCGTCAACCTTGCCCAGTCGGGGTTCTCCTCCACCCAGGAAGTGATAGAGCTAATGTTGAGGCTGGGCGGCGGGGACATTCCGGACGTGGTGATCTTCTACGACGGTTACAACGACATCTGGGCGGCGTACACGAACGGCTTCGCCGGAGGTCACCATCAGCAGGCTCAGGTTGCGGAAAGGGTGGAGGGCCGCTCGAGGGAGTTCCAGCCTGTTTCACCCGTGGAACTGATAGTCAGGAACAGCAACATATGGCTCCTTGTCCGGTCTCTACGGGGGAGGTCGGGTGCTGAAGGGCCGGATTCCGGCAGGTTCGTAACGTACAGCACCATGGGAGTCGAAGTTGACGGGCTCGCAGAGGATGTGGTCCGTACCTATCTGGGTAACTGCAGGGTTGCTGATGCACTGGGAGAATCATACGGTTTCGACTGCATCTTCGTCTGGCAGCCGGTGATATGGCAGGGGGACAAGCCTCTTACTCCCTTTGAGGAGGAAATCCATCAGGGTGGTGTCGAGGGGTTCCCCTACGGCGCTGACCCGGCCTTCAGGGAACTTGTCTCGGCGGCTTACGGGGCCTGGGAGGATTCCGCGGAACACCAACCGGACCTCTACTCCTTCACGGATATCTTCGATACCGTTGATCAGGAGCTCTACATCGATTACTGCGGCGCCCACGTCAACGCCTCCGCCAACAGACTGATAGCCGGGGAGATAGCCGATCTCTTCTCGGGGTCGTACGTAACTTCCGGCCAGTTGTGACAGAAAGATACGCTTGTAAAATGCTGTCAGGATATCCCGCAGGCTTGATTGGAGGACAGCTTTGACGGGCACTCTTATCAACACGGTCACCGTGATAGCAGGAGCAGGTCTGGGGACCCTGATCGGGGACAGACTGCCGGATCGCATCAGGCAGACGGTCATTTACGGCATAGGTCTGATTACACTAGTACTGGGAATGCAGATGGCACTTACCACCGGCAGCATCCTTGTTGTCCTCCTGAGCATCATGCTGGGTGGCATCCTGGGCGAATGGTGGACCCTGGAGGAGCGTCTGAACGGTCTTGGCAGGAGCATTGAAAAGGCCGCCTCGAAGTATCCTGTGCTGACAAGGGGAGACTTCACCAGAGGATTCGTCACCGCCAGTCTCGTGTTCTGCATAGGGCCCATGACTTTCCTTGGCTCGATCCAGGACGGCCTGACCGGCAACTTCAGGCTCCTGACCATCAAGAGCGTTCTGGACGGCTTCGCCGGTTTCGCTTTTGCGGCCAGCATGGGTTTCGGAGTCGCGTTCGCAGCCATTACCGTTCTTCTCTTTCAGGGAGGCATCACCCTTGGGGCGGGTTTCCTGCATGAAGTCCTCACCGATTCGATGATAGTCGAGATGACAGCCACAGGCGGGGTGATGATACTGGGAATAGGTCTCCTGCTGCTGGACATAAAGAAGGTCAAGGTGGCCAATTACCTCCCGGCCCTTGTCATAGCCCCCTTACTGGAGCTCCTCCGTTCGACCCTCCTGTAAAGGGGACGGAGGGATTTATTTCTGCAGCGCAAATAATATGACGATAGTTGATCGGATTTTATTCGTTGATATACATCGTCCGGTTGAATAACCTCCATCCCCGTTCATCATTGACTTGGCCCCGTGTATGACGGATATATCCTACCATGCTGCTGAGAAATTCACCTTTCACATACGGAGGTATGACATGCGCTTGTGCAATCGCACTTGATACGAAGCCATGAACTCCGTGAGAGTTCCCGATATTTACTACGCAGCATCCCTCTGTTGATTCAGATAGCACAAAGCCCCTACTGATCCGCGGCAGAGATGCTGTGACGCAGTGTAGGGGGTAACCAAATGCTGGACTTTCCCGCAGCCTTCTTCTGACAGCCTGCGATACAAGCAGGCAAGCCATCACTGACGATGATCCCGCTTCGGGATCCATGGTTGAACAGGAGAAGAATAATGAAGAACATCTCGATGATCACTGTACTTATAATCCTTGCCGGAACCTGCTTCGCCGCCGAGAGAGTGGTCCTGATGGAGGATTTCACAAACTGCGGCTGCAGCCCGTGCTGGAATTTCGAACCGACCATCAACTCATTCTTTGCTAACTACTCCGAGCATCTGGCCGTAGTGAGGCCTCATGTCTCATGGCCATCATCCTCCGACCCGATCTACGTGGCCAATCCAGCAGAGCAGAACATCCGGAAGAATTTCTACGGCGTAAACGCCGTCCCCTGGCTTCAGTTTGACGGTGAGATCAAAGCCACTCTCAGCTACAGCGGCCTCGTATCCGCGTACAACGCGCGAATGGCCGTGCCCTGCCATCTGGAGATACAGGTGGATAATTATGTCGCCAACGGAAGCGGCACGATAGAGATTACGCTCATAGCAGAGGAGGACCTCGGCGACACGGACCTCAAAATTCATGCGATAATCGTGGAAAGCGAGATCCCGGGAACCGGATACTTCGCCAGTGGAACGTTCGACCAGGCATTCAGGGAGGAACTCTTCGGTACCTCCGGTCAGGCGATCAGCTTCGGCCCATCCTACCCGGATACTATGACGGTGACCGTCGACTACGATACCGGAAGCTGGGAATTCACCAACCTGCATCTTGCCGTGTTTGTGCAGAACCACAACGCCTCCGGGGATGAAGTCATGAATGCCTGGTACGACTACCTTGGTGCGGTAACGGGCATCGAGGAGCAAGAGGGCTGCAGTGGTGGCGAAGGCCCTACTCTTGCCTTAGGTCAGAATCCGTCATACGGCCGACTTTCCATCACTGCCGGCCGACTGGACCAGGGGCAGGGCATCCTGGAGGTCTACGACATCACCGGCAGGTGCGTTGCCCGTATCCCAGTCACAGAGGACATACCCTATTCACTGCAGCTGGACGGAGCAGGCGTGTACTTCGCAAGGGTATCTTCCGGAGAGGGCACGGCTGTGGCCAGAGCCGTAGTTGTTGAATGAAAGCAGGCGGGACGACATGAGAATACCTGCAGCAGTGCTTATGCTTCTGGCGGCAGCGGTTTCCTCGGATTCGGTTGAGATAGGAGAGAACGAGCTTCCCTCCAACAATCCGTTCTGTGGTGACTGCGCCGCCAGCATGAGATACCAGACCCTCTACCTTGAGGATGAGATAGGATCACCTATAGATATCGAAGCAATATCACTTATGAGGACTATCCAGGCGGGGGCGACTTACGTAACTCTAGATACACTGGTCATATACATCGGTTACTGTTCCGGCGACGAGCTGGGGACGGGTTTCGACGGTAATTACTCGCCGGGAACGCGTCAGCTTGTGTTCTGGGAGGAGGACTGCACCATATCAGCGCCCGAACCGAACCAGTGGTTCCAGATCGACCTTGAAACGCCTTTCAGCTATAGCGGAAGCGGGAACATAATTATCGAGTACGCCTGGCCTGATGGTTATGGAGCGGTCTACAACTGGAACTGGACCGGGACGGTTGCAAGGTCGCTCACGGGAGAATGGCAGTCTGCAAGCGGTTTCACTACCCAGGACTGCCCGCACATCCTCCTGACATACACCAATGGCCTCGAATGCACGACCTTTGGTGCAGTAAAGGCGCTGCTGGGATCGCAGTAGCTGTCGGGAATATAGGAGAACAGCCAGGGAGGAGACGCCTTCCCTGGCTGTTCCAGACACTCACATTAACGTAGAGCCATTCAGTCCTGCTCCGTTCCCGGGTACTCCGCATCGACCAGGAGCAGCCTCTGCACCATTCCCTCGTCCTCATGCACCACCAGGAAATCCTTGCACCAGGGGGTTATGTAGAAGGTCAGGAACTCCGTGGGAGGTACTTCCAGGTCCAGTGTCGCCGTGTAGAGCAGTTCACACTCCGGGATGCTCCAGACATCGAAGACCGGTATTTCCTGATCGCCCCGGAGGACCCAGAGGTTCCCCCGCCACCCCAGCCATATTCCGCTTATGGGCGGCCTGAAGGAGTCCGGCTCGTATATCCACTCCATGACATTGGAAGTCCCCATGCCGTTCAGGTACTCCTCGATGTGCTGTTTTTCAAGCGCCAGTTCCTCATCGGTCCGCTCCACTACGGGTACTTCAAGGGTCAGCGTATCGAAGGGAACCGCGTCGGGACCGAAGCAGACAACCGTGTACTCCGGTAAGTGCCTCTGCACGAGATACAGGTTTCCGTCAAGGTCGCCGGCGAAGTAATGGGAGAACTGGGTCCTGTTGATGATCTCCGTATTGTTGTCCGGGGTTGACGGGACCGGTACGGAGTCGTTCATGAACTCGGCCTGGAGTTCACCCTCCAGATCGTAGCCGGCGATGAACTTCCTCAGGATCAGTGAAGGCTCGCGAATGAATTCGTGCCATAGGATGGCAAAGCTCTCCGGCCCCGTTACGGCGTGCTGCGAAGGCCAGTTGCCGGAGTGGGTGAAGATGTGGTTCATCCACTCGCCTTCCGGTGAATAGAGTCCCAGGTCCGTAACATCCTGTATAAGGATGGACCCGTCTGGAAGAAGTTCCATCCAGTGGGGCATGACAAGCTCCCCTGGGCCTTCTCCCCTCCCTCCTATGAATCCTGACCACTCACCCTCCGGCGTATACT
>JAFGPK010000088.1 GCA_016936235.1 Candidatus Fermentibacteraceae bacterium | reverse complement strand
TAGAAAAATGCATGATACACTATGCATGGTATTCCTGTATGTGTACGGCCAGTGTCCCTCGAAGCGCTCATGCCCTGCCCTCCAGGGGATGGCGTGGCTCGGGAGCCTCTACCTGGCCAGCACGAGCCTGGCAGAGGCCTGTCGCGAACCCGCCGTCAGCCTGATCAGGTAAATCCCGTTCGGAGCCATAATACCCGAGTCGGTCCGTCCGTCCCACAAGACATTATGAGCCCCTGCTCCAAGCCATCCCGAGATCGGGACCGCCGCCAGCCTTCCCGCCAGGTCGAAGACTTCCAGGCGTACGGGGCCGGCCTCTGGAAGCTCGAACAGTGCGGTCGTGCTCCCCTCGCTTGGATTGGGCGTCAGGCTCAGGCGGAACAGGGGGAGCGTGGCGGCCTCGCTCTCAGGGATCCCGACGGAGAGGCTCAGGCGGTAGCCGGCGCTGCCCTGCGTTCCGGCGTGCAGGTACTGGCCGGAGGCCAGAGCGAGGCAATTCACACAGGTGTTCGTCAGACCGTCGTTGATAGGGGTCCAGGTCGTGCCGCCGTCGGTCGAAGTGTGGACGCCCATGGACTCGGTCCCGAGGTAGAGCAGCGCGGAGGCGAGTGGATCCGCGACGATGCACTGAACGCCGGCAATGGTGGCCGATACCTTCGTGAAACTGCTGCCTCCGTTAGTGGACCTGAAGATACCCTGAGGCGTTCCGGCGTAGACCGTGTTGGGGGCATCGGGCCTGACCGCGAGAGCGTAGATGTATCCGAACAGGCCGGTGGCGGACATCTTCGTCCAGGTCGATCCACCGTCGGTGGTCCTGTAGAGTGCCGGGGAACCGAGCTCCCTTCCTCCGGCATAGACCGTGGAGGTGGCCGAGGGGGCCACCGCAAGGGCGTGGAGCCGGCTGTCGCTCGTCGTTAGCGTGTCGCGCTCCCACGGTGGCCCGGAAGTCGTGGTCTTCGACACGCACGCGAGCTGGACGGAACCCGAGGTGACCGAGCCAGCGGTCCAGTATGTGCCCGCGCTTGCAGGATCGGGACAGACCGCTCCCGCCGAGGCGTAATGCTGATCGACGCTGGTCCAGGAAGATCCCCCATTGGTGGTGCGATAGAGTCTGGGTGAGGAGTAGAGTCCCGATGTCAGCGCCAGGACCTCCACGTCCGTGTCGGAATTCGCTGCCATGGCGCATACCTCTCCAGCAAAGAAGGGTGAGGTTGTGGCTGCCCATGTCTCTCCGTTGTCCGTGGATTTCCAGACCCCCATGCCGTTTTGTGCCTGATAGACGGTCTGGGGCTGCGAGGGGGAGAGGGCCATGGCCCGGGACTGGCCGATCAGGAGGCCGCTGTTGGAAGGCGTCCAGGTAACACCAGCGTCGGTGCTGCGGAAGAACCCGGCGCTGCTGGTGGTGTAGACCGTGTTCTGGTCGCTGCAGCTCGGTACTGCCGTGAGGAACGTCCACCCGGCGAGACCGCTGGAGCTGGAGGTCCATGTCTGACCGGCGTCGGTGCTGCGGTGGACCGACAGGTCACTGGACGCGTACGCGTAGTTGCCGTTCGCGGGAGAGTAGCTCACGTCGTAATAGATGTGGCTGCTGCTCCCGCCGGCCGTGCTCCAGTTCGTTCCGAGATCGTCTGTCCGGAGTATGCCGTTGTAGGTACCGACCAGGATGGTCTCTGTATCCCCCGGCCTTCCGTCGATTGAGGTGGGGCACCAGGTGGAGCTGGGGGAGATGTTATAGCCAGTCATCCAGGAGCCGGCGAACACGGTGCACTTGTCCGGGATATCGGAAGCGTACATGCACTGGTAGTTGAAACCGGCGTCGGTCCTTGAGAATGCGGCCCCGTAACCGAAGAACTGGGACATGGAAACCAGGAAGGGCTGGTCCGACCAGGTAGCCCCACCGTCCTCGGACCAGTAGTACATCACGTCATGCCAGCTGCCGGTGAGGGTGTCTCCGATGGCGATCACACGTGACGGCATCAGGACGTTGCTGGCGATGTCACGAATCACGCAGGAAGGACAGCCTGTGGATGCCCAGGACAAACCGCCGTCGACGGACCTCCAGATGTGCTCGACTCCCGCCATGAACACGTTGCCGTTCGACGAGACCTCGATGCAGTTCACTGTGCCGTCCATCGTCGAGACCCTGTACCAGTTGAGGCCGCCGTCGGTGGTCTTCATCACGTCCACGGGATCGTTGTTGCTGATAAGGTAGAGCACCGTTGGGGAGGAGGGAGACTGGGCAAGGTCCAGGATGGGTCCCCCTGGCGGGCCCGTGCTCTCCCAGTCGGCGGCGATTGGCGGGACCAGCAGCAGTAGCGGCATCACAATAATGACGAAGCGACCCATTCGACCACCTCCACTGATCTTGCATGGAGAAGAGGAAACTGGCTCCATACCTTTCATGTTCTGTCCGGTGAATGAGGAACAGGAAATGGACTTCACGCCTTCCACGGACAGTCCAGCAACCATCCTTCTGGACTATATCTATCATCCAGTTCCGTATATTTCAGTTACTGTTTTTAAAATATCTTAGAGGAAAAGAACGGTCAAGCCGGGATGAAGCCCTGGAGTGTTTCAAGATCGTGTCCCCAGCGAAGACCTATCCTTCTGGAGTCGATAGACCCGATTCACCCAACCTCTAATTGGGGGAACATCATCGAGGGAACTGTTCTTCCTATGGTCATGACGCTTAGAGCACTTGTAAGCGTACCCAACGGGACTGCCGCTCAGGACTATTCACTGCTTGAACCTGCACAGTGTATGCATTTTGATATCAAGGAAGACAGAAACGAGAAAACCCCCGGGAGGGTTGGGGGGAATTGGTGAACCAACTAGTACCATCTTCGCTTCCGGGCTTAACTACCTTGTTCGAAAACCAGAATGGTTTACGGGATGCGGTTCCTGGACAGGTCCAGAATGGGACAGGGTATGACCCCTCCGCCAGGACCACCGGCATTTCCAGTTCTTTCACATCTATGCAGGACATTCGAGCAAACCCGTCGTAACCCTAGTGAAGAGTAGTGTAGAAAGCCTCCCGATCTCCAGACCGTTCCCATGGGATTCATCTTCAACGGTTCGGTAAATGCCCCTTCATCACCGGCAACAGCTGTCTGTTCTTAAGAATATTACTCATTGACTGTCAGAATCTAAGATGATTCAATGTTCCTGCTTGCCTGCAGATCGATTTCCGGCCGGACCGGTGGGCAGGTCTCCGAGATCGATCTTGGCCAGCCACTGATCTCTGAACCTCCTGTAACCCATGGCGTTGTTGATGGCCATCATAGGTTCATTGTCGTTGGAGTTGTCAGTTTCAACGAACTGCACCGCGGGAAATATCCTCCTGAGGATCATCATCATCTCGGCCTTCAGCCATTTGCCCGTACCCCTGTTCCGGTAAGGAACCAGTACCCCCGTAAGGTCCTGTCCGGCCGCATAGGGAGTGTCTTTCGAGTAGTAGTAGCACTCGGTAAGTCCGCTTATGGTTCCGGAGGGCTCTCTGGAGAAGAGTGTCAGGCATCTTATTCCGAGGGACTTCCACCGCTCCTCACTGGATCTCCTTGTATGCGGAGAGATCTGTTCGGCCGCTACGAATCCGTCATGGTAATCGGGCACGGATCTACCGCAGATGGTGTACACGCGGCAGAACTCCTCCAGGTCGGTATCCGGAATGCAGCTGTCATGGAATTCCAGACGGACTCCTTCTTCAAGGGCTTTGCTGTCTTCAGTCCACCTCTTCATGAGCCCCCAGTCGACATCCTTCATGTAGAGCCTGTTCACGGATCTCTCCGATATAACCCTTGCCCCCATCGCCTTGAAGAAATCCCGGCCGGAGTGTAGTGAGAAGATCGTCTGGACATCTCCCCTGCCAAGGGGAACAAGTTTTTCGGCAGCGACCCTCAGGAGCGCGGTTCCGACGCCCATTCTCCTGTGCCGCTGGTCCACTTCGATCTCAATATCCGCCGTATGGATGCCTTCCTCGAAAATGGGGGAGCTGGAGTTCGGATAATCAATGACGCACTTTCCCAGCAGCTCACCTGTTCCGCTGCTGAATGCCAGGAACCTGACGAGGTCGTAATCCTTGCTTGGGTCCAGCATCCTTTTCCTCAGCTGCTCGCCCGGTGTGGGAGGCGAATCAGGATCGAACTCCAGGCTCATCCTGTGGCAGAGGGAGATGTACTGCGACCAGGTAGCTTCCCCGAACTGCTCCGGCCTGCATTCGAGAACGGTGAGGTCCATACCTTTCGATGTGCGGATCCCGTGTTTCTCAACGTATTCCTGCATGGCGCCCCTCCAGACTTGCAGTTTCTATGAATATACGACTAATGAGAGAACGGGGTAAAAAAACACCGAACAATAGGAAACTGGATTTCCCTTTATTCACGATCTACCCCGTGATTCTGCTAATCGGCCCGAATACCCTCCGGTTTTCAGCAGTTTAAGTACTAAATTGTATAGTATTGGAACGTATCCAATCAGTCAACGAGCAGGGAGCAACCACAGAAAGCAAGATCCATCCCCGGAGATGTACCTTTCCATGGAAGCCAGAAGATCTCATTCACCCGACCTCTATCTCCGGAACGTCTTCCCGCTTGTTACTGCAGTTTCTGAATGTAGCTGCCAAGCTCATTCTGATGAATGACCGGGATCAGAAACATCGAAGTTCCCGGCAAGACCGGGATGAAAATGTTCCCCTCTGTAAAGAACAGTATTCGAGTCTTCGTTGAATCTCATTCTCTCATGTGAAAACGGAGCCCTGGAGTGTTCCCACCCCCTGGTGTACTATTTCGCAGAAGAAAAGGACTCGGAGAACTACGTCTACGTTTCTCCCTGAGAGACGGCGGACCCTCGTCTACCTCAGAACAATGAGGCTCCTTGTCACTGAACCTTCACTTGTCGAAAGCCTGTAGAGGTAGAGACCGTTCTCCACGGACCTGCCGGTTTTATCTATGCCGTTCCAGGTGCAGGAGTACTCCCCGCCTTGCAGTACTTCATCCATCAGAGTCGAGACACATCTTCCAGAGATATCGTAGATACTCAGCTCCGCACGGGTTGTGCCGGGAACTCTGAAAGTAATCTCAGACATGGAGTGCATGGGATTGGGTACATTCTGAAGCAGAAGAGCGGACTCAATCGGCCCCTGGGCCGGTCCTTCGATACCCACCGGATCACCCACCCATATTTCGGAATGGAGGGTATCGTTGCCGGCATCGAAATCATCGGTAATGTCCGCAATGAAGTAGATATCGTACATGCAGTTTCCCGGATAGGGCGGTGTCCACTGGGGGAAGTCCACAAGCAGCTGTACCTGCGGGTCGATGGCCACTGGATTCATGGTTTCCTGGTAGACGTTCACACCCGATGAATCGATACGGCACATCACGCTGTAACCTGATGCAGTAAGTGTACCTGTATTTCTTATATTGACAGCAGGCGTCACTGCAGAGTCCGCTGGGATCGTGTCGTTTGGGCTTTCCATCTGATAGACTTCCAGATCGTAACCGTCGAACCTCCAGAAACCGTCCTTGAAATCTCCCTGCAGCGCGTACAGGCCGCCCTGAGCCCATGAAATGGCCGAGCCCAGCCTGACCGTGTCCGGGACCGATGCCAGTTCGGTCCAGCTGTCCCTGGTTGTGGAATACCTCCATACGGCGATGTCATTCCCCTGGTAAGCGTAAATGTAACCGTAGTGATCCGAAACCAGGTTGCCGCCCTCGCTCACCGGTCCCGGTGTGGGTGCCAGTGAGTACCATGTATCCGAAGGTATGTCATACCTCCAGAAATCTGTGGTGCTGCCTCCTCTCAATGCGTAGAGCGACTGGTCTCCATCCCAGGCAAGTGACCCTCCGAAGTCCACGGTTCCGGGAGCATTGGTCATCCAGTTCCAGGAATTCCCTGAGATGCTGTAGCACCAGAAATACGCCTGGTTGTTTCCCTTGAGCAGATAGATGTAATCGCCGCCTGCCCATGCTAGAGCGTCGCCAGTATGCCTTATACCAGACTCCGGAGCTGGAGCTCTGGTCTCCCAGGAATTCCCGGAGATGCTGTACCTGCTGAAATAACCGTTCCCGTTGCCGTTGCAGGCGTAGATATGATCCGAACCGTCCCATGCCAGGCCGGCTCCCCAGTAGGGGTCGTAATTGAAATCCGTCATGGAGGTCCAGTTGTCAACGGATATTCTGTACCTGTAGAATTCTCTGGGATTGGTGACTCCGTTCACCCACCCCCTCAGCCCGAAAATGTAATCATCACCTGTCCATTCCAGTGTTCCGCCCCATCCCATGGAAGCACACATGGGCTGCATGACCGTCCATGTTCCCTGTGCGATACTGATGCCGGATAACCCAAGAACTGCAAGAACGACAAAATATTTAAAGCGTTTCATTATCCTCCCTGGAGATGGCTGATTCGAAAACCGCACGGATATTAAATCAATACTGTGATTAAGATAATCCCGCCTGAAATGACAGGTCAATGTACTGATTCAGGATAATCCATTTGAAGAGTCGAGAGCCGGGCATCACTGAGTAATAGGAAAGTGGATTCTACTCCTTCCAGTCTTCTGCACCCAGAGCAGTCCATTCACCCTGACAAATCCTACGATTCCTGCCTGAGACTTTCTATACTGCCTGAAACAAGCCTGGTCAAAGATGCTTTCGAGCGAATCTTCACAGGAAGTACTGCCTCAGGGAGTACTGCTCCCTCTAGAAGCCAGTCTGCAGAATTTCTAACCGACTTCTATCTCAGGCACATCATCTTTCCAGGAAGCATATTCCGCGATAGGCTCGCAGACCATCTCCATTGACTGTGGAGGCGGCCTGGGGTCCTCCCACAGATTCAGGTACTTAAAATCCGCTTAATGACAGGAGGCTGCTAGATGAAAGAGATCTTTTCTACCGGAGTCTGCCCGCGATCGGAGCAGGCAACCACGAAAGACATCACTAGAATGATCATCGCAGGCTTGTAGAATGAATAGAGCCCCCTCTGTGATAACCACCTGACGTTCAAGCTCATCTGCCGCTCTGCAGGTCAGGTGCAGCTGGTTGTCAGCAGGGAGGATACGCGTCCCCAATTCTTGCTAGACCTAGTTGATCTCGGACATTGCTTTAATTCTACTGACCACTGAATACGTCCGCTTCTGTTCCCAGCAGGAACGATGTGACCCTGCTATTTACAATCTGTGTCTGCGAGATCGTGAGATCATGGCTAGCATTCAGGATCACTTCGGTGATTATCGATGGGGCCACTGCATTTATACGATGTACAGCTCGATCTGCTGGATACACGACTTCGTTCTCTCCCACCAGGAAGAGTACAGGGATTCTTAGGCTCTGGAACTCCTCATCTGTAAGAACTGTTGGCGTAATGGGCATTCTGAACGTGAAACACTTCATTGCCATCAACGCGTCATTCATCCAGTTCGCTAGCATTCGCTTGCTGAATTCGTCCCCCTTCTTCGCCAGGTCCTGACACATCCAGTTGGTCAGGAAATGTGTCATGAAGAACTTATGGGGTGATAGAGCCCCCATGATCCCTCGCCAGGCCCATTCTCCTGGCAGAGGGAGGACTGTGGCGACTGGTGCGGCCAACACGACGCCGTGCAACCTGTCTTGGTGGCAAATCGCGTACTGGCTCGCAAGCCACCCTCCGAAAGAGAGCCCCAACAAACTGATGTTGTCTCCAAGTTCCAGTTCTGTGAATAGTGCATCCAGCCATTCCGTGAGATCCCGCCCATCCACAACCGGACGGGTGTTAACGCTTCGGCCGACGTCATATATGTTGTCTACGGCATAGATCCTGAAGTGTGGCGCAAGCCCCTGGATATTCGGAAGCCATATCAGTGAGGAAGCAAAGCCTGATGGAAGCAGCACTAGCGGGGGAGCATTCTCCCGCCCGCATATTCTCACGAATGTCTTGCCATAAGAACCTTCGATATACCGGGTTTCCGATGGCGTCGGCCATTCCTTCGACCTTTCATCGTAATATCGATGGTATTGCCGCTCCGTCTTCTTCGATTTGAAAGGATAGTAGACAGGCAATTCTAAGTAGTCCGGTCCTTTGAATAGCTTTTTAATGTACCAGGTGGCAAGACCCAGCCCGACTAACGCACACAACGCGACAGTTATAGGAATGATCATTGATGTGTAGGTTCACCTGCCTTATCGCTCATGTCTCATGCAAGCAACTTGCTTACCGTCATCCGACAACCCGTTCGCAGTCTCTCCCGACTAATAGAATATGTAATGTACTTACTGCCAACATCTCACATCAGTCGACCGAAAACCGCATAGCTGCTTAAGGGTGACCTTTCCGAGTACCGGAGAGTAGTTTATCAATTCCCGATAGAGCGATCCGGTAATTCTTAAGGAGGGATAAAATGGGAACCGTTGTATCAAGGTATTTTCTTGCGCTCTCAATACTGTTCCTTGCTTCCTGCGGAAGCCCCTCCAACCCCGCCGGCCCCGGGTAAGGGCAGTATTCTCCCTATGAAGGCCCGGGAGTAGACCACACATGCACCCAGCTGTCAACCATTCCCCAGCAGTGGATACAGACTGTTCAGAGCAGCATAAAGCTTCACTAGACCGATGTGGAAGATGCAGTCACCGTGGCAGAATCCCTCAGGTCCATCATGGAGGATGAGTCCTTTGCCGCAGGCAACGAGAACATCCACATCTCCATGACCTTCGGAGTATGCCAGGGCGGCGAGATGCCTGTGGACGAAGTCATCCGCAGGGCCGATCAGGCAATGTACAGGGGCAAGCACCTTGGCAGGAACCGGGTGGAGAAGTGCAACGACCTGCGATGAGGCAGTCCTTTTGGCAGTCGCATCCCGGTATCAGATCGCCACGAACCGGCGGATGCCGGTCCATTCATTGCAGCGGATGCGAGCAAAGTACACTCCGGGATGCGGAGGAGTGAACCGCAGGGTGTGTTCACCCTCGGACAGGTCATCCATCCTCGCGGACCGAACGACCCTGCCTGTGATATCGTAGACATCCAGGTCCACAGAACCCTCGGAGGCGAGGTAGAACCTCAGGTCCACATCATATAAAGATGGATTGGGTGAGACCGGGAAGAACTCCGGAGAGGCGCGCTCACCACCCGGGATACCCAGGGGATCGTAATCGATGCTCACTTCCTGGAGGACCGGAGTGGAATCGGGGTCCCCGGTGAACAGAAGAACACGGTACTGGCAGTAATTGTCGAAGTCCCCCAGGATGCCCTGAAGGCTCGTGCCGGAAACTGTGAGTGTGTCCGACCATTCCCCCAGATCCCCCGGATCGTCCGAGGAGCGGACCTGGAAAGCCAGCGCGGTTCCCGAAGGCTCCTCGCACTCCCAGGTTATCTCACCCCAATGAGGGTCCTGCGGCAGCTGGAGGATCGAGGAGGTCAGGATACCTTCCATGGCCGGCTCGGCGAACCTGAACCACTTGAGCCCTGCAGAGGTCATCCAGCTGGCGATGAAATCGGAGATGCCATCCCCGTTCAGGTCCGTGGCGCGGATACCTCCATCCTGGAAACCGGCTCCCGTGAAGGATTCAGCGGTCCACGCCTCTCCGTGGCCGGCGTTCCATGCCAGATACAGGTTGCCGGACGACCTCCGGGCGATATCCACGTCTCCATCGTGATCGAAGTCACCGAGGGCTATTACCGGCCAGTAGGGAGTGCCGAGCCCGGTCATCTCATGGACGGACCACTTGCCGGAGCCCTGAAGATCGTTCTCGTACCACTCCAGCATGCTGCCGAAGTCCGCTACGATGTCGATGTCCCCGTCTCCGTCCAGGTCCCCCGTCCCCACGGCGCAGGCTCCGGACGTATCACGGATGAGATGCAGAAAGAAATTGCAGCCGGGACCGTTCTCGTACCAGGCGACACCCCCGCCCCAGTACCTTGCGGCGGCGATGTCCTGGTCCCCGTCCCCGTCCAGGTCCGCCAGCTTCATGTCCGAGATGATGAACCCCTGTGTATGGGAGCTCCAGCTGTATCCGAAACCGATGTTCTCGTACACCTCGATGGACCAGTACCAGCTCAACTCTCGCTGGGCGATCAGATCCATGTCACCGTCCTCGTCCACGTCGCAGGGGAGGAGGATACCAACCATGGCAAATTCCTCCAACGGAACGTCCCACCAGTATGAGGGCCAGGAGGACTCGCAGATGAGGACCCGGCCCCCGTACATGTAGCTTACGGCGATGTACATCTGGCCCATCCCGTCGAAGTCGGCGGCTGTGACATAGGACAGTTCCTCGGCCCATGGGATTTCTAACTGCTCCAGTTCGGACCAGGCGCCGCCCAGTCCGTCCAGGTTCTCCCAGGACCGGATCGTCCCGGCGGTCTGATCGCAGCCGATGATGTCCTGGTCCCCGTCCATGTCCATGTCGGCGGCCCACATCCACCCGATGGCTCCCGATGAGATGGTGATCTGCGTGTCCACCCTGTCGGAACCCAGTGTCAGCACCCCTTGCTCCTCGAACCAGTTCATCGAGGAGCAGCAATCGAAGGACGTTCCCCAGGAGGAGACGGGACCCTCCTGCCCCGGACCGGACGACCAGTCGGTCTGGGTGGCGGAATCGGCATGTGCAAGGACTGGAAGGGCGAACGACAGGAGCATCGGGCAGAATCTGCGCATCAAAGACCTCCTGACAAGTATTCCATATAAGTAGTGGGAGCGTCAATATGAAACGTTATGGTCCCGCTTGTTACGATCGAGGAACAATTATAGATGCGGTCCGCTATAATCGTTGGATCAGCCGACGGCGAAGGAAGGGGGTGGATGGTGACCGGGAAGTGGTTTCTCAACAGATGCAGATCCCGGGATGCCGGTTTCCGGCTGTTGTTTGGCGCGGTCGTTCTGACAGCGGCTCTGGTTACGGTCCTCTCCTGCTCATCCCCTACCGAGGATCCGGTAGTCCCTCCATTCCAGTATTTCTCTCCCGTGGACAGCGCCTGGAAGGTTCTGAAGAACCTGGAATACTCATACGTCTCCCTGGATCTGGATCATTACCTTGACTGCTTCAGGGATGACCTGGAGTTCATATTCGTACAGGAGGGCGACACCGTGAGCTGGGGTGACCAGCCCCCATGTTTCCCTCCACTTTCTAAGATAGCTTCGGGACGGTTTCACGTGTGTATATTGCATGGTTCCAGGCCCTTGGG
>JAFGPK010000087.1 GCA_016936235.1 Candidatus Fermentibacteraceae bacterium | reverse complement strand
CCGTTCTCAGCGGCGGGTCCGATGCAGGCCACCGCACCCATCCTCTTCAGACCGGCGTGAAGCCTGTCCACCGTCATGCCCGCCATCCGGCGGGCATCCTCGATGGAGACTTCTCCGTCGGCAATCTCTATTCCGCACAGGCTCCCGCGACGGCCCGTGATGACGATGCCGTCGATGCCGGCCCTTCTCAGCTGCCACCCCAGGCTGCCGCCCACGGAACAGTCCCCTATGGTTCCCGTGAGCGGGGACCTGGATGCCACGCATGTCCGTCCGGAAGCCGGAGAGGCGGTGGCGGTGAGCGGACCAGTCATGAAAACCAGGGGCAGTCCGGGATCGTCCCAGGAACGGGTGATCTCGGGATAGAGGTAATGACCCGCCAGACCCTTGCCGCCTATCCAGGACCTGCAGAGGCCGGGATCGATACTCTCGAACCGGTGATTCCCGGAAGTGAGGTCTATGAGGAGCATCCTCCCCCGCCAGCCCTTCATCGGACAGCCTGTCCTCCCGCGAAGGCCGAGTCGAAGACGTCCGCGAGTTCCAGCATGTCCGGCAGGACTGCCTCTATCTCCTCCGGGGTGATGTAGGGGTACATGCTCCTGATGACCGATGGGCCGAAGTGACACGTTACGGACCTTCCATCCACAACCAGTCCGTTGATGCCGATGTCCGAGGAGAGGTAGAGCATCCAGTCCCCGAAGAAACGGACCATGCGGCTGAATATCTCCGGGCGGGAGAGAAGCTGATCACTGTAGACGGACCAAACGCATCTGGACCTGTAAAGCCTGTTGAAGACAGGGTCCGGTGAGTCGAACCGCTCCCATCCCTCCCCGGGCCGGGTCATGGGCTTGTAGGTCTTGAGGTCCAGCATCTCCGTGTCGAGGCGGAGTCTCACGGATATCCACGGCCCGAAATTGGGGTTGTCATAGCATATCCTCACGGTGACGCCTCTTCCGTCAGCGATCCAGTGGAGCTCACCGAAATCGTCGAGGGAATCCGTGAGTCGCCTCTCGATACCGTTCCGGGCGGCGTATTCCTCCAGACGCTTCCAGGTGCTCCTCTTCCTCAGGTACTGGTACAGCATGCCGGGTCCAAGAAAGAACAGAATGTACCTGCCGATGTTGACCAGGAGCCTCACCAGCCTCTGACGGCCAATGTCCATGCGGGTCCCCTCGCTCCCTTCAGGCTATTCGGGAAGTCTTACCGACGTAATCTCCAGTATCTCCTCGCCGTAATCGTACGGAGGGAAGACTGTGAGCACCTGGCGCCATTCGTACTCCATCATCGAGCCGATGTAGTCCCCGGGATCCCGGAAGATATCCAGCCAGGGACCGCGGCAGCCGGGGGAAAGGTAGCATACGCTGAGCCTGTCCCGGGGCGATCCCGTGAAGACCATCACCAGGTAGCCGCCATCGTTGGTGATATCCACCAGCTCTCCCGTGGATGTGCCCTTGGACAGAACCATGTCCGTCCGCCTGCCGCCGTTGTTGACGATGGTGTTTCCCTCCATGGTCAGACCGGGAATACCGCTGTCCTCCGCCAGCAGGTTCTGCCCCTCGTACTGCACGGCCCAGAGGGTGTTGTCGTGGATGAAATTGTTCCTGAGGAACACGTCCCCGCAGTTGAAGGTGTAGACGCCGATGGCCCCGCAGCCGCAGATGTCGCAGTTCATGACCGTGACGCTGTCGCAGCTGTCAATGGCGAATACGTTCCCGTAACACCTCTCTTCCGCCTCAGGCATGGTATGGGTGGCCCTCAGGCCGCTGACGGTTACCCTGTCGCTGTTCACTATCCACATGACATTCTCCGTACGGCTGTTGCAAACCAGAACGGCCCCCTCCCCTCCGATGACTGCGACATCCTTCCTGCCCCAGAGCTCAAGGGACTGGTCGAACTCGTAGGTGCCGGCCAGTATCAGGACCGTATCACCGTCCTGGACCAGGGCAAGGGCATCGTGAGGATCTTCGTATTCCAGTCCCTCCCCTACGGTGAGGGTGGCGGCGGATGCCATGGCCGACATCAGGACCGCGAACATCATCTGAGCCTTCATGACCTGCCTTTCATTGGAGGATTGAATTACTCTTCCGATGAATACTATTCGATGAAGGGTACTTAGGCAAACCGGACTGACAATCAATCCTTCCGGATTTGACGGCCTACCTGGTCCCGCTGTAGTATCGTCGGTGATGAATGCCCGCACGGGTAGCGCATCCTGGAAGAAGAGACGGGTCGAGCAGTTTCCGGAGGATTGTCCGATGAAGACCGCCGCTGCGGCACTGGCTGTGATGATGGCCCCGGCCGGCGCTACACAGATAGTATACATGGACCTGGACGAGGTCCTTCCCATGGCGGGATGCGTGCTGACCGCGGAAGTGGTCTCAGTTGAGGCGTTCGAAGGGGAAGACTGGTGCTCGGGCGACTTCTCCCTTATCGCCCTGGAGACTCTCCGAGGAGAAGCACAGACCGGTGCGGAGATAAGTTGCACCTACCACCTGAACCTTCCGCGTATATGTGAGAGCGCCGGGGGAACGGTGGCCTGGGTGTCGCAGGATGAAACCGGTTCCGGGCACGAGTTCCTAGTCAGCAACGGTGATACCGTCGTCGTGCTGCTGGAATCCGGTTGTGCAGATACTGCGGGCACTCTTACGCTGCTCAGGATCGAACCTCTTGAAATGCTGGATGTGATCCGGGGGAAGATCAATAACGCTTCACGCGGCGGCGCGGGACTCAGCCGGATTGACCAGGCGATCCGGGAGGGCGGGGTGTACACGATGGTCTTCGAGTACTCAGGCGGGAGATGGAGATCAAGGGAGCCTGTCGGACTCCCCTCAGGCACGACGCCCGTCTGGGAATGGACCAACGCCGAGCAGTGGAATGACGTCCTTTGGATGACATCGGATACGCTCAGCATCACTTTCGAGGCGACGGTGATCAGCGATATCGAATACCGCTGCGTGATCCCGGGCATGCCTGAGAGATGGAAACGCCTTTACTCCTGCCTGATACTCGAAGCAACGGTACAATAACCGGATAATGATCCTTTACTGCGACGACCGCGACGAGGCAATCCGAAATCTTCCCGGGGATCCCTGCTTCCGGGAATCCGCCGAATCCCTTGCGGTTGCAGGGTGGAGGGGATCGTATTCGACAAAGGCCCCTGCACAATCCCCATTGACCTTGATCCAGCTCCATCGTATTCTATTACGGGGTAGTAATTTGCTGGAATGGGGGGACGGTGGACGATGAAGTGCTCATTATTCCTTTTTGTCATTCTTTTGCCGGCGGTCTGTCCAGGTCAGGACATGGAACAGACGGACTGGTCCGGAGGGCCCGGGGTGCAGGGTCCCGCATACTGGTTCGATGACACATTCTGGGACAGCCAGCTGATAGACTGGTCGACGGCGGGCAGGCTCACCCTTATGCCGGACTGGCTCTCACGCGGGGAAAAGGGTCCCGGGTTCGGGGGAACGGATGATTATCCCGATTCAGGCTCACTGGTTTCATCCCTCGTGTGGATCCCCATGGGCACTGACTGGGAGATCGTATGGGGGGACATCGAATGGACCTCGATCGAACCCGACAGCACGGATGTAAGCTTCCAGCTCAGAACCGGGATGACTCCCGAAACCATGGGGGGATGGACCGATCCGATAACGGAATCAGGAACTTACCTCGGAGACATTCTTCCCGACACCATTCTCCTGCTTCAGTACAGAGCGATACTGAATTCCACGGACTCAAGCGTGACGCCGGAACTGGAAAGCGTACTTATATGGGGCTGGTATCCCGGAGGGATCGAAGAGGGTAGGTCCGGCGGACAGGGTACAGAAATCCTTGAAGTGCAATCCAATCCGGCATCGGCGCTGACTGTTTGTATTCATGTGCTTGAACCCGGCGGTTATGACCTTCAGGTCTTTGACATCTCAGGCAGGCTTCAGGGAAATATCGTCCATGGATTCCTGGGAACGGGGGATTACAGTTTCGACCTTGATCGCCTCGAGGATGGAATGTACATCCTGAGGCTCGATTCTCCCGGAGGCGTTATCCTGGAGAAGGCTACGGTTCTGGGATTCCGGTAGCGGGATCTCTGAAGCGGCACCTGGACCGAAGCCCGGGATCGTTCCCTGGAATCGTGATCCGGAACAGGCAGGCACTGCCTGTCAGAATGATTCATACGGGCAGGTTCAAATATCCTGCACTGAATCCATCAGTTCTCTGATCCTCCGGCTCAGTGTGGAAAGGCTGAACGGCTTGTGCAGGATTTCCCTGGCGCCCTTCTGCAGATCCGCAGGCAGAGCAGTCTTCTTCGCATAGCCGGTAATGAAGAGGATCCGGCCTTCAAAACCGTCTTCTCTCAACTTTACGGCAAGATCTACACCGCTTACGCCGGGCAGCACGATATCCGTCAGAAGGAGCTGAATCCGATCGACAGTGTTTTTACTCAGTTCCAGCGCGTCTTCCGCCGAGGCGACCGAGATGATCTCATATCCTTCCCGGGAAAGGTAATCCTCTGCTATGCTTCTCAGAGAGTCATCGTCCTCGACAAGAAGAATGCTCTCTCCCCTGCCGGGTTCAGCAACCCGGACAACCTGCACCTCTTCGGGGGTTTGATCTCCATGAACCCTCGGCAGTAACACATTGAAGGTGGTGCCTACCCCCGGTTCACTGCTGACTTCAATCACGCCGTCGCTCTGCCTGACTATCCCGTATACCATGGCAAGACCCAGACCACTGCCGTTCTCGCTCATCTTTGTGGAAAAGAAGGGTTCGAAGATACGTGACTGCGTATCAGCATTCATTCCGCATCCGGAATCCATGATGGAGAGCTTCACCCACTGACCGGGATGAAGATCGGGGTTTATCACCAGTGATTGCGCATCAATATTGACGTTATCAACGTCGATGACGAGTTCACCTCCCGACTCCATCGCATCCCTTGCATTAATCACCAGATTCAGGATGACCTGTTCGATCTGGCTTTCATCCGCCATGACACACCCCGCATCCTGCGCGAAGGATACAGCGAGATGGATGTCCTCACCAAGCAGCCTGCTGAGCATCTTCTGAAGTCCGGAAACGACTCTCCTCAGATCCAGAATCTTCGGTTGCAGTATCTGCTGCCTGCTGAATGCAAGAAGTTGCCGTGTGAGTACTGAGGCCCGGTCAGCGGCTTTGTTTATCTCCTCGGCGTCAGATCGGAGCGGATCGTCTTCGGCAATACCTCCCAGTATGAACTCAGAATGACCCTTGATGACGGTGAGCAGATTGTTGAAATCGTGCGCGATTCCTCCCGCCAGCCTTCCGACGGCATCGAGTTTCTGCGACTGCAGAAGCCGGGCTTCAAGTATCTTTCTGCCTGTAATATCCCGCACCAGAGACTGTGTACCCTGCTTGACGCCTTCCCGCTCGACGATAGCGACCCCGACCTCGAGCCATATCCTTTCACCATCCTTTTTAAGGCCTTCGAACTCGAATCTGTCCGGGATATCCTCACCGGCCAGCCTCCTGGCGTGATAATCCCTGACTCTTTCTCTCCATTCCGGAGCGATGGTTATGAAAGGGTCCATTGTCTGAAGATCGCTCCTCGAGAATCCGAATATCTGCAGAAAGCGATCATTGGCGTAGACAATCCTGCCACTCTGGTCATCTATCATCACTCCGTCGGAGATATGCTCGATCATCCTGCTGAGGAAATCCTCCTTCTCTTTAAGAAGACTCTCCAGCTCCCTGTTTTTCTCGCTCAGTTTTTCCCTGTGGTAGTTCAAGTCCTCGTTTATTCTCCTGAGAACCTCCGCCTGCGCATCGATAAGCCGATTCTTCTCCACCAGTTCAATATTCCTAAGACGGTGGATCTCGGCCCCCTGCTCGGCCTTCTGGATTTCGTATCTCGCCTCTATCTCGGCAGTAGCCCTTGTTTTCTGGATGGTAAAGAGCTTTTTCTCAAGCTCACTCATTCTGCGATGG